>NZ_JBWKKU010000083.1:0-36002 GCF_056431445.1 Saccharopolyspora sp. NPDC045941
GCGAACCCACCCAACTGCGCACCCGAGAAATCCTTCAGCGACCCCAGCAACCGCCCCATCGGAGTACGCGCCCCCGCCACGATCACAGAACCGCTGCCGCTCCGTGCACTGTTCACCGCTCTACTCCCCACTTCCGTCCATCGCGGCCAAGAACTGCTACGCCTGCTCGGAAAATCACGCCGTCGCGACCGGCTGCCGGATCTTGGCGCCGGTCTTCTCCCGGACCTCGTCCTCGGTGACGCCCGGGGCCAGCGAGACCAGGCTGAGGCCCTCCGCGGTCACGTCGATCACCGCCAGGTCCGTGACGATCCGGTCGACCACGCCCGCACCGGTCAGCGGCAGCGTGCACTGCTCGACGATCTTCGGGCTGCCGTCCTTGGCCACGTGGTCGGTGAGCACAACGATCCGGCGGGCGCCGACGACCAGGTCCATGGCTCCGCCCATGCCCTTCACCAGGGCGCCGGGGATGGTCCAGTTCGCCAGGTCACCGCCCTCGCTCACCTGGAGCGCGCCCAGGACGGCGATGTCGATGTGCCCGCCGCGCATCATCCCGAAGGAGACCGCGGAGTCGAAATAGCTCGCCCCGGGGTTGATCGTGACGGTCTGCTTCCCGGCGTTGATGAGGTCGGCGTCCTCCTCGCCCTCGTACGGGAACGGCCCCAGGCCCAGGATGCCGTTCTCGCTCTGCAGGGTCACCTCCACGCCGTCCGGGATGTGGTTGGCGACCAGCGTCGGGATGCCGATCCCGAGGTTGACGTAGTCGCCGTCGCGGAGCTCTGCGGCGGCCAGCGCCGCCATCTCGTCGCGGGTCCAGGTCATGGGTTGCTCCTAGTCGGCCGGGGCGGTGGCGCGGGGACGCACCGTGCGCTTCTCGATGTCCTTGATGCGGGGCCGGGCGAGGACCAGCCGGTCGACGTAGATGCCCGGTGTCACGACCCGCTCCGGGTCGAGGTACTCCTCGCTCAGGTGCTCGACCTCGACCGCCGTGACCTTCGCGCAGGTCGCGACGACCGGGTTGAAGTTCCGCGCGCTCGCCCGGTAGACGAGGTTGCCCGCGGGGTCCGCGGTGTGCGCGTGCACGAGCGCCACGTCGGCGATGATCCCCCGCTCCTGGACGTAGGTCTGGCCGTCGAACTCCGCCAGCGGCTTGCCGTCGGCCACCGGGGTCCCGACGCCGGCGCGGGTGTAGAACGCGGCGATGCCCGCGCCGCCGGCCCGCATCCGCTCGGACAGCGTCCCCTGCGGCGCGAACTCCACCTCCAGCTCCTTGTCCAGGTACTGCTGGGCGAACAGCTTGTTCTCGCCGACGTAGGACGCGATCACCTTGGCGACCTGGCGGTTCTCGAGCAGCAGCCCGAGCCCCTTGCCGTCGACGCCCATGTTGTTGGAGACCAACGTCAAACCGGTGACCCCGCTGTCGCGGACGACCTCGATGAGGTCGCTCGGGATGCCGCACAGGCCGAAGCCCCCGACGGCGATCGTCATCCCGTCTTCGAGCACGTCGGTCAGTGCCTCCGCCGCACTCGGGCGCAGCTTTGACAACTCATCACCTCTTCATCGGTCCGCTGGACGAACAGCAGCAGTAAAGAAGCAACCTGCTGTTCACCGCAAGAAACAAGGCCGAACGACGGCCGATCCGTTCATCGGATGACCATCGCCCAGCGCTGGCGTTCACTGAGTGGACGTTAGGATGCGGGCATGAGCGCCAGCGCGAACGCCCATCTGATCGGCCGGGTCGGCTCCGTGCTCCGGGCGCTGTCGGCCGTCAACGAGGCGGGGGCGGCCACCAGCGACCTCGCCCGGGCCACCGACCTCCCCCGGCCGACCGTGCACCGCCTGCTCAGCTCCCTGGCGGAGGAGGGGTTCGTCGACCGCGACCGGCGCACCGGCCGGTGGTTCCTCGGCCCCGAGCTGTACCTGCTGGGGCAGACGGCGGGCACCCGCTACGACGTCACGCACCACGCCCGCGCGAGCGTGCACCGGCTGGCCGCGAAGACCGGCGAGAGCGCGTTCTTCTCGGCCCTGCGGGGCGAGGAGACGGTGTGCCTGCTCCGCGAGGACGGCGACTTCCCGATCCGGTCCTTCGTGCTCTACGAGGGTGCCCGGTTCCCGCTCGGCGTCGTCTCAGCCGGCCTGGTCATCCTGTCCTTCTTCGGCGACGCGGAGATCGACGCCTACCTGGAGCGGACCGACCTGACGGGCCGGTGGGGCGAGACGCACTCCCCCGAGGCGGTGCGCGCCCGCATCGCCCGCACCCGCCGCAACGGCTACGCCGTCAACCCCGGTCTGGTGGTCGAGGGGAGCTGGGGCATGGCGGCGGCGGTGTTCGACCGCGCCGGGCAACCGGCGTGGGCCCTGACCCTGACCGGCATCGAGACCCGCTTCCGCCAGGAGCGGCAACCCGAACTCGGCGCCCTCCTCCTCCACGAAGCCCACGCCCTCACCCGCACCCTGGACACCACCGACCACACCGCAGGCCGCTGACCGGTTTCCGGCAGGTGGCGCTACGCCGCGTTGGCGGTGGGTTGCCGGTGGTGGACGGGCTCGCGGCGGGCGACCAGGCCGAGTGCGAAGGCGGCCGCCAGGGCGAACACCGCGGCCTCGTAGGTCATCGCGTGCCACATCGCATCGCCGCTGCTCGTGGCGGGTGCCGAGTAGGCCACTCCCGCGAGCGCGACGCCCAGCGTGCCGCCGAGCTGCTGCGCCGTCGGCAGCAGGCCCGAGACCGAGACCGCGGCTTCGACTCGAACCCTGGCGATGATCTGGGTGAACGCCGAGGCGGTGAACATCCCGAAGGCGACTCCGCCCACGCCGAGGACGAGGCACAGCACCCACCTGGTGGCCGGGTCGTCGATGGTCGCCGCGACGGCGACGGACACGATCCCCATCGCGACTGCCGAAGTGGCCAGGGTCCAGGCCCCGAAGCGCTTCCCGAGGACGTTCGCGACACCGCTGCCGCCGAGCGCTCCGACGGCGAACGGGGTGATGGTCAGCGCCGTCAGCACCGGGCTCCAGCCCTGCGCGCCCTGCAGGTGCATCGACAGCAGCAGGGTGAAGGAGGGCACCCCGGCGTTGAAGACGAGCACGACCCCCAGTCCCCACCTCGTCGACGGGTCGGCCAGTGCGGCGGGATGGACGAGCGGATCCGCCGCTCTTCGCTGGGAAACCGCGAATCCGGCCAGCACCGCCACTGCCGAGGCCAGGCTCGCCCACGTCCACATCGGCCAGCCCGCGTCTCGCCCCACCGTCAGTGGCAGCACCAGCAGTGCCGTTCCCACCAGGCTCAGGCCCGCTCCGACCGAATCGATGCGCCCGCCGGTCCGTCCTGTTCGGACGGACGGCAGCGAGGGCGAGAGCAGGAGGGCGACGAGCCCGACCGGAACGGCCAGGAGCATCGCGGCCCGCCAGCCCAGTCCCAGCGGATCGAGCTGGATCAGGACGCCGCCCAGCAACGGGCCCGCCAGCGACGCTGCCGCCATGGTCGCGCCGTAGGCGCTCAGCGCGGCGGGCCGGCGGCTCGCGGGCAGTGCCGACTGGATGATCGACAGGATCTGCGGGGCCATGATCCCGCTGCCGACGCCCTGCACCAGGCGGCCCGCGATCAGCAGCCAGGCTTCGGGCGACGCGGCCGACCCGATCGCCGCACCGGTGAACACCGCCATCCCGGTGACGAACATCCGCCGGTACCCGTACCGGTCGCCCAGCCGCGCCGAGAGGATCAGCGAGCAGGCGTAGGTGAGGGTGTAGCCGGCCAGGACGAGCTGTCCCTCGCCCGGGCCGGCACCGAGATCCCGCTGCACGTCAGGCACGGCCACCTGCATGACGGTCACGCTGACGAGCTGGACGAAGACCCCGGACAGGACGACCGGCAGGACGACGAATCGTCCTGCCGGGGAACGCCGGTCCGTCATCGGGTGGTCGGCTGCAAGGCGACGGTGGCGAGCAGCGTCGCCAGCTCACCGGGCCGCGTCACGAACGGCGAGTGCCCGCCCGGCAGCGAGCGCACCGCCATCGGCCGGTCCGGCACCACCTGGTCGGCTTCCGCGATCATCAGGTCCTGGGTCGCCGGCGGCATCGCCAGGTCGTCGGTCAGCCTGATGAAGGTGCGCGGGATGCGCCCCCAGCGCTCGGGCGAGACCGGTACCGCCGTGGTGAAGGTGCTCAGCGGCAGGTCCGGGTGCAGGAACTGCCGCCAGGATTCCGGCGCCGTCGCGGGCAGATCGTTCAGGAAGGCCCGGCGGATGGCGGCGACGTCGTCCGGATCGGCGGACAGCGGATTGATCCGGAAGGCCCCCAGCTCCGCCGGATCGCCGACCGCCGGGAGCTGGACGGCGGCCGCGTGCTCCGGGGCTTCGATGTAGTCGGCGACCCGGGGGCGACCGGCGGGGACGAACGACGACAGGTACACGAGGTGGTCGACGAGCCCGGGAACCTGCTCCACGGCTGCCGAGGCGGGACCGCCGCCCGCGCTGTGGGCGACCAGGACGACGTTGCGGTACCGCGTGCGGACGTTGACGAGGGCATCGAGCACGACGTCGGTGCTGTCTTGCATCGTGACGTCGCTCAGGGCCGACTTCTCGCTGGTGAGCCCGGGCTGACCGGGCGCGAGGAATCCGGTCGGGACGGGTGCGTCGAGCCCGCTGCCGGGGAGGTCGACTGCGACGCCGGCGAGACCGTGACGCACGAGGGCGCGCTGCGTCGCGGCCCAGTGCAGCGCGGAGTGCCAGGCACCGTGCACGAGGACGACGACGGTCTCGGAGGAGGACGGGCGGGTCATGGTGAGGCCCTTCTGGAGCGGTGATCATCGACCCGTTCAGGTCACACCACACCCGTCGGCCTCATCCACCGCGATATCTCACAATGGCCTCCGCGATACTCTGGAAGTATCGTGGGGCGCATGGAAGCCCGCCACCTCCGCTACGCGCTCGCGCTCGCCGAGCACCAGCACTTCGGTCGCGCGGCGGCGTCCTTGGGGATCGCCCAGCCTCCCTTGTCGACCCAGATCGCCGCCCTGGAACGGGAAGTCGGCGAGCGGCTGTTCGACCGCACCTCTCGTGGTGTCCTCCCGACCGCGGCCGGAGAAGCGTTCCTCGCCCGGGCCCGCACCGCGCTCGCCGAGATGAGGCTCGCCGGCATCGACGCGGGCCGCGCGGCGCGCGGGGAGACCGGGCGGCTGCGGATCGGGTTCACCGGATCCGCGCTGCTCGACCCCCTGCCGGGGGTGCTCGGCAGGTTCCGCCGCACTCACCCGGCCGTCCGGCTGACGCTCCAGGAACTGGACAGCCCGACCGCGGCGGCGGCGCTCCTCGCCGGCGAGCTGGACGTCGCGGTGGGCCGGGGCAGCCCGCGCGGCGCCGGGGCGGAGGACCTGGTCACCGTGCCGATCGGCGCCGATCACCTGGTGGCCGTCGTGTCCGTAACGCATCCGTACGCCGGGCTGCCGTCCATCGACGTGGAGCAACTCGCCCAGGAGCACCTCATCGCCAGCCCGGACGCGGTGAGCTCGTACCTGCGGCCGGCGTTCGGGCCGGACCCGGCCGCCCTCGACGGCGCCACGATGGCGCGGGACGTCCACACGATCGCCGGCCTGGCCGCCTGCTGCGCGGGGGTCGGGCTCGGCCCCGACCGCATGCGGCTGATCGCCCGCGACGACATCTGGTTCTGCGACGTCACGCCGCGATTCCGGCTGCCGCACCTGCAGATGTCCTTCCGGGTGACCGACCGGTCGCCGGTGCTCGCGTCGTTCCTGTCGGTCGTGCGCCGGAACTGCGCGGACGTCGGTTCGCGCCTCGACGACGTGCTCGCCCGGCACCCGTCGGCCGTCGCGGCCGAGGGTTGATGGCCGCTGCTGGACCGTCCAGAACGCTGGTGCAACAAGGGAGAAGAATGCTTCGGGACAATGTCGAGTCGGTGCGCCTGGACGACGTGGAGCTGGCCTACCGGGTCGTCGGCGACGGGCCGGAGCTCGTCGTGCTGCTCCACGGATGGCCGCAGACCGGCGCCTGCTGGCGCCACGTCGTGGAGCCGCTCAGCCACGGCCGCACCGTCGTCGCCCCGGACCTGCGCGGGTACGGCGCTTCGGGGCTGGCCGGTTCGGGCTACGACAAGCGTTCCACCGCGGCCGACCTGAGCGGCCTGATCCGCCACCTCGGGCACGAATCGGCGGTGGTGATCGGCCACGACCGCGGCGCCCGCGTCGCGCACCGGTGGGCGCTCGACCGGCCCGCGGAGGTGGCTGCGCTGGCGCTGCTGGACATCCTGCCGACCAGGGTCGTCATGCGCTCGCTCGACATTGACTCGGCGAGCGCGATGTGGCACTGGTTCTTCCACCGGCAGCCCGAGCTGGCGGAGAAGCTGATCAGGGGGAACGTCGAGGCGTACCTCGGCCACTTCTTCGCCCGCGTCCTCGATTCCGGTGCCGTCGACCGGGAAACGTTCGAGCACTACGTCGCCGCGTTCAGCGACCCGGGGCACCTGCGGGCGTCCTTCGAGGACTACCGGACGGGCTTCACGACGGACCTCGAACTCGACGAGGCGGATCACGACCGCGGGCTGCGGCTGCAAGCGCCGCTACTCGTCCTGTGGGGCGCCGAAGGCGGCCTCGCTCGCCGCGACGTCGTGCGCGTCTGGCAGGAGCACCACGCCGATCCGGCCGCCGTGAGCGGACATTCCGTTCCCGGCGGCCACTACGTCCCGGAAGAAGCGCCCGGCGAGCTCGTGCACGCCGTCGAAGCGTTCCTCAGCCACCCACGCGGAGCACGTCGCCGCTGAGAACGCGTGCCCCGGAACGGGATCACCCGGTATTCGAACCTGCGGCTCCCCGGTCTCCATGTCCTAAGAGGACGATCAGTGCCGGAGAACCGGGAAGCCGCAGGGCGAATCGGGTGGGTCAGCGGTTCTGGACGGTCGCGAACGGCTGCGGGGTCATCGGATCGCCGGCGCTTCCGGTGCCGACCAGGCGGCCGTCCGGGAGCTCGGCGCCGTTGCCGAGGGAACCTTCCTGCGGCCCGTCGACCTGTTGCCACGAGGTGCCGTCGTAGCGCAGCAGCGCACCGGCCCCGAGGCTCCACAGTGCACCGTCGGCGCGCACGAGCTTCCCGGTGCCGCCGGGCGGCACGGAGGCCTGCTCGCGGACCCACTGGTCGCCGTCCCAGTGCATCAGGATCGGCTGGCCGTGCCCGGGGGTGTCGTAGGGCTTCTGGGTCGCCGAGATCCAGACGTCATCCGGCGCGAAGGCCGCGACGTCGTGCACGGTGAGGAAATCCAAGTCCGTGGTCTCGAGCGGTGGCACCTGCACGTGGCTCCACTGCGCGCCGTCCCAGTGCATCGCAACGATCTGCTGCGGCCGCGCAACGGTCGTGCCGGCCATCCACAGGTCGTCCGGCGCGGCGCCGCCGACGCTGGAGAAGTTCTGCTCGTCGGTGGCGGGCGGCAGCGGAGACCCCTGCCAGCCGCCGTCGGCCCAGCGCATCGCGAAGCTCCGCGAGAGCGGGGATTCACCGTCGCGATAGGCGTTGCCCACGGCCCAGACATCGGGGCCGACGGCCGTGACGTCGTGGGGCGAGATCCGGGGAGCGTCCGGCACCTCCAGCGGCACCTCGGTCCACGCCTGCCCGTCCCAGTGCAACGTCGCGCCCCGGCTGACCTTGGTGAACTGGCTGACCGCCCAGGCGTCGTCCGGGCCGGTGACCGCGGATCCCACGATCTGGCCGACGTTCGGCACCGGAACCTCGACCCAGCGACCGGTCTCCTCGCGGCGGAACGCCTGCGCGGTGATGGACGTCGGCGAGCCGGGCGGGCTGTAGCTGCCGAACGCCCAGGTCGCGCCGCCACCGCTGGACACGGTGCTCACGTAGGACGCCGTCTCGGGCCTGGCCGGGAACTCCTCGCGCGTCCAGGTTCCCTGCGCCAACGCCGTGCCCGCCGTGCTCAGGACCACGATCAGCGCCGTGGCCACGGTCGTTCCGGTTCTCCTCGACATCGCTGCCTCTCAGCCGGTGATCTCCTACGCCCAGGAGACGCGCGGCGGAGACCTCGGGTTGCCTCCTGGCACCGATCCGCACCTATCCGCACCGACGGGCCGCGGGCTGATCCGGCACCCAAGGCGTATCCCACATCACCGAGCGGGGACACCTGCGGATTCCCGCACCGGTCCGCCACTGCTACGCCACCGCCCACGCCTACGCGTGGGCCACACCGACGACCACACCGGAGGTCGATCATGGCTGCGGCGCCGATGTTTTGCCCCACGGGTTTTCTGGTTAGAGCTGCGGGGTTGTTGCTGACGGTGGGTGCAGAATCCCGCGATCTTCACCAGTCCCGGCCCGGGCTCGGGCACCGGCACCTCCCGCAGCTCGCCCGGTTTTGCCGGGTCTTGCCCTTCATGTTGTCCAGGAGTTCGCCGACGATGCGGTGGATCTCGGGATCCAGGTCGGAGATCTGGTGGGGCGAATGGGCCGGGCCGTAGAAGTGCCGCAGCATCATCTCGCGGTTTCGATCGTGCTCGGGCGGGTCGGACTCGATGATGCTCGGCGCCAGATCGGCCGCCGTGATCGTCTCGGCCACCGGCTCCGCCGGGTCCGCGCCCGGGACCGTCACGGGACGTTTCGTTGGATCCGAGCTGACCCGGTTGTCGTGGAGCAGCGAAACGATCTCCCGCTAGATGCTGACGACGTAGGTGCCGTTCGGCTGCCGCGCCACCGGTGTTTTCCGGAGCTCGGCGTAGAACAGGTACGGGTTGGCGCGGTTTTCGTAGCGAAGGACCTGTTGCCAAGGGGTTTCCTCGCTCATGGTGCTGGTCTCTTTCCTCTTGTGCCCGCGTGATCCCGGGGTGCGTCAGCGACGTCGTGGCCGGAACTCGGCTCTGCGCTCGCTCGGGACGTGTCCGGTCAGGACAACGTCGGGTATCGCCGTCGGGACGCCGTGTTCCGGGAATTCAGCCGGGAACGGCTTCAGGTCGTCGGGCCGATCCCAGCCCGGCGGCGGGGGCGGGAACGGAACCGATCGCTCGATCAGCCCCGCGTAGTACGGCAGCCACTTGCCGTGGTTGAAGGTGACGGCGGCGGCGAAGCGGCGCTCCTTGACCGACCACTGCGTGAAGGCGATCTCGTCCCCGAAGGGAGGGACGCCGACGGACTTGATGTTGACGTCGAACTGGCCGGACCAGAAGCCGGGTAGCAACAGGTGCGGGTAGTACCCGGGCTCGAGGTTCACCCTGTTGTGAGCCGCGACTTCAGCGCCGAGCACGGCGTTGTCCCAGTGCTCCATGGCGAGAAACTCGTACTCGTAGAGCACGTGGGGCGCGCGCGCCACGTCCCCGGCCACGAAGACGCTGTCGGTCACCACGCCGTTGATGCGAAGGCGCGACCGCCGGCGTCGCAGCCGACGCCCCGGAAGCCGGCCGCCAGCCCGGAGCCCTGCAGCAATTCCACGTTGCGGATCGACCCCAGCGCGGCAAGTACCACGTCGGCTTCGTTGGTGGTGTCGTCGGAGAGCTGAGCACGTCGTACATATCCGCTCGCGTCGCCTTCCAGCGATGACACGCCACGCCGCAGCGCAGGTCCACGCCGTGGTCGCGCTGCATCTCCGCGGCGATCTCGCCGATCACTCCACCGAGCGGGCCGACCGGTGGCGCCGGGCCCCGCTCGGCGACGGTCCCCGGAAGATCGAGTTCCCGGCAGACGGAGGCCACCTCCGAGCCGATGAACCCGGCGCCGATGACCAGGACTCGCGACGGCCATGCGGCCAACGCCCGTTGCAGCTGCGGGCGTCATCGCGCGTGCGCAGCGTGTACACGCCTTCCAGGGCGGCATCGGCCGGTTCGGGCCACTGCCGGGCACGGGTGCCCGTGGCGATCAGCACTCGGTCGTACGCGACTTGGTCGCCGTTGGCCAGGCGCACGTGCGAGGAAGCTGTGGGGCAGCGGGCTGCTCAGATTTCCAGTCGTGTTTCTTCGAGATCGAATTCGCGGACGATGCGAATCATCACCTCGTTGGAGATCTCCCCTTCGTTGCGCAAGTTCAAGACAGTCGCCCGTTGTACTTCGAGCACCGCGCGGACCATCTGCTGGTAGGCGAGCGACTGGGCCTCGTAACCCTCGTCGCTGATCTTTCCGGTGCGTGCGCCGAGTCGGCGCTTGCGGTACTCGTACGCGCGGCGCAACCGGTTGACGCTGTCCTCACGGGTCCACTCCTGCTCGGCCAGTTCGTCGAGATGGGCGAGTGCGGCCTGCGTTGCCGCCAACCGTGCGCGAAGCTCCTCGCGCTCCTCGGCACCGCCGTCGGAGATTCGGAGCAACCGGATGAGAGCGGGTAAGGACAGCCCCTGCACGACGAGCGTCGCGAAGATGACGGCGAAGGTCAGGAAGATGATCAGGCCTCGTGGGCCGAACGGCGCCCCGGCCTCGGTGGTCAGCGGCAGCGCCAGAGCGGCGGCCAGGGAGACGCTGCCGCGCATTCCGCTCCAGGCCAGCACCAGCCGATAGCGCGCCCCCACCCGGCGAGCCCGCTGGCTCCGTCGCCGGTCGATCGACCGGATTATGTACGGCACGACGAAGAACCAGGCCAGCCGCACCAATATGACCACGCCCGCCGCCGAGAGCGCGTAAGAGACAAGAGCGGTGATGGTGTGACCGGCCAACCCCTCTACCGCACTCGGGAGTTGGAGACCGATGAACACGAACAGCACCGCGTTGATCAGGAAGGTGAGGATGTCCCACACCATCACCCCCTGAAGGCGGGTCGGCGCGGGCAGCACGGGAACGCCGCGGATCCCGACGTACATGCCGGTGGTCACGGCCGCCAGCACGCCCGACGCACCGAGGGCGTTGGCGGGGATGAACGCGGCGTATCCACTGAGCAGCGAGATCGTCAGGCTCACCTGGGCGTCGTTGGTGTGGCGACGGACAGCCACGATGAGCCAGCCGACGACCAGGCCGATCGCGATCCCGCCGACGGCCCCCGCCACGAAAACGAGTCCGGCGCGGCCGAGCGAGAAGCTCTCGCCGACGATCGCCGCCACGGCGACGCGGTAGGCCACCAGCGCGGTGGCATCGTTGAACAGGCCTTCACCCTCGACAGCGCTGACCAATCGCCGAGGGACGCCAAGGCTCCGCATGACCAGGCCGGCGGCGAGCGGATCGGTCGGTGACAGGATCGCGCCCAGCGCGAAAGCCGCCGACCACGAGAGACCCGGTACGAGGGCGTGGGTCACTGCCGCCACCGCGGCCATGGTCGCCAGCACCAGACCGACAGAACTGAGAGTCAGTCCTCGCAGGTTCTCCCGCATATCGCGGAAGTTGGCGGACAGCGCCGCCCAGTACAGCAGCGGCGGCAGGAAGACCACCAGGACGACTTCGGGATCGAGCTCAACGTGCGGTACCCCGGGCACGAACCCGACCGCCGCACCACCGAGCACCAGAACGATCGGGTACGGGATCGACAACACGCGCGCCAGCGCCGCCAACGCCGCTACCGATACCAACAATCCGCCGATGAGAATTTCGGCGTCCACCTCCACGCCCACGCGACGAACATAGCCGAAATCCCACTTCTGAACCCACGGGAAAACACACGCCGCATTGTTCGAACACGCGGTCCCACCGCGGTTGCGCACTCAACGGAAAAGACGTGAAACTGTCAAGAATCGCTGCCCTTATTAGAAATTAACCACCCCACACGCGGCACAGCAAGGAAGGAATTGATGTCATGTCGGATACCCTCACCGTGAGCGTCCTGGGCACCGGGATCATGGGCGCCGCGATGGCCCGCAGCCTCGCCCGCAATGGGCACACCGTGCACGCCTGGAACCGCACCCGGGACAAGGCCGAACCACTGGCCGCCGACGGCGTGCACATCGCCGACACCCCTGCCGAGGCGGTTCGGGACGCCGACGTCGTGCTCACGATGCTCTACGACGGTGCCGCCGTGCTGGACGTGATGCGGCAGGCAGCGACAGCACTACGCCCCGGCACCGTGTGGGTGCAGTCGACCACTGCGGGCATAGACGCCGTCGGTGAGCTCGCAGCCTTGGCCCACGAGCAGCGACTCGTCTTCTTCGACGCGCCCGTCCTCGGCACCCGCCAGCCCGCGGAGGCCGGCCAGCTCGTCGTCCTCGCCGCCGGCCCCAGCGAGAGCAGGCAAGTCGTCATACCGGTGTTCGACGCCATCGGCACCCGCACGGTGTGGACCGGCGAGGACGGTGCCGACGCCGGCGCCACCCGCCTCAAGCTCGTGGCCAACAGCTGGGTCATCGCCGTCACCAACGCCGTCGGCGAGGCTCTGGCCCTGGCCAAAGGTCTCGACGTGGACCCGCAAGGCTTCTTCGACATCATCAGCGGCGGCCAGCTGGACATGGGCTACCTGCATGCAAAAGCCGCCCTGATCCTGGAAGACCGCCTGACCCCACCGAGCTTCGCGGTGGCCACCGCCGCCAAGGACGCCCAACTGATCGTCCAAGCCGGAAAGCAGCACGGCATCCAGCTCGACGTCGCCGAAGCGGGTGCACAACGCCTCACCCGGGCGGCCGCCCGAGGCCACGCCGACGAGGACATGGCCGCCGCCTACTACGCCAGCTTCGACACCTGAGCCCGTCTACGTCGGACACACCGCTCCAAGATGGACGGACGGAGAAGCGCAAGGTTGGCGTTGTTGCGGTCAGCCCAGAACTCCGGAAACAAGATCCGGCCGGCGGAACAGCAGTTGCCAAACCACCGGAATCCCTCTTGGTTTCCGCGGGTCCAGCACCGGCCGGCGGCACGGAGGGGGCCACCGGGCGGTGCGGGTGCGAGTCAGTTGTTCGCGATGAAGTCCGTGACCAGGCGGTTGAACTCGTCGGGGTGCTCGATCATCGCCCAGTGCCCGCAGCGGTTGAGCAGCACCAGCCGCGAGTTCGGGATGAGCGTGAGCAACATCAGGGAGTGCTCGTAAGGCACCACCCGGTCGTCACGACCGTGGATGAGCAGGGTCGGGACGGTGACCTTCGGGAGGTCTTCGAGGCGAACCCACTTGGGAATCGGCGCGCCCTTCGGCAGACCGGCCAGGTAGTTCTCGAGGTGATCCGGGCGCGCCAGCGCGGCGTCCGACCGGGCCGCGAGCAGTTCCGGGGTGGCGAACTGCTTGTCGTGGACCATGATGCTGATGAGCTTGCCCATGGTCCCCGGCGCCGGGTTCTGGTACGCCTCGATGAGCACCTTGAGGCCCTCGCTCGGACCGTCGCCCGCGGCGAACAACTTGGGTCCGGGTGTCGGTGGCCCCATCGTGATGAGGTGCGAGATCCGGTCCGGGTGCTCGGTCGCCAACCGCATGGACGTCGCGCCGCCCATCGAGTTCCCGACGAACGCGGCCTTCTCGATGCCGACGGCGTCGAGGAACTGGATCGCCGCCTCCACGTGGTCGAGCTGGTCGACGGTGGCGGCGTCCGACTCACCCCAGCCGGGCATGTCCACGGCGTACACGTGGAACTGGCGGGCGCACCCGAACGACGAGATGTTCAGCTTCTACGTCCGCACGCCGTCGGGCTTCAACATCGAGTACGGCTGGGGCGGCCTGACCATCGACGACACCACGTGGCAGGTCAAGCACCTGGACAAGCTCGACACTTGGGGCCACCGCGCGCCGCAGGTCGTCGCGGACCTGCTTCAGCCCTGAAACACCGCTCCGCAGAAGGAAGAGGAAGACACGCATGCCGCTCACCCAGGCCGAGACCAGCCGCACCGTCCGGACCGAGGACTGGACCCTGCACTACCAGGAAGCCGGGGAAGGCCATCCCGTGATCCTGCTGCACGGCAGCGGCCCCGGCGCCACCGGCTGGAGCAACTTCTCCGGCAACATCGAGACGCTAGAAGTACGACGCGGACGTCGCGATAGTCGGGTACGGCCCGAGCGGCGTGATCGCAGCGCTCACGCTGGCCAAGCACGGCATTCCCGCCGTTGCGTGACGACTTGGCGTTCAGCGGTTTCGAATGCGCGACCGGGGCCGATCTCGACGCCGTGGTGACGAACCTGCGCGCGGCCGGCACCGAAGTGGTGGAGGGAGACGCGGAGCTCGCCGCCGCCCGCAAGGTGGAGCGCATCGTCGTGACGAGCGACCCGGTGGGCAACCGAGTCGAGCTGTTCACCGGGTTGGCCGACGCCGACACGCCCTTCCAATCGGACGTGCTGTTCTCGAACTTCGTCACCGGTGCCGGTGGCGCCGGGCACGAGTTCCTCATGGAGCGCGTCGACCGCCAGGAGATCCTCGACTGGTACGGCATCCTCGGGTTCAAGGTGACCGACTACGTCAAGGAGGAAGTCGCTCCGGGCGTCTTCGCCGACGCGGTCTTCACCCGCTGCAACGAGCGGCACCACTCCGTCGCGTGGGCGGACATGCCGTTCCCCAAGCGGATTCACCACTTCATGATCGAGGTCGGCAGCATCAACGACGTTGGCGGTCATGCACTGAACTCCGTTGTTCTGCTGAACCTTCGGGAGGACGGATTCGGATGCTTTCCACGGGCGGGAGAACGAGACCTGATCGCACCCGGAAGCCATGTATTGGACGGAACGTTCGGTCCAATAACGAGAACGGTAACAGCCCCCCGGCCGGTGTCAAGAGGTTCTGGCGAGGGAACGCGGCCCGCAGCCCAGGAACTACACTCGCGGGATGGACAATGCCGTACCCAGCGGAAACCAACGAGGTCGGCGATCACGACAGGAGATCCTCGACGTCGCGGCGCGGGTGATGTCCGCACGCGGGTACGCGGGAACGTCGATGTCGGTGCTGGTCAAGGAGACCGGCCTGCCGAGGAGCGCCATCTATCACCACTTCGAGTCGAAGGCCGACCTGCTGTCGAAGGTGATGGCGCGGGGCGCCCGGGAGTTCTTCGACGCGATGCGAGCCGCGCATCAGAACCCGCCCGCGGACGGCTCCCCTCGCGAACGGCTGGGGTGGCACCTGCAGAAGACCGGCGAGGCATTCGTCAACCACGAGGACTTCCTGCGCCTGATGCTCGTGCTGGTGATGAGCAACGAGGCGGCGGAGGCTGCCGAAGCGATGCGGACGGTCACCGAGGTTCGCAGCGAGGGCCGCGAACTCATGCACCGCATGATCTACTCGTCGTTCGCGGTCGAGGGCGACGACGCCGCAACGGTCGTCGCCGACGAACTCGCGCATTTCGGAATGGCCGGGTTCGACGGCGCTTTCGTTTCACTGCAGTCGAAGGACGACAAGCCGATCGCCGAGCTCATGAGCCAGCTGGCCGACGCGCTGGCCGCCATCGGCGAGTCCCGGATCCGCGGCCTCCGTGAGCTCCGCGTGCCGTGACCTTCAGGCCGCGGCACTCGAAGAGTGTTTGCCGTCAGGCGTTTTCACGCTCCCCGACCAGCGTCAGCGCGATGTCGACGATCATGTCCTCCTGTCCGCCGACCAGTCCCCTGCGTCCCGCTTCGAGCAGGAGCGTCCGGACGTCGATCCCGTATCGGGCCGATGCCGCCTCGGCGTGGCGCAGGAAGCTGGAGTACACGCCGGCGTAGCCCAGCGTGAGGGTCTCGCGGTCGACCCGAACCGGCCTGTCCTGCAGCGGGCGGACGATGTCGTCCGCGGCGTCCTGCAGGGCGAACAGGTCGCACCCGTGGTCCCACCCGTAGATGTCGGCGACCGCGATGAACGCCTCCAGCGGGCAGTTCCCGGCACCGGCACCGTGGCCGGCCAGGGAGGCGTCGACGCGGGTCACCCCGTTCTCCACCGCCACCACGGAATTGGCCACGGACAGCGACAAGTTCTCGTGGGCGTGGATGCCGATCTCGGTGCCCGGGTCGAGGACGTCGCGGTAGGCGCGCATCCGCTCCGCGACGCCGCTCATGGTGAGCCGCCCGCCGGAATCGGTGATGTAGACGCAGTGCGCGCCGTAGGACTCCATCAGCTTGGCCTGCTCCGCCAACTCGTCAGCGGGCGCCAGGTGGCTCATCATCAGGAATCCCGAGACGTCCATGCCGATTTCGCGCGCGGTCGCGATGTGCTGCGCGGAAACATCGGCCTCGGTGCAGTGCGTGGCGACCCGGACCGATCGCACACCGAGTTCGTACGCCCGCTCCAGTTCGCGCACCGTGCCAACCCGGGCAGCAGCAGCGTCGTGAGCCGAGCCCGTTCGATCACCTCGGCGGCGGCCTCGATCCACGCCCAGTCGGTGTGCGAGCCGGGCCCGTAGTTGAGCGACCCACCGGCCAGGCCGTCGCCGTGGGCGACCTCGATCGCCCCGACACCGGCCACGTCGAGCGCGGCGACGATGCGCTTGACGTCGGTCGGCGCGATCCGGTGCCGCACCGCGTGCATGCCGTCCCGGAGGGTCACGTCCTGGACGAAGATGCTGCGCTGGTTCATCGTGCGGCTCCGTTCCGCTGGGCGATCCGCTCGGCGATCTGCAGTCCGGCGGAGGTCATGATGTCGAGATTTCCCGCGTAGGCGGGCAAGTAGTGCGCGGCACCCTCGACCTCGAGGAACACCGAGACCTGGTGGGTGGGGCGCGACGAGTCCGCCACCAGCGTCTCGACCGGCTGGTCGGCCGGGATCTCGGTGATCTGCACCTGCTGCTTGAGCCGGTAGCCGGGCACGTACGCCGCCACGTCGGCGGCCATCTTCTCGATCGACCGCCGGATCTCCTCGTGCGTCGCCGGATCCGGGGCCGAGACCAGGCAGAACACCGTGTCCCGCATGATGAGCGGCGGCTCGGCCGGGTTGAGGACGATGATCGCCTTGCCGCGGCGGGCACCACCGACCGACACGATCGCCTCGGACGTGGTCTCGGTGAACTCGTCGATGTTGGCGCGGGTCCCCGGTCCCGCCGACTTCGACGCGATCGAGGCGACGATCTCCGCGTACGCCACGGGCACGATCCGCGAGACGGCTGCGACCACCGGGATCGTGGCCTGACCACCGCACGTCACCATGTTCACGTTGGACGCGTCCAAGTGCTCGTCGGCGTTGACCGCGGGCACGACGTACGGTCCGATGGCTGCCGGTGTCAGATCGATCATCCGCTTGCCCAGCGGTGCCAGGCGGGCGTTGTTCGCCGCGTGCGCCTTCGCGGAGGTCGCATCGAAGACGATCTCGATGTCGTCGAATCCGGGCATCGAGATGAGCCCCTCGACGCCGTCCGCTGTGGTGGGCACGCCCAACCGGGCCGCTCTCGCCAGCCCGTCGGATGCCGGGTCGATGCCGACCATGGCGCCCATCTCGAGACGTTCCGAATTGCGCAGCACCTTGATCATGAGATCGGTGCCGATGTTGCCGGATCCGATGATCGCGACCTTGCTCATTCGTCGGCTCCTCACTGGAAACGGGCGGTCACGGAACCGAGCCCGGACAAGGTGGCGGTGACGGCGTTGCCGGCCACGACCGGTTGCATCGGGCCGAGAGCGCCGGAGAGGACGACCTGTCCCGCTCGCAGCGGCTGGCCGAGGTCGCGGGCCGTCCGGGCGAGCCAGCCGACCGCAGCAACGGGGTCGCCCAGGCAGGCGGTGCCGGCACCCGTGGACACCTGACGTCCGTCGACGGACATCTCCATGACGACCTTCGCGGGCTCGACCTCGTCGAGCGTGCGCTGCTGCGCGCCGAGGACGTACAGCCCGGCCGAGGCGTTGTCCGCCACCGTGTCGCCGAAGCTGATGTCCCAGGCCTCGATGCGACTGTCGCAGATCTCCAGCGCGGCCACGGCGTACTCGATCGCGCCGCGAACCTGGGCCACGTCGAGCGGACCATCGACGAGGTCGGCGCCGAGCACGAAAGCCACCTCGGCCTCGACCCGCGGCTGCAGAAGACGCCCGACCGGAATCGCTTCCCCATCGCCGTACCGCATGTCGTCGAACAGCAGTCCGAGGTCCGGTTGGTCGACACCGAGCTGTTGCTGGACCGCCTCCGAGGTCAGGCCGATCTTGCGCCCCACCACGGCCGCCCCGGCCGACTGACGGACCTCGGCAAGGCGGCGCTGCACGGCGTAAGCGGCCGCGAGGTCGTCACGGCCGATCAGGTCCCGCACCGGCGCGCAGGGCACGCCTGTCGCCGCGGCCGACGCGAGCCGGTCCGCAGCGGCGGCGATGTTGGAGGTCGTGGGCTGGCTGTTCATGGCGCCCACTGTCCAGGTCGGGCCGGGGCCCCAACCAGGCATTCGTCTCGCTCAGCGATACGCTCGGGCGATGACGGGCGCAAACCTCGACACCGTGCTCGGCAAGGCCGTAACGATCCTGCGGGCTTTCCGGCCGGAAGACCACGTCATAGCCCTCGCGGAACTGGTCCGCCGGACGGGCTTGCACAAAGCGACCGTGCACCGCCTAGCGCGCGATCTGGTCGCGAACCGACTGCTCGACCGGGTCGACGGCGGCTACCGGCTCAGCGGCGGGCTGTTCGAACTCGGCATGCTCGCTTCGCTTGAACGCAGCCTGCTCGATGTCGCGATGCCGTTCCTGCAAGACCTGTACGAGCGAACCCACGAGACGGTGCACCTCGGCGTCCGCGAAGGTCACGACGTCGTATACGTCGCGAAGATCGGCGGGCACCGCCAGGCCAACGCCCCGTCCCGGACCGGCGGTCGATTGCCGTTGTACTGCGCGGCGATCGGCAAAGCACTGCTCGCCCACGCCGATCCGGAGGTGCAGCGGGAAGTGCTGGCGGCACCGATGCCCCGGCGCACCCCGCACACCGTTGTCGCCCCGGGAATCCTGCGCCGTCAGCTGTCCAGAGTGGTCGAGGCCGGGGTGGCGTTCGAGCACGAGGAATCCGCATTGGGCATCGCATGCGTGGCCGCCCCCGTGTTCGGGGAGACCACCGAACCCATCGCGGCGATCAGCGTCACCGGACCGACCAGCCGCTTCCGCCCCGAAACCCAAGCCACCACCGTGCGCGCGACCGCGGAGGCGCTGCACAGCACCATCGCGCGCCGCAAGCAGCTCCGGTAGCCGGAGTCACCCAGCGGTCACCGTCTTCTCCAGGAGAGTGCTCAACGAAGGAACCACGAGCAGCGCCGACCCGGGCTGGAAATCAAGCTCAGACCACGGGAGCGCCCCGGTAGATCTCGAGTCGCAGGTCACGGGCCCTGGTCATGGCCGGCATCACCGCAAGCACGCCACCATCCGGCGCTGAGCGTTCGCGACCCGACGGCGGAGGCGGCGTCATGCGGTGCGGTGGGGAGATGCCGTTCGTTCGTGGTTGTTGCTCGGAGGCAGGGCCGCGGCGTCATCGGACGTCGCCTGCTGGAGTTCCAGCAGGGCGGCGGCGGGATCGCGGAACAGGGCGGGGTTGCGTTCCCAGTGCGCCAGTTCGACCTGGGTCAGGTTGCGCACCACGATCACCTCGTCCACCTTGACCAGCAGCACCGAGCCGATCTGCACGACGGCTCGCGGGGTGTCTTTCAGCGACTGGATCAGGCCCGCCACGGCCGCTCCCTGAGCGGCGTCGACCTCGGCCTGCTGCCGGTCCAGCACGCGCAGTTCCAACGCCCTGCTGAGCTTGAGGAACTGCTCCTCCTTGGTCGGCAGCGCGCCCGAGTTCTTCAACCGGATCAGGAACTCGCCGAACCACGACCCGTACTCGGGCGTGAAAGCGTGGCCGAATTCCAGGCCGAAGGCTTCGAGCACCCGTTCCGCCGCGGCCTGCACGTCCTGGTGGCCTTGCTCGTCGCTCAGGTAGATCCGGCCGGGAACCCAGTGCCAGCCGACGGATTCGAGGTCGGGTTCCGGCCGGGCGAGAGAGGCCGCGCGGTCGGCGCACCGGGCCCGGGCCGAGGCAACGTCCGGTTCGATCTGGAAGACCCTGGTCAAGCCCGTCACCCGGAAGATCTTGAGGATCCGCTCGGCGCTGCACACCAGGACCAGGGCGCCGTCGTGGGCTCGCACCCGCTTCAGGCCGCCGACCAGCACGCCGAGCCCCGTGCTGTCCAGGAACTCCACCCCGGTCAGATCCACGATCAACCGGTACTCGCCGCCGTTGACCGCATCGGTCAGCCGGTTCCGCAGGGTCGGCGCGGTGTAGACGTCGAGCTCACCGGTCACCTCGATCAAGGTGATTCCACCGGGCAGCGTGGTGTTGGTCAGTCCCAGCTCCATCGGCACCTCCTGAGCGACTGCTCCGAGTATGCCAACGCGAGCGGGCCGACGGTGCGTTCCGGCGAACACCGTCCCCGCGCCGATCCCTCAGCCCCGACCGGCCTCCGTCCTACCTGGAGGGACAGTTCGAGACGGGCGGGCGATCTCCCAGGCCGCCTCGATCATGCGGAAGATCTCGTCCACCGCGGCCTCCGGATCGGCCGCCTCGCGGGCCAGCGAATAGGCGTCGATCACGAACCTCGCGATCGTCCGGCAGGCCGTTGTGGTCAGCGACAGGCCGGGATCGGCGGCGATGGCCGTTGCCAGCGACTCCGCGTGGCGCAGCCGCATCGACTCCTCGTACTCCCGCAGGGCGGGTGATTCGTCGACCATGCGCCAGATCGGGGCGGCGCTGTCCGCCGTGCAATGCCGCACCAGGGCCTGGATCTCGTGGCGCAGCGCGGGGATGAGCGGCTCGTGCGGCGCCCGGCCGGTGACCGCCTGCGCGAGGCGTTGCTCGAAGTCTTCGTCCTGCTCGAACACCAGGGCCTCTTTCGAGGCGAAGTGGGAGAAGAGCGTGGTGACGGCCACGTCGGCCTCAGCGGCCACGTCGCGGATGCCCACCGCGTCGTACCCGCGTTCCAGGAAGAGCCGCAGGGCGGTGTCAGCGATCTTCTGGCGGGTCGCGGCCTTCTTGCGCTCACGACGTCCGGACGGCACGGTCATGCCGCTGACGCTATCAGACACAAAAGCGTAACCGTTTTTAAAGACTAACCGTTAGTGCTACGGTCGATCGCATGAAGAGAGTGAGCTTCGCCGAGTTCGGCGGTCCGGACGTCCTGCAACTCGTAGACGCCGAGGAGCCCCACACGGGCCCCGGTCAGGTGCGCATCGCCGTGCGGGCGGCGGGCGTGAACCCCATCGACTGGAGGATCCGCGAAGGCCAGTTCCAGGAGTCCCGTCCGATCGAGTTGCCCGCCGGGGTCGGGCTCGACGCCTCCGGGGTGGTGGACGAGGTCGGCGAGGGTGTCGAAGGGGTCGAGGTCGGCGACCACGTGTTCGGCGAAGGTTCGAGCACCTATGCCGAGTTCGCCGTGCTGTCGGCCTGGGCCCGCATGCCCGAGGGCCTGACGTTCGAAGAGGCGGCCGGTTACCCCTCCGTGGTGGAGACCGCGCTGCGCATCATCCGCGAGGTCGGCGTGCGGCCCGGGCAAACGCTGCTGGTCAGTGGCGCGTCCGGCGGGGTCGGATCGGCGGTGCTGCAGATCGCCCGCGACCGCGGCATCACGGTGATCGGCACGGCTGGGGCCGCGAACCAGGACTACCTGCGCGGCCTGGGTGCCATCGCCACGACGTACGGCGAGGGCTGGACCGAGCGGGTGCGCCAGCTCGGCGCTGTCGACGCGGCTCTCGACCTGGCCGGTTCGGGCGTGATCCGCGAGCTCGTCGAGCTGACCGGGGATCCGCAGAAGGTGATCTCCATCGCCGATCTCGGCGCGCCGGAGCTCGGCGTCCGATTCTCCGGTGTGGCCGGGAGCGTGCCGGAAGCGCTCGCCGAAGCCGCCGACCTCATCTCGCGGGGAAAGCTCCACATCCCGGTCGAGAAGTCGTACGCGCTCGCCGAGGCCGCGGCGGCGCACATCGACAGCCGTGCCGGTCACACGCGCGGGCGCCGGGTCGTGGTCGTCTGAGCCGTTGCACGGCCCGGCAATCCGGATTCCTCGGCGGTGGTGAACGCGCTTCCCACCGCCGAGTCCGCCGGGCCGGGATGGCGTCAGGTCTTCGAGCCGGTGCTCGCAGCATGCCCTTCGCGCAATGACCGACCTGGTCGGGTCGCCCGGCTGATCAAGGGTTTCGCCAGTGGCCGGGCGACCATGGTCGACTCGTCTCCGGAGCGGGCGCTAGGTTCGACTCTCGCGGACCGGGCCGCCCAGCAAGGTCCGCGGCCTGCGGACCTGGCGGACGGATATCGCGGAAATCTACCGATGAGCGCCTCGGCGCGGCGTTCGGCCGACGGCGCCGCCGATGAGCAGGCAGACCGGGCTCGGCGTGGAAAACGGTTCTCCCGCCGGGGAAATCTCTCCGCTGGCCGGATCCACCCGGAACGCCGTCACCGAGTTCGAGTTCTGGTTGCTCGCGTACATCCACCGGCCGTCCGGCGTGACGGCGATGTGCCGGGGCCACCGGCCGCCGCAGGAAACGGTGTCGACGAGGCGAAGTCGTTCGCCGTCCGCCTCGACGGCGAACCTCGCGATACTGTCGTGCCCGCGGTTGGAGACGTAGACGAACCGGCCGTCGACCGAGATCAGGATCTCGGCCGGGAAGTTCTCCCGGACGCCGTCGGGAACCGTGAACACCACCTGGCCCGGCGTCACCGCCGCCCGGTCGGCGTCGTAGGCGCAGACGGTCACGGTGGAGTCGAGTTCGCCGGCGACGTAGAGGAACGGCGCCGTGGGGTGGAAGACCAGGTGCCGGGGCCCCGCGCCGGGGCGCAACTGCGCTTCGCCGAGGGTATCGAGCTTTCCGGTCGTCGCGTCGAGGGCGTGCACGTGGATCCGGTCCGCGCCGAGGTCGGGCACCAGCACGTAGCGACCTTCAGGAGTGATGGCCACCATGTGCGCGTGCGGGTCTTCCTGTCGGCCGGGCACCGGCCCACTTCCCTCGTACTGCACGAGATCCATACGCGGGCCGAGCGCGCCGTCGGCCAGGATCGGGAACACCGCGGTGCTCCCGCTGCCGTAGTTGGCGACGATCAGGTGCCGCCCGCCGGGATGCACGGCGAGGTGGGTCGGCATCGAGGCGCCGGCCGGCCGGCTGCCCAGCACGGTGAGGCCGCCGCCGGGCTCGACGGACAGCGCGGTCACCCGGCCGTCGTTGGTGTCGTTGACCGCGTACACCCTGGTGCCGTCCGCGTTGAAGATCAGGAAGGCCGGGCTGTCCACGCCGGGAGCCGCGCCCGTGCCCGTCAACCGCCCGTCGTCGAGATTCAGGCCGGCCAGCTCGATGGCGGTGCTGAAGTTGCCGCTGTAGGCCGCGAGCGTTCGCGCGGCCGTGGTGTCCGCCAGGGCTTCTCGGGCCCGCAGCGGGGAACTCGCGCCCGCCGCGACGATTCCGAGCCCGGCCAGGCGAAGAAACGCGGCTCGGCCGATCTGCTGGCTGTTCTCCATCGCGCTCACTGTCTCCGTTCCGCCCCGGTTGCCACCACGATCACCGCCTGCGCGAGGCCGGACAAGACGACGCTTGGCCCGAACAAGTGCGGCGGTTCGGCGCACCGTTCACCCCACCGCGCGAATCGGCTGTGCCTTTCTCCGCACCGCGGCAGCACCCGGCGTTGCGGGCGGTTGGATGAGGTCCGGAAACCCCACCGCTCTCGGAGGTCTGGAGCCGGAATGTCCCTGCTGTCGAAGCCGTTCGTCGTCGACATCGCGACCCGGGTGCTCAACCGGCTCATGACACCGCGGCTGAAACCGGAACTGCGCTTCGACGAGATTCCGGCGCACAAGCGCACCATCGAAGTGCCGACGCGCCGCGGAAACGTCCCGTGCACCGCGTACTTCCCCGGCGCGGCCGGGAAACCGGCGGTCCACGTCAACGTCCACGGCGGCGGGTTCGTCATCGCGCACCCCGAGCAGGACGACCCGTGGTGCCGCTACCTGGCGGCCGAGGCCGGGGTCGTCGTGCTCAACGTGGACTACTCCGTCGCGCCCCGGCACCCCTTCCCCATTCCCGTGGAGCAGGTCTTCGACGTCGTCACCTGGGCGTCGCGGCAGGATCGCGACTGGGACGGGCGACGGCTGTCCGTCGGCGGCCAGAGCGCGGGAGGTTCCCTCGCCGCGGCCGCGGCCCGTCTCGCCCTCGAAGGCGGCGGGCCCGCGATCTCGCTCCAGGTACTGCACTACGCGCCGCTGGACCTGGTCACCCACGCCGCTCACAAGCGGAGCCCCACGGGCAAAGCGGTGATCCGCCCCTGGATGTCGGACGTGTTCGACCCGGCGTACGCGCCCGACCCCGAGGTCCGGCGCGATCGCCTCATCTCGCCCGCCTGGGGCACCACCGCGGCAGGCATCGCCGGGATCGCCCCCGCCGTGGTCATCACCTGCGAGTACGACCGGCTCCGCGACGAGGGGATCAGGTACGCCGAGGCGCTCGACGCCGTGGGCGCGCTGGTGGAGCACCACGACGTCGCCGGCACGGACCACGGCTACAACATCATGAGCTTCGGCACTCGTGCGCTCACCGAGCGTATGTACGGCCTCATCGCCGGCCACGTGCGCCGCGCCACCGGCTGACCCGCGCGGCCACATCGACGAGCACGCAGGCCACCAGCACCGGGCCCAACTAATGCGTTTAGGCGCATATTTGCATGAATCAGTGAAGTGAGGCTAACCTCATCCGCGGAAGATCGACACCGTCCGCGATCGTCTTATCACTGGAGGGAATCGTGGCTCCGACGACGGAGACCGATGCCGGGCCGTCGGCCGCCCGGTCCCGCGCCTTGCTCGCACTGGTCGTGATCGCCACGGCCCTGGTGGTCATCGACATGACCATCGTGACCATCGGTCTGGCCGGCATCCAGGCCGATCTCGGCGGCACCCTGGCCGACATCCAGTGGGTCGTCGTGGCCTACATGATCACAATGGGCGCGGTCACCCAGGTGACCGGGACGCTGTCGGACCGGCTGGGCCGCCGCGGCGTCTACCTCACCGGCATCGCGCTGTTCACCCTCGCCTCGCTGGCCTGCGGATCGGCGTCGAACGCGCTGGTGCTCGACTTCGCCCGGGCGGTGCAGGGAATCGGCGGCGCGATCCTGATGTCCAACGCCCTCCCGCTGCTCTCGCACGCCTACGACGGCCAGCGCCGCAACATGGCCATCGCGACCTGGACCACGATGTCCACCGCGGTCGGCCTGATCGCGCCGCTGCTCGGCGGCACCCTCATCGACGTCCTGGACTGGCGCGCGATCTTCCTGATCAACCTGCCGTTCGGGATCGCCGCCTTCGCCATCGGGCTGCGCACCCTGCCCCGCGACGCCGGTGGCGGCGGCAAGATCGGCTCGTTGGACTGGGGCGGCACCGCGCTGCTGATCGCCGGGCTGGCGGTGCTCAACTTCGCGCTGCTGCGCGGCGAGCAGCAGGGCTGGACCGCTTCCTCGACGCTGGTCCAGCTCGCCGTGGCCGTGGTGCTGCTCGCGGCGTTCGTGGTCGTGCAGCGCAGGGTCCGCAACCCGACGCTGGACCTGCGGCTGTTCACCAAGCCCGCGTTCACCGGCGCGGCCTTCACCATCTTCATGTCCCGGGTGCTGACCATCGGCGGCACGGTGTACTTCGTGCAGTACTTCCAGAACTCGCTGCACCTGTCCCCCACCGCCAGCGGCGTCCTGCTCGCGCCGGTGTTCGTCGCGCAGATGGCGGCCGGCATGCTCGGCGGCAGGATGCAGGCCTGGCTGCCGTCCGGCCCCGTGATCGCCATCGGCTACGCCTGCAAGGCCGTCGGCGCCGCCTGGATGGCGCTGACCTTCGGCCCCACCACGCAGGCCTGGTCACTGGTGTTCCCGCTGCTGCTGTGGGGCACCGGCGGCGGCATCGCGGGCGCCCCGATCTTCTCCGTCGCGATGAACGTGACCGACGAGCAGCGGTCCGGGATGGTCGCGGGCACGATGACCAGCCTGGCTTCGATCGGCGCCGGGATCGGCACCGCCGGCCTCGGCGTGCTCTACAAGGCCGGGCTCGCCGGTGTCGTCGCGACCGCGGACCTGCCCGCGGGCCGGCACGACGCCATCTCGGCGGCAGCGGCCGAAGGCGACGCGCAGCGCGCGCTGGAACTCGCACCGCCGGAAGCCCGCGAAGGCCTTCAGCGGGTCTTCGAGGAGGCCTTCGCCGCGAGCGCATCGGCCGTGCTGTTCGCTTCGGCGGCCCTCGCCGTCATCACCATGGGTGTCGCGCTCGTGCTGATCAGCGAGCGGAATCTGCCGAAGCCGCAACAGGAAGCGGAACCGAAGGACCGGGAAGGCTGACGCAGCAACGGATTCAGCCCGCGGTTTCGAGGACCTCCCGCAGGTACGGCGCGGTGCGGCCGGCGCCGGCGCGGACCACTTCCGCCGGAGCGCCGACGGCCACCACCGAACCGCCTTCGTCGCCACCCCCGGGACCGAGGTCGATCACGTGGTCCGCGCCCGCGGCGACGGTCATGTCGTGCTCGATCACCACGACCGTGTTGCCCGCGTCGACCAGCGCGTGCAACAGGCGCATCAGCACCTCGACGTCGGCCGGGTGCAGGCCCGTGGTGGGCTCGTCGAGGACGAACAGGGTGTGGCCGCGGCGCGTTCGCTGCAGCTCGGTCGCCAGCTTGATCCGCTGCGCCTCGCCGCCGGAGAGCTCGGTGGCGGGCTGGCCGAGCGTCAGGTACGACAGCCCGACGTCGTGGAGGGTCTCCAGGCTGCGCGCGACCGCCGGCACGTCGGCGAAGAAGTCTCGGGCATCGTCGACGGTCAGGGCGAGCACGTCGGCGATCGACTTGTCCCGGTAGCGGATCTCGAGGGTCTCCGGGTTGTAGCGGGCGCCGTGGCAGGCGGGGCACGGCGAGTAGCTGCTGGGCAGGAACAGCAGCTCGACGGCCACCGCTCCTTCGCCCTGGCAGGTTTCGCAGCGCCCACCGTCCACGTTGAACGAGAACCGGCCCGCCGAGTACTTCCGCCGGCGGGCCTCGTCGGTGGCGGCGAACAGCTTCCGCACCCCGTCGAACAGTCCGGTGTAGGTCGCGAGGTTCGACCGCGGCGTGCGTCCGATCGGGCGCTGGTCGACCTCGACCAGCCTGTTGATCGCGTCCAGGCCGGTGATGCTGCGAACGTGCCGGGACGTGTCGGCGGCCGGCTCCTCGTCGTCGCCCGCATGGCTGCGGGACGCGCCGAGGTGGTCCCGGACGGCGGCCGCCAGGATGCCGGTGACCAGCGTCGTCTTGCCCGATCCGGACACGCCGGTGACGGCGGTGAAGACGCCGAGCGGGAAATCCACGTCGGTCTCGACCAGGTTGTGCCTGCTCACCCCGCGCAGCTCGATCTTCCCGGCCGGGGTGCGCCGCTTGCCGACCGGAGCCGGCGGATCGAAGAGGTGGGCGCGCGTCACCGAGTCCGCGGACGTCCGCAGCCCGTCCAGCGGGCCGCTGTAGAGCACGCGCCCGCCGTGCTCGCCGGCCCCGGGACCGACGTCGACGAGCCAGTCGGAGTGGCGGATGATCTCCGGCTCGTGCTCGACGACGAGCAGCGAATTGCCTGCCGCCCGGATCCGGTCGAGCACGCGCAGCAGCGCCTGGGTGTCGTCGGGGTGCAATCCGGCCGACGGCTCGTCGAGCACGTAGACGACGCCGAAGAGCGTGGAGCGCAGCGTCGCCGCCAGCCGCAGCCGCTGCAGCTCACCGGCCGAGAGCGTCGGGGTGGCGCGGTCCATGGCGAGGTAGCCCAGGCCGAGTTCGACCAGCGCCTCGATGCGGGCCAGCAGGTCCTCGACCACGACCCGCGCGACGCTGTCGTCCTGCTCGGCGCGAAGCTTCTCCGCGAGCACGGTCAGCGGGAGCGCGGCGAGGTCGGCGATGTTGGCGCCGGCGAACGTCACCGCCAGCGCTTCGGGCCGCAATCCCGAGCCGTCGCAGGCCGGGCACGGCAGCACCTCCACGTACTGCAGGGCCCGGTTGCGCAGCGTCGTGCTCTGGGTGGTCGCCAGCGTGTGCAGGACGTATCGGCGGGCGCTCTGGTAAGTGCCCTGGTAGGGGCGCTGGATGCGTTCCGCCGTGCGCTCGGGGTGCACCGTGACGACGGGTTGCTCGTCGGTGAACAGGATCCACTCGCGGTCGGCCTGGGGCAGCTCGCGCCACGGCCGGTCGACGTCGTAGCCGAGCACGGCCAGGATGTCGCGGTAGTTCTTGCCCTGCCAGGCACCCGGCCACGCGGCGATCGCCTTCTCCCGGATGGACAGCCCCGGATCCGGCACCAGCGAGTCCTCGCTGACCTCGTGGATCCGGCCGAGGCCGTGGCACCGCGGGCACGCGCCGGCCGGCGTGTTCGGCGAGAAGGCGTCCGAGTCCAGCCGCTCGGCTCCGGCGGGATAGGTGCCGGCGCGGGAGAACAGCAACCGCAGGGAATTCGACAGCACGGTCACGGTGCCCACCGTGGAACGGGCCTGGGCGACACCGCGGGCCTGCTGGAACGCGACGGCCGGCGGCAATCCCGTGATCTCGCGGGCATCGGGCGTGCCGGCCTGGTCGATGAGCCGCCGCGCGTACGGCGCGACCGACTCCAGGTACCGCGCCTGCGCCTCGGCGTAGACGGTGCCGAACGCCAGCGACGACTTGCCCGACCCAGAGACGCCGGTGACGGCGACCAGCGCGTCGCGCGGGAAGTCGACGTCGACCCCGCGCAGGTTGTGCACCCGCACCCCGCGCAGGCGCACCATCGAGCTGTCGTGGTCTGGCACTGCTGCGTCCTCACAGGTAGATGAATCGCGGGCCACCACACGCTACCGAGCAGGAGCCGGAGGTGCGCCACGCCCTCCAGGGCCTGAGATGTCGCGGTGACCCCGCTCACCGAGCGACGATTCCGCGCCGTGCCGGGAGTCACACCTGGCGGACAACGCGCTCGAACGAAGGAGAAGCCGTGCAGGACGACATCTGGGCGGTGGTGCACGCGGAGCGTGCCGCGCTGCTCGACGACCTCGCGCACCTCGATGGACGGCAGTGGTCGGAGCCCTCGCTCTGCGAGGGGTGGACGGTGCACGACGTGGTGGCCCACCTGGTCGACTCGGCGCGGACGACGCGCCTCGGGTTCGTGGCCGGCCTCGTCCGGGCGCGGTTCGACTTCGACCGCCAGAACGCACGCGGCGTGGAGCGCGAGCGCGGCGCCACGCCGCAGGAGACGCTGGAGCGGCTTCGCCAGGTGGCGTCGCGGACGTCGACCCCGCCGGCGCCGCTCGACAGCCGGCTCGTGGAGGAGGTCGTCCACGGCGAGGACATCCGCCGCCCCTTGGGCCTAACCCGCCGCTACCGGCCGGAGGCCGTGGTCCGGTCGCTCCGCCTGCAGGCCCGCACCCCGGCGTCCTTCGGCGGGGCCAAGGAGCTGACGTCCCGCATCCGCCTGACGGCGACGGACGCCGACGTGTCGATCGGAAACGGCCCGGAAGCGACCGGAACCGCGCTTTCCCTGCTCCTGGCGATCTCCGGGCGGCGAGCGGCGCTGGCAGACCTCGACGGACCGGGGGTCGCGGAGCTGAAGACCGCCCGGGACACGGCCGGCTGATCGGCTACGAGGCCCAGCGGCCCTTCGCCGATCGGCGGACCCACCTGCCGCCGTTCATCGCCCACTTGCTCGGGTCGTCGGGGGTTCTCGTCTTGCGCTGCTGCGCGAGCATCTGGAACCTGCTGATGACGGCCTGGATCTTCTTCTCGTCCCCGACCTCGTTCTTGACCATTCCCGCGATCAGGTCGTTCAAGTCCTTCATTTCCTGGTACTGCGCGGCGATCCCCTCCGGGTCGTCGCCGCGGATGTCCCTACTGGGACCGTAGAAGAGGTTGAAATCCGCCCAGTAGTAGTACGAGGCGCTGAAGTCGTGAGCGCCGTCCTCGAGCTCGGCCCCGGACCAGTTCCCGGCCTTGCCCCGGTACCACTTCGGCTCGACCTTCTTGATCTCCCCGACGAACCAGCCGCCGAGGTGGGCGATGGCGTCGGCGTCCGAACCGGGCTCCCCTTCCCAGTGGGTGGGTCGCACCTCTGCGGCCTTCATGCCGCGGAGTACCTCAGGCACCCTCATCGGTTCGCCGTGGAGCGCCTGCGGCGTGCCCTCGGTCCAGCGGTGAACCAGCCTTGTCAGGAACCTGGTCTTGCGCGCGCATGACGCTCTCCTCGCATCTCGATCCCCGCCCGAGCCTGCCGGCGCAGTCCCGCGGCAGGAATGACCGCGAGGGCACAACCAGTCCCACGGCAGATGCCCGAACAGGCCTCACGAGGTTCCCCGAGGCCGGTCAGAGGGCCCATCCGAAGGTGGACCAGGCGAGCAGTGGCCCGAGGACGATCGAACACAGCCCGTAGGTCATCAGGTGCCGGAAGAGGCGGGTGCGGTGTTCGGGCTCGGCGGATCCGAGCAGGAGCGCGCCCGTGATGCCGAGGGGGTTGACGTCGACGAGCACTGCGGAGAGTGCGGTGGCGACGATCGCCGCCACCGGCGACACGCCGGCGGTCACGAGCGGCGCGATGAGCGGAACGGCCGTCGCGATGACGGCGATCGATGAGGCGAAGAAGGACGTCAAACCGGCGATGAAGCAGACGACGAGCAGGGAAAGCATCGGAGAGCCCGCGATGTTCAGCGCGGCGGTGATCTGGTCGAAGGCGCCGAGGTGCTCCATGAGCCCGACGTAGGTCAGCAGGCCGGCGATCAGGAGGATGATCTCCCAGGGCAGTCGGCGGATGATCGATGCCGGTTCGAGGCGCAGCAGGAGCTGGAGGGCGAACGCGAGGGTCAGGCCGAGCAATCCCAGGTTCACCGCGAACACCACGCCGCCGACGACGAGCACGACCAGCGCGGTGATGCAGCTCCACAGGGCGAGCCGGCCGGGCGCGGACGGCTGCGCCACCGCGACGACGCGCTCGGGTTCGGTCAGCACGGCGGTGCCCGCCGCGGAATCGGTTGCCGCACGCCCCGGTGCGGCGGGAACGGTCGAAAGTTCCGGTGCGGCGCTTCCCGCCGCTCGGATCGAGCGCCTTCCCACGACCATCGCGGCGAGGCACAGCGAGAAACCGGTGCCGAGCGCGGAAAAGAAGAACACCGGCGCGGCGCTGGAAGGCAGCTCGATGCCGGCCTTCGACATGAGCCGCGGGATGGTCGCGCCGAACACCGCGATCGGCGAGAACAGCCCGCACATCACGCCGTTGAGCATGGTCAGGCAGAGCAGCATCGGCGGCAGCCCGCGCTTGGCCGCGAGGCCGAGCGTGATCGGCGCCATGATCGCGATGACCGCGGCGGGCAGTGTTCCGATCGCGGTGATGAGCGCCGCGACGACGAATAGCAACAGCGGGATCAAGGCCGTTCGGTGCCCGATCGGTCGCAATGCGCGGGACAGGAGCCAGTCCGTGGTGCCGGTCGTCTGGACGACCACGAACAGCGCGGAGATCCCGACGATCAGGACGACGAAGTCGACCGGGAAGAAGCCGAACAGCTCGTCGATGCCGACACCGGCGATGGCCGCGACCAGGAAGGTGGCGGGGAGGGCCGCGAGGGCCAGGCTGAAGCGCGGCACGAAGGCGCCGAGGAACAGCAGGGCGAGCACCACGATCGAGAGCAGCGATGGGGTCATTCGGTGCCATGTCCTTCTGCGTCGTTGCGGAGGTCAGATGACGCCGTCGGCGTGCAGGGCGGCCACGGCGTGCTGGTCTAGATCGAGCAGATCGGTCAGCACCGAGTCGGTGTGCTCCCCCAGGCGCGGCCCCAGCGACCTGATCCGCCCGGGGGTCCTGCTGAGCCGCGGCAGCGGGGCGACCATCGGCAGCTCGCCCCAGTCGTCGTCCACGACGGTGGTGATCGTCCCGCGCTCCCGGTAGTGCGGGTCGGCGGCGATGTCGGCGACGCTCATGATCGGCGAGGCCGGCACCCCGGCGTCGTTGAGGATCCGGACGGCGTCATCGGCGGGGAACCTGCCCGCCCACGCCGCGATCGCGGCGTACAGCTCATCCTGGTGATCGACGCGGGCGTCGCGGGTCGCGTACCTCGGATCCGCCGCGAGCTCCGGCATTTCCAGGACGGTCGCCAGCTTGCGGAACAGCGCGTCGGTGCCGGCGTGCACCGAGATCCGCCGTCCGTCGGCGGTGTCGAAGTCGCTGGCCGGGACGACCTGGAGGTTCCGGTTTCCGTGCCGCTCCCGGACCTTCCCGAGCGCGGCGTAGGTCAGCAGCGAATTCTCGGCGGCGCGGAATCCCGCTTCGTACAGGCCCAGATCCACGACCTGCCCCGTGCCGCCGTTGCGGTCCCGCTCGTACAGCGCCGTGACGGTCGCGAACGCCGCGAGGTAGGCGGCCATGTAGTCGATCACGGCGTACCCGGTGCGGGTCGGGTCCCCGTCGGGTTCGCCGCTGACGTAGGTGAGCCCGGAGTACGCGCTGGCGATGCGGTCGAAGGCGCCCCGGTCGCGGAACGGTCCCGACATCCCGTAACCGGTGACCAGGACCAGCACCGCCCGCGGATTGATCTCCTGGAGGCGCTCCGGGCTCAGTCCCCACTTCTCCGCGGTGGGCGGGCGGAAGTTCATGACGACCACGTCGAAGTGCGGCACCAGGTCGCGCATCAGCTCCTGGCCGCGCGCGGTCCGCAGGTCGATCGTCACGGACTTCTTGTTGCGCCCCTCCTGGATCCACTGCAGCGAGCGGCGCCCGGTGGCCGACGAGCCCGGCCCGTCCCGGGTGAAGTCGCCGCGGCCGGGTTCCTCGACCTTGACGACCTCGGCCCCGAAGTCCCCCAGCATCGTCGCCGTGACCGGCGCGGCGAGCACGGTCGCGAGGTCCAGCACGCGGATGCCTTCGAGCGGCAGGCGATCCTCCGACACAATCCACCTCCTGCGAGCATCTCTTTATTAACGGTTAGTTATTAACGATTCGTTATTAACGGAACAGTAGGATGTGCTGGGCAAGGCAGTCAAGAGACCGGGAGGCGCGATGTCCGACGAGGCCACCGCGGCGAAGCCCCGCCGACGGCGTCGCTCGCGCGAGGAGACCGAGTCCGACCTGCTCGACGCCGCACTGCGGATCATGCGGCGCGACGGGCTCCTCGAAGGGGTCGCGCTGCGGGACGTCGCCACGGAGGCGGGGGTGAACCACGGGCAGATCTACCAGTACTTCGGCTCCCGCCACGCACTGCTGCGGGCGGCGATCACCCGCCTCCTCCAGCAGTCGACGCTCGACCGCGACACGCATTGGGAGCAGCCGTTCGCGCAGCGGCGCACGGCGATGTGGAATTCGGCGCTCCAGCAGCCCGACCTGCCCAAGCTGGAGGCCCTCCTCGCCCTGGAGGGCGACGACCAGCTCGTGCTCTTCCCCGCGCTGGAACGCACCCGGCAGGCGCTCGACCGCGACCGCGCGACCGGCGCGCTGCCGCCGGATGCCGACGCCGACGTCCTGCACGCGATGACCGCGGCCACCTACCTGGGCTACTGCATCTTCCGCGAGACGATCGCCCGCGAACTCGGCGTCGAGCCCGACGAGCTCGACGAGCGAGCCGGCGCCGTGTACGAGCGACTCGTCGCCGGACTCGCAGGCGACGACCTGCCCGGAGCAGATCCGGACCACGCGTCCTGAACCGGCGGGCGGGCGAAATCGCGCGGATCGGCCACTGTCGACGGTCGGCAAGCTCGGCGTGGCTCATCAGCCAAGACGTCCACACTGGACGATTAGCCGACCGCGGCGCGGAAAACCCGTGCCACATCGCATCGCGACGTCCCAGGGGTGCGCATCGAGCGGCACCGGATCCATCCGGTCGCTGATCTGCTCGCGGAGCAGTTCGATCACGCAGGCGCTGCGCCTTCATCGCCGTGGACTCCGAGGGCACCGGGCTGTTCGACGGCGGAATCTGCGCCACGCTCGGCGACTTCGCCCGCTTCGGCGCGATGATCCTGGCGGACGGCACCTCGCTCGCCGGTGAGCAGGTGGTGCCCGCGCAGTGGGTGGCGGACATCTTCACCGGCGCACCGGACGCGGCGGAGGCCTTCGCCGCGTCCGCCGATGCGCACGGGCTGCCGGGCGGGGCGTACCGCAGCAAGTTCTGGTTCCCCAGGGCGGGCGGCGACGTGGCGTTGTGCCTGGGCATCCACGGCCAACTCGTCTACCTCGACCGCGCGAACGACGTGGTGGGCGTCAAGCTCTCCAGCTGGCCTGCGCCGCTGGAACGCTGGAAGCACCTCGCGTCGCTGCGGATGTTCGAGGCGATCAGCGCCCACCTGTCCGACGGGACCTGACGGCGGGTCGTCGCGCCGCGGGGGCTTGTTCGACCGGACAGCCGGGTGCGGACAACAGTAGCCGATCGAACAAGCTTCTCGTGGCCGGCGAAACTCTAATCTTCCGGAACATCTTCCCAAGCTCGCGCCGACGGAACGGTGAACGGATCGATGGTCAACCACGCAGGCCCGCCGCCCGAGCACGAGGTAGCGCCGCCGACAGGCCGCACCCTCCTCGTCATCGGCGACGACGAGGACCTGGGCCGGTCGGTGGCCGACCACGCCCAGCGCTGGGGGAACCACGTCGACCGCCTGCACCGGCCGGACGACGATGAGCTGCGACACCGACTACCGGACTCCGTCGAGGGCGTGGCTGTGGTGTCCCGCAACGACATCGTGGCGTTGCGCTACGCACTGCTCGTAGAGCATCTCGCACCCGGAGTACGGCTGGTCGTCACGATCTTCGACCGCACGGTCGCGGACGAACTCACCCGCACCGTCCCGAACTGCACCGTGCTCGGAATGACGGACGCGATCGTGCCGGCGCTGCTGGGCACCTGCGTCACACCGAACCTCGCCAGCCTCCAACGCTCGGGCGACCAGCTCCTGGCCGTCGAGCACACCGCCGACGGGACCCGGGTCAGCCGGACGCCGCATCGGCCCACCCCGTGGCGAAGCCGATTCCACCTGCTCCGCAGCCAATTCCGGCCCGTGGAGACCTCATCACGAGCGATGCTCACCGGATTCGCCGGCCTGCTCCTCGTGCTCGCCCTCGACAGCACCCTGGCCTGGACCGTCCTGCACGAGCACTGGGCCGACGCGATCTGGCAAGCCACCCGCACCCTGACCACCGTCGGCTCCTCCCCCGCCATCGAGCACGCCCCGGACTGGTACAAGCTGCTCTCCGCGGCATCCATGCTCGCCGTGCTCGCATTCGCCGCGATGTTCACCGCGGGCTTCGTGGACCGGCTCATGTCGCGACGACTCACCGGCATCGTCGGCTCCCGCGCGGTGCCACGCCGCAACCACGTCGTGGTCGTCGGCCTCGGGCAGGTCGCACTGCGGCTGTGCTGCGAACTGCAAGCGATGGGAATCCCCGTCGTGGCCGTCGAACGAGACCGCCACGCACCGTGCCTGCCGCTGGCCCGCGAGCTCGGCATCCCCGTGGTCCTGGGCCGGGGCGGCGACCGCTTCTTGCTGCAACGACTCGCCTTGCCAAGAGCCAGGGCACTGGCGACGGTTTCGTCCGACGGCCTGGAGAACATCGCCGTCGCGGTCACGGCCCGAGCCGTCGCACCTCGGCTGCGAATCGTGCTGCGCGCCGGAGGGGACGACGTCACAGCCGAATCCAAGTCGCTGTTCCGCATCGGCGCGGTCTGCGACGTCACCCGCATCGCAGGCCCGTTCGTCGCGGCAAGGCTGCTCGGCCTGAAACCGCTGAGCGTCTTCACCCTGCGCGACCGCACCTGCGCATTGTTCGACGACGACCTCGTGGTCGACCTCGCGCAATGGGCGTCCCGTCCCGTCGAGAACGTCACCATTTCCGCGAACTGAGAGGAAGGTCAATACGATGCCCCAGCAGTCCCATGCAGACACCGCGACGAACCCTGGCTCGGCTGGCGGTGCGACCGACACCAAGCCGGAGCCGGCGCCGCGCCAGGAGAACCCCGAAGCGACGTTCTACGACCACGAAGAGAGCCACCTGATCCTGGGCTACAACTGACGTCCGCCCGCCGAGAGCAACCGGATGTCCACACGGGACGTTCGAGCAACGAGGTCGGCTTCGCCCAGGCGCGCTAGCTGCGAAGGGCCGACGCGAAGATCGTGGGCAGCGCCCGCCATCGCGGCCACGCAGCAAGGCTACCCGCACTTCCGCATGGGGATGCCGGACAGAGACCTAGTAGTACTTCGTTAAGTTTGTCTTCGTTTGGGGAGTTTTCTTTGGCATGTGGGGCAAACGCCGGTCCAGCACAGTAAGACGCTTTGGAGCAG
>NZ_JBWKKU010000084.1:0-35922 GCF_056431445.1 Saccharopolyspora sp. NPDC045941
ACGGTGGACTCGACGGCCAAACCCCCTATGAGAGACTTCGCCAGAAGACCCAAACCGAAGCCTCCGGGTGAAGCCGATCTTCGTCAGCCGCACATGTTCACGAGGTCCTGAGCGAGGACAGGTCGCTCCAGCGGCCATTACCGCTCACGACCGGCGTCGGCGGGTCAGGCCGTGGGCAGGCCAGGCCGTGTCGTCGGCGGCCAGCCACGGCTCGTTCGCAGCGGCGGTGGGGGTCGTCCCGGTGAACGCGCGGACGTCGTGGTGGAGGTGGGACTGGTCGGCATAGCCGCCGTCCGCCGCCACCTGCGCCGGGGCATGCCCGCTGACCAGGCGGTGGATGGCGTGGTCGAAGCGGACCAGCATGCCGGCGCGTTTGGGGGTCAGGCCGATCTGCGAGCCGAAGCGCGACCACAGGCGCTGCCGGCTCCAGCCGGTCCGGGCCGCGAGGTCGCGCACCCGGGCGCGGCCGTGACCGGCGACGATCTGACGCCATGCCCAGGCCACCTCGGGCTCGACCACCCGGCCCGCGTGGAGCCGGCCGGACAGCTCCGCGTCGATCAGCGCGAAGCGCTCCCGCCAGGTCCGCGCCTGGTGCAGCCGCTCCCGCAGGCGCGGTGTGTCGCGGCCCCACAGGTCATCGAGCGCGACAACGCTCCCGCGCAACTCCGCGAGCGGGAGCCCGAGCACGGAGTAAGCGGCCAGCGGGGAAAGGCGGATCTGGATGCACGCGACGCCCTCGGCCCGCACCTGGAACGCGCGGAAGGCCAGCCCGGCGGCCAGGCTCTCCAACCGCAGTCGGCCGGTCGCGCCGTGGATGTCGAACGGGCGGTCGCCGAACTCGACGGCCACGGTGACGGCCGGGTGGGGGATGGCACGCAGTTCGGCGGGACCGCGAATGCGGAATCCCGCCATGTCGACCCCGGGCAGCGCGGTTGCCCGCGACGGTCGCGCGATCTCCCAGTCAGCGGTGGAATCTGCCGTCCGGCGAACTGATCGCACGCGTCAACTGTACGAGCGGCTCAGGCATGAGGAACATCAACTATTACAGCGGTTGCGCGAGGCGCTGGGTGCGGTCGAGACGGACCTATGCCAGGTCACCCGGATCTTGGGCGAGTTGGGTAGCAACGAGCTGTCCGACGGAGTACGCCGAGAGTGGCAGGACCGACGACATGCGAGCGTTCCTGGCGATGCCGCCCGCATGATTCGCGCTGCCGCCGCGCTCAACCCGTGCCCCGCCGAGGTGGTTTACGTCGGCATGATCCCGACTGCCGTAGACCGGTGGGCGCACTGATGGGCACCACGCCCTGGTCCCTCGACGCTGACGAACTCGCCGTGCGCCTACCGCCCCCGTACGGCGTAGGTCAGGTGCGTCACCCTCGGGGAGGGCTCCGCGCGGACCGGTTCTAGGGCCACGCGGCCCGCGTCCACGCCCTCGAACAGACGGATTCCGGAGCCGAACAGCACGGGTGAGAGCGCGATCGAGAACTCGTCGATCAGGCCGGCGTTCACGTACTCCAGGATCGTCGCGCCGCCGCCCGCGATGCGGACGTCGCGGTCGCCGGCGGCCTCGCGGGCCTGGTCGAGCGCAGACTCGATGCCGTCGTTGACGAAGTGGAAGGTGGTCCCGCCCGGCCGCTCCCAGGGGTCGCGCTTCTCGTGCGTCACGACGAAGACCGGCGTGTGGAACGGCGCCTCCTCCGGCCACGCCTGCTCACCGGCGTCGAACATGCGCTTGCCCATGACGCTCGCGCCGGTGCGCTCGAACGTCTCCCGCACGATGCCGTTGTCGCGCCCTTCCTCGCCGCCCTCGCCGAGCTTCAGGTTCTCCCGGAAGAACCGCTGCGGGAAGATCCACTGCTGCAGTTCCATCCACTGCTGCCCCATCAAGTCCTCAAGGGACTCAGGCGCGATGAACCCATCCAGCGACATCGACACGCTGAAGAACACCTTCCCGGCCATCAACGCTCCGCTCCCTTTCGAACGATCTCGGTGACGTAGGCAGCCAGGTTGCTCAGGGTCTGCCGGCCGCCCTCGATCGCGTGGTACTTCCCGACCGCCTCGTCGCGCAGTTCCTTGGTGGGGAACACCGTGCGCATCTCGATCCGGGTCCCCGCACCGTCGGGCTCGAACGTCAGGAGCGACTCGAAGGCGTTCGGGTCGCAGCGGGACTCACCGTGGAGCATCGCGATCCGCTCCGGCGGGGCGATCTCGGTCCAGGAGATCCACTCGGTGTAGTCCGTCCCGTCCGGTCCGTGCATCACGAAGTCCCACTCCCCGCCGACCCGGAACTCGAACGACTGCGTGGTGGTGGTGAACCCCTCCGGTCCCCACCACCGCGACAGGTGCCGGACCTCGGTGAACGCCTCGAACACCAGCTCTCGTGGGGCATCGATGACCCGGGAGATGACGATCTCGCGGTCGGCCGACGTCGACTGCGCCGGCGCTCCTCGTCCCGTCGCGCTCATCAGCTACTCCTCCTGCCTTGCCTGCTTCAGGTCCTGCACGTATGCGTCCAGCCGGTCGAAGCTCTCGTTCCAGAACCGCTCGAATCCGCCGGTCCACTCGTGGACCGGCCGCAGCCCGCGGGCGTCAAGGCCGTAGAAGCGCTGCTTGCCTACCTGGCGGTCCCGCACCAGCCCGACCTCCCGGAGTACCCGCAGGTGTTTGGACGCCCGCGGCTGGCTCATCCCCAGCTCCTGGGCCAGGTCGGTCACCGGCCGCTCACCCGCCTGCAGCAGCGCCAGGATGTCCCGGCGCTGCGGCTCGGCGATCGCGTTGAAGACGTCCGACGTCGTCGCTGCGCGTGCCATGGCCGCCATAATATGCCCATATCGGCATGCGTCAAGTTCGCGCTATCGGAGGGCAAACGGGCACTGGATGCGGGTGACCTGGCTGAGGCGGCCGCGCGGTACTCACCACTCCGGAGCTGGCGGAGGTGCTCGATTCCTCAAGCCCCGGCTTGGCGGCGGGACCACGGTGATGACATTTCTCCAATACCCGTCGTGCCGGACGCCGGAAGGGTGGCCCCGGAACAACGAACGGAGGGGCCATGGACGAGACGACCATCCCGCACCACAGCCGCGCGGACGCGACGCCAGGCGGCCGGCGGTCGTGGAGCCGACGGCGGCGGATCACGTTGCTGGCCGCCGGCGGGCTGGCCGTCCTGCTGGCGTGGAACACGGTGTCAGTGCGCACGGAGACAGCAGAAGCCTCCGGCGAGCAGATCGTGCGCGTTCCCGGCGGGGACATCCGCGTCATGCAGGAAGGGCCGCCCGGCGCGCCCGCGGTGGTGCTCCTGCACGGTCTGGCCGGATCGGCGGCGTGGTGGGAGCCGGTGCTGCCGGCATTGCGGGACCTGCACGTGGTGCGGGTGGACCTGCTCGGGCACGGTGGATCGGCCAAGCCGACCGATGGCTACGGCATCGCGGAGCAAGCGGGCCGGGTGGGGGCGGTGCTCGATCGGCTCGGGGTGCGCCGTGCGACCGTCGTCGGGCATTCCACCGGCGGCGCCGTCGCCACCTCGCTGGCCGAGCAGCGCCGCGACCTGGTGGCGGCGGTCGCGCTGGTCGACACCGGTCCGCGGGCGGACGCGTTCCTCGGCGACAGCTTCGTCGCCGACCTGATGACCACGCCGGTGGTGGGGGAACTGATCTGGCGGCTGCGCACCGACGGCGCGCTCCGCGGCGCGATGAGCACCGCGTTCACCCGCGAGGTGCGGATCCCCGAGCAGCTCGTCGCCGACGTCCGGGGCATGACCTACCGCGGCCTCACCGCGACCGACGAGGCGGTCGACGCGTTCCTGGCGGAACGGCCCGTCCCCGACCGGCTCGCCGGCCTCGGCCTGCCGACCCTGGTGATCTTCGGCGCCCAGGACCGGCGGTGGCAGCCGTCGTCCGCACAGGACTACCGCCGAATCCCCCACGCCCGGATCGAGATCCTCGACGGTGTCGGCCACACACCCATGTTCGAGGACCCGGACACCACCGGGGCCCTCCTGCACGGTTTCGCCGCCGAGACCGGATCGCGCTGACCGTCAGGTGCCGAGGTGGGTGAAGTCCGGGAGCGGGGCCTCCGCCACCAGGGCCCGGATCGCTTCGCGGGCTTCCGTCGGGGTTGCGTCCTTCCGCCACCACAGGGCCACCTCCCTCCCCTGCGGCACGTCGCTGATCGGGATCAGGCTGACTCCCGAGGTGTTCGCCATGACCATCGCCAGCGCGTTCGTCACGCCCACCGCGATCCCCCGCCGCACCAGGGCGATCAGGGTCTGGGGCTGGTTCGTGCGGAAGACGACGTCCGGCACCAGGCCCGCCTGCTCGAACGCCAGGCTCGACTCGAAGTGGCCGTTCTCGCGGTCGGTGTTCTCGCCGATCGTGATCAGCGGCCTCGCCGCCAGGTCCGCCAGCCGCAGCGGCCCGGCGGGCCGGTCCTCGCCGGCGGCCACCACCGCCACCAGCGGCTCCCGCCACAGCGGCTGGAAGGTCAGCGCGTCGCCGGACGCCACCGGCAGCACCGGCCGGACCGCCAGGTCGATGTCGCCGGCGATCAGCGCGGCCTCCAGCTCCAGCGTCGCGCCCTCCCACGGCTCCAGCTCGATGCCCGGGAACTGCGCCGCGCTGCGCTCGAAGAGGAACGGGAACAGATGCGCCGCAGCGCTGGGATAGGCGCCGAGCCGGACGCGGCCGCGCACCCGGTGGGCGGCGCGCCCGGCCTCCTCGCTGGCGGCCCGAAGGTGCTGCAGGATGCCCCGCGCGTGCGGGAGCAGCGCGCGGCCCTCGGCGGTCAGCGCCACGGGGTGGTGCGAGCGGTCGAAGAGCTGCACGCCCAACGACCGCTCCAGCTCCGAGACGTGCGTGCTGATCCGGGACTGCGACCGGAACAACGCCTGCGCCGCGGCGGAGAACCCGCCGTGCTCCACCACGGACACGAAGCTGACGAACCAGTCGAGGCGGTAGCGGTAGGCTTCGCCGGGCTTCACCGCCACCACCTCGCGTCCCGTCGTGCGTTCATGCCGCTCAGCCGAACAACTTGTCCAGCTGCTGGTTCACGGTCAGCACCGCGAGCACGCCGAACAGCAGGATGGACCAGATCAGCGCGGCCAGCCGGTAGCCGCGGACGCGGATCGCGGCGGGCAGCATCTTGCGGTTGATGGCGATCAGCAGTCCTGAGTAGACGAACATCATGACCCCGCCGACGCAGGCCGCGATGGTGGCGAGCAGCAGCGGCTGGCCCAGGCCCGCCGCCACGACCAGTGCGCCGATCAGCACCAGGCCCCACACCAGCCAGGCGTAGATCTTGCTCTCGGAGGCGTTCGGGAAGTACGTCGTCTTCAGCACGTCGGCGGCCAGCCTGCTGGTGTAGTCGACGATGCCCAGCGCCGCCGCGAACAGCGAGAAGGCACCCACGATCCAGAAGAAGTAGCCGAACCAGCCGCCGGCCGTGGCCATCATCTGCTCGCCCTCGGCGCGCAGGAACGACACGTCGTTGGACACGTCGCCGCCGAAGACGGTGGCGTAGGCCAGCAACGACATGAACATGATGGACAGGAAGGTGATGGCGACGAAGGTGAGCAGCTGCTCCTTGTTGGCGAACCGCCACCACACCCGCCAGCGGGCCAGGTTCTCCTCGGTGGCCGGGAAGATGAACCCGGCCTGGCCGCGCGCCTCCGTCTCGCCGGTCAGCGGCGAGACGATCTTCGGGACGTAGCGGCCCATCCCGAACCCCTTGTCCCGGATCCAGTTGCTCTGCACCAGGTTCTGGCCGCCGCCCGCGCCCGCGAAGGCGAGGGCGCCCATCAGCACGGCGAAACCCAGTTCCGCCGCGGGGAATCGCGGCTGCGTGACCACGCTGGGCAGCGCCGCCCAGGTGTTGGCGCCGAGGACGAACAGCGAGCCGATCACGATGAGCAGCAGGATCGCCGCGACCTTGAGCATCTGCGCGCGTTCCAGTGCGGTGTAGACCGCCGGCGCCAGGGTCAGGATCAGCGCCACGATCACGAGTATCACCACGGAGATCACCGCGACGTTGCCGCCGACGACGTAGCTGACCAGGGTCGCCGAGCTGGTCGCCCACGCCGGCCAGAGGTTCGCGAAGTAGGCCATGATCGCGAACACCAGGCCCCAGTGCTTCCACAACCGGCTGAAACCGGTGACCGCGGTCTCCCCGGTGGCCAGGGTGTAGCGCTCGATCTCCATGTTCAGGAAGTACTGCGTCACCAGGCCCAGCACGGCCGCCCAGACGAACGTCAGGCCGACCTGCGAGGTGATGTACGGGAAGAGGATGAACTCGCCGCTGGCCAGGCCGACCCCGGCGGCGACGATGCCCGGTCCGATGAGGCGCCACTGCTTGCCGGGAGGTTCGGGGAGATCGCGGACCTGGGGGCGCGGGATGTGCTTGTCGGGAAAGGCTCCGGCTGGATCGGGGATGCTCGCGTCGGCCATCTGGACACCTTCGTTCGTGGCTCGCCGGTTCAGCACAGCTGCCGATCACCGAGGCGCCGGGCCGCCGCCACCGGTCGGCCCGGCGGCGGGTCAACGCACGAACTGGTCGACGAAATCGCCGCCGAGTCCGACCTTCTCGTAGTGCTCGCGGCACATTTCGATCTTGGTGAACACGTCTTCGTAGCCCACCTGGTGACCGGCCTCGTCAAGGTAGATCATCGCACCGGTGATGTTGAAGAACGTGACCATTTCGTCGCAATCGGCGGGGACCGCGAGGGTGTGGATCTCGCCGGGCGGTTCGTACACGTAGTGCCCGGTCTCGGCCGTCCACGGGTGTTCGTGGTAGTGCCACTTGCCCTTGATCACGTAGCCGCGCACCGCGCCGGGGTGGCGGTGCCGGGACACGATGCCGGACTTGGTCACCCACAACAGGTTGCACCACTGGCCGACGACGGTGTTGAACATCAGCGGCCGGAACCAGACGTCCGGCGCCTGCGGCACCCACACCCGGTCGTCCTCGGGCACCGCCGCGATCGCGACCTCGGGCGGGATCGCCGGCGACGGCAGCACCTGGAAGTCGGATGACATTTCGTTCACTCCTAACTGGTTTCGGGTTCTTGTTCAAGCGACGCAGCCGAGCGCCAGGCAAGACGAGTTCGACGAGAGCTTTCAGACGGCCAGGTAGCCGCCGTCGACCGGGAGGACCGTCCCGGTGATGAATTCCGCCTCCGCGGAGGCGAGGAAGAGCACCGCGCGCGCCACGTCCTGCGGGGTTCCCCAGCGGCCCAGCGGGGTCCGGGCGAGGATGCGCGCATCGGCTTCGGGATCGGATTGCAGTTCTCCAGTCAGCGCGGTGCGGATCCAGCCCGGCGCCACCGCGTTGACCCGGATGCGGTCGGCCGCGTAGCCTGCCGCCAGCGATTTGGTCAGCTGCACCACGCCGCCCTTGCTGGCCGAGTAGCCGGGCACCTGCGCGCCGCCGAAGAAGCTGAGCATCGAAGCGGTGTTGACGATGCAGCCGCCGGAACGGGCGAGCAGCGCGCGGGCCGCCGCGCAGGCCCGCATGGTGCCGGTGAGGTTGACGTCGACGACCCGCGCGAACGCCTCCGGCTCCAATTCCGCGCCACGGCGGATGATTCCCGCGCAGTTCACCAGCACGTCCAGCCGGACCAGACCGTCCACAATGGTCCTGATGCCGCCCGGGCTGGTCACGTCGGAGTCGAACGCGTCGATGGTCGTGTCCAGTTCCGGCGATGGCTCGCCCACTCCGGTGACGCGGACCTCGGCGTCGTGGCGGGCGAAGGCGTTGGCGACCGCCGCGCCGATGCCGCTGGTGCCGCCGACGACGAGCACCGACTTCCCGGCGAATGCATCGGCTCGCAGGGTGGACAACGGCGATCAGTCCCTTCCGGATTGCGTTGCCATGGCGGACTCCGGGATCCCGACGGGCTTGCGGACCAGGAACGCGTAGCTGAGCGCGGCGGCGATCGCGATGCCGCTGGCGGCCAGCAGGGCGAGCACGAACGAACCGGTCTCGTCCACGATGATGCCGGTGATCAGCGGCGCGAACGCCCCGCCGAAGTAGCCGCCGAAGTTCTGCAGGCTGCCCAGCGACGCGGTGATGCGCTCGCTGCCCACCGTGGTCGCCAGCGACCAGGCCCCTGCGCTCGCGGAGTTCATGAAGAACTGGGACGCGGAGATGGACACCAGCGCCAGCGCGGTGCTCGGGGTGAGCGCGACGGGGATGGTGCACAGGCCGCCGATCAGCAACCCGCCGCAGATCGGCACCTTCCGCGCGAGCATGGTGGGAACCCCGCGCCGCACCAGGAGATCACCGACGCCGCCGCCGGCGAGCATGCCGAGCGTGCCGGCGAGGTAGGGCACGATCAGCGCGATCCCGGTGTCGGCCACGCTCAGGCCGCGCTCGCTCTCCAGGTAGGCGGGCAGCCAGGTCAGGTACAGGTAGATCGAGTAGATCACCCCGGAGAAGCCGAGGATCATGCCCCACGTGGTGCGATGCCGCAGCAGCCCGAGCCACTCCCGCACCGACACCGGCTCCGCAGCAGGTTGCGGCTCGTCGGAGAGCTGCTTGCGGTCCCGGTAGACGACGAACCACACCAGCGCGAGCACGACGCCGGCCAGCCCGGCGACGACGAACATGGCGCGCCAGCCGTAGCTGAGCATCAGCCAGGTCAGCAGCGGCGGGGCGAGCGCCGGGGCGAGCGTGGAGGCCGTGTTGAACAGCCCGATCGGCGTGCCCCGCGATTCGCGCGGGAACCAGTCGGAAACCACCTTGGCACCGCCCGGGAAGGCGGGCGCCTCGCCCAGCCCGAGGAACAACCGGCCGAACAGCATCTGCTTGAAGTTGGCGGCGATCCCGCAGAATGCCTGGGCGATCGACCACAGCAGCAGCCCGCCGCCGAGCACCTTGCGCGGCCCGAACCGGTCGAGCAGGCCGCCTGCGGGCAGCTGGGCGAACGCGTAAGCCCACGAGAAGACCGAGAGCAGCAAGCCCATTTCGGTGGGGCCGATGCCGAACTCGTCCTGGACGCTGTGGTTGGCGATGGCGAGCGTGCTGCGGTCGACGTAGTTGACGATGCCGATGAGCAGCAGCATGACGAGCAGTACGAAGCGCATCCGGCGGATGCTCCGCGGTGGACTCATTCCGGTTCCCCCGAGACTCGACGACTTCGTCGGAGTTGGAGCCAACGTGCGCGAAAGACCGGAGCCGTTCCGGGATCGTCCGTCGGCTCCTGGGGCTAGACCCTAAGCAGGCGTCCCATCCGGGAGAAGCGCACTTTTCAAATACCCGCCATCCGCTACGCGGATATCGCGGGCTCAGCGCTCCCGCGCCTCGGCGCGGCGCAGCCGCTCCGCTGCCGCGTCGCGGTCGTGCTGCGCTCGCTCGCGGCGCTGGCGCGCCGTCTTCGCGCTGCGGCGGTGCTCGCGGAGCTCGCTTTCCGCCTGCTGCAGCGCCTCGCGCAGCTCCTCGCAGCGCTGCTCGGCTTCGCGCTCCGCGCTCTCGGCGCGCTCCTCCGTGCCGGTGGCTTCGCCCAGTTGCTCGTCGGTGTACCGCAACTGCTCGCGGAGCTCGCGAAGTTCCCGTTGCGGTTTGGGGCGCGCGGCGGTGCGGCGGATGGCGGCGACGGCGAGTTCGTCGAGGCCGAATCCGCTGTATTCCAGAGCTTTGGCGAGGGTTCCGCCTCGGACCGCGCGGCCTGCTTCGGGATCGGACAGCGCCGCGGTGAGGGTCTGCTCGACCTGTTGCCGGGTCGGCTCGGTGAGCCGGTGGCCGTGCTGTTCGGCGAGTTCCGCGGCCCTGCCGGTGGTCTCGCGCAGGAGGCGGGTGCGGTCGGCTGCGAGGGCTCGCAGGTCGTCGCCGCGCAGTTCGCGCTGCGCCGCCCGCAGCTTCTCGCCCAGTTCCAGGAGCTCGGTGACGCTGCGGGGGTCCCGGCTGGCGAGCAGGTTCACCGCCCAGGCCGCGGCGGTGGGCTTGCGCAGCTTCTTGAGCTGCGCGGCGAGATCCCGGTCGCCGCGTTCGGCGGCCGCTGCCGCGTGGCGGTCGCGGGCCGGGATGAACTCGGCCGGATCCGCCGCGTACAGCTCGCGGGCGAGTTCCTCCAACTCCACGGGATCAACGTGCCACGTCGGCGCGGCGTGCGCGATGCGGCCGGACGCCGCAGGCTGGGCGCATGACGGCTCTGGAACGTCCTCGCGACGGGGCGCTGATCGCCGGGGTGTGCGCCGGGATCGCGAACCGCTTCGGCTGGCGCGTCGGCCTGGTGCGGCTGGTGTTCGTGCTCTCCTGCGTCCTGCCCGGCCCGCAGTTCCTGATCTACCTGGTCCTGTGGCTGCTGATGCCCCGGGCGCCGTGACGGTCTCCGCTGGTCAGGACCGTGAGCATCTTGGGGTGCTAGAGAGCCTGTTTCCAAACTCGCCCTGCGTGCCGGTGCGGGTAGCGGCCTCCTGCGGAAACGCCGCTCCGTAAGCCGTGGGCGTGTCGCGGAACTCCAGGCCGACGAGGTTTCGCATCGTGGAATCGCGGCGTGGGCTCCGCCTCATCCGGAGCCGGAATCATGCGGCTCGCCGGGCGGTTTGCACGGGTGTGACTTTGCGCCTTTCCGTGCTGGACCGCTCGCACACCATGCAGGGGCGGAGTCCGCAGCACGCCCTGCAGGAGACGGTTCGCTTCGCCCAGCAGGCCGAGGCCCTCGGTTACCACCGGTTCTGGGTGGCCGAGCACCACAGCGTGCCCGGCGTCGCCGGCGCCGCGCCGACCGTGCTCGCCGCCGCCATCGCCGCCGCGACCACCCGCATCCGGGTCGGCACCGGCGGCGTCATGCTGCCCAACCACCAGCCGCTGGTGGTGGCCGAGCAGTTCGGCGTGCTCGGCTCGCTGTTCCCGGACCGCGTCGACGTCGGGTTGGGGCGCTCGGTGGGCTTCACCAGCGGCATCCGGCGCGCGCTGGGGCGCGACAAGGACGCGGCCGACCGGTTCGGCGAGCAGCTCGTCGAGCTGCTGGGCTACCTGTCCGGGCAGCCGGGCAGGTTCCCCGGGGTGCACGCGGTCGCGGCCGAGGAGCTGTCGATGCCGGTGTTCCTGCTGGCCACCGGGGCGGGGGCCGACACCGCCGCCGAGTTCGGGCTGCCGCTGGTGATCGCCGCGGTCCACGGCGACGACCGGATGACCGACACCATCGACGCCTACCGCGAGCGCTTCCGCCCGTCGGCCTGGGCGGCGCGGCCGTACGTGGTCCTCGCCCGGTCCGTCGCGGTCGCCGACACCGCGGAGCAGGCCCGGCGGCTGCTCGTGCCCGAGGCGTGGGCGACCGCCGAATCCCGCATCCGCGGCGAGTTCCCGCCGCTGGAACCGCCGGAGCAGGTGCTGGCGCGCGAGATGTCCGAGCGCGAGCGCACCCAGTTCGAGCGCGCGCTGCGGGGCCACGTCTTCGGCACCGCGGACGAGGTCGCGGTCGAGCTGAAGGAGCTGACCGCCCGCACAGGAGCCGACGAGCTCCTGGTGACCACCACGGCCTACGACCCCGCCGACCGCCTCGACTCCTACCGCCGCCTCGCCGCCCTCATCTGAGCCGCCGCGCCGGACGGGGCGATTTCGCGCGAAAAGGCACCTTGGCTCAGGTGGGTGGGGTGATGCCGCGGCGGGTGTGGCCGGGGACGTGGTGGATGCGGTCGACGTCCCGGCGGTGGCTGGAGTCGAGCTGCCACGGCACGCTGACCACCATCACTCCCGGCTCGAACCGCAGCCGCCAGCTCAGCCGCAGCGAGCTCTGGTTGTGCAGCAGGTTCTCCCACCAGCGGCCGACGACGTACTCCGGGATGTACACGCACACCAGGTCGCGCGGGCCCGCCCGGCGGATCCGCTTGATGTGATCGATGACCGGCCGGGTGATCTCGCGGTAGGGCGACTCCACCACCTTCAGCGGCACGCCGATGCCGTGCCGATCCCACTCGCTGCGCAGCAGCTGCGTGTCCGCTTCGTCGACGTTGACGGTGAGCGCGGTCAGCGTGTCCGGCCGGTTGGCGCGGGCGAACGCCAGCGCCCGCAGCGTCGGCTTGTGCACTGTGGACACCAGCACCACCGCGTGCACCCTGCTGGGCAAGGTCATGCCGTCGACCTCCGGTTCGAGTTCCCGCCGCACGTCGCGGTAGTGCCGGTGGATCGCCCGCATCAGGAGGTACAGCAGCGGGATCGCGATCACCACGAGATAGGCGCCGTGGGTGAACTTCGTGACGAGCACGACGACCAGCACCGTCGCGGTCAGCACCGCGCCGACCGCGTTGACCAGGCGGGACCGGTGGTATCGCGCCCGGTGCGCGGCGTCGCCGGTGGCGAGCAGGTGGTTCCAGTGCTTCACCATGCCCACCTGGCTCAGCGTGAACGACGTGAACACCCCGATGATGTAGAGCTGGATCAGCCCGCTCACGGAGCCCTCGAACGCCGCGATGAGCGCGATGGCGACCAACCCGAGCACCACGATGCCGTTCGAGTGCGCCAGCCGGTCGCCGCGGGTGTGCAGCTGGCGCGGCAGGTACCGGCGCTGCGCGAGCAGCGAACCGAGCATCGGGAAGCCGTTGAAGGCGGTGTTCGCGGCGAGCAGCAGGATCAGCGTCGCGCCGGCCTGCACGACGAAGAACAGCGCGCTGTTCACCCCGAACACGGCGCCCGCGATCTGCGCGATGACGGTGCGCTGCCCCGTGCTGTTGCAGTCCGCGGGGAAGCCGATGAGGTCGCACGGGTGGTTGGCGACCCGCACGCCGGAGATCATCGCCAGCGCGGTCACGCCGCTGAACATGCCGATCGCCAAGGTGCCCATGATGATCATGGTGCGGCCGGCGTTGACGTCCTTCGGCGGCCGGAACGCGGGCACCCCGTTGGAGATCGCCTCCACGCCGGTCAGCGCCGTGCATCCCGAGGAGAAGGCCCGCAGCAGCAGGAAGATCAGCGCCAGTCCGGTGACGTCGACCTGCTCCGGCCGGATGCCCCAACCGGCGCTCTCCGCGACCGGCGGGTGCCCCGCCGCGGCCTGCCCGAGACCGACTGCGACGGTCAGGCCGATCGCCGCGACGAACAGGTAGGTGGGCATGGCGAACGCCCGGCCGGACTCGCGGATTCCGCGCAGGTTCACCGCCATCAGCAGCACCACGGCGACGACGGCGATCCACACCCGCTGCGGGTACAGCGCGGGCACCGCCGACACCAGGTTGTCCACCCCGGCTGCGACCGACACCGCCACGGTCATCACGTAGTCGACCACCAGCGCGGCGGCCACCACCAGGCTCGGATCGCGGCCGAGGTTGCGGGCCACGACCTCGTAGGACCCGCCGCCGCTGGGATAGGCATGCACGACCTGCCAGTACGAGGCGACGACGACGGCGAGCAGCACCACGACGGCCAGCGCCACCCACGGCGTCAGGTGCAGCAGCGCCAAGCCGCCGAGCGACAGGATCAGCAAGATCTCCTGCGTCGCATAGGTGACAGACGAGAGCGGGTCGCTGGCGAAGATCGGCAGCGCGAGCCGTTTCGGCAGCAGCGTCTCCCGCAGCCGGTCGCTGCGCACCGGACGCCCCAGCACCAGCCGCTTCAGCACCTGCAACGCCGAAGCCACCCCACCAGGCTAGGCGCGCCCACGGCCGACCGCGCTCCGCGCGACAGCTCGGGTTCGTCAGCAGCGGCGTGCGACGGTGATGATCTCCGGGCTGTCGTCGCGCAACGGGCTGCGGTCCCAGTCCCCGAACTGCTCGGCCACCGACAAGCCCGCGTCGGCGAGGAACGCCGACAACGCCTCCGGACCGAGGAATCGCAGCGTGCTCCGGCTCTGCAGCGGTTCGTCCCATCCTTGGCCGGTGTAGGTGTGCGTGGCGGTGACGAGGTCGCCTTCCACCGGCAGCACCTCGCACTCGCAGTGCACCGCGACGCCTGCCGGATCCACCACGCCGCCCGAGTACCGCAGGTGCCAGTCCTCCCATTCCCGCGCGAGCGGGTTCCGGGTTTCGAACGCGAACTCGCCGTGGTCGGTGAGTGCCGCCGCGATCGTCGTGAGAGCGACGCGCAGCTCGTCGTCGCCGAGCAGCACCTGGAACGCGTGGCCGGTCATCACCACCAGGTCGAACTCCTGGTCCCAGGCCGGTGCCGCGGCCAGGTCGGCGAGAACCCACTCGATGTCCGAGCGCGCCCGCGCCACCTCCAGCATCCCGGCGGCCGGATCCAGGCCGCACAGCCGTCCCTGATGGCCGTCGTCCCGCGCGATGCCCAGCAGCGTGCCCGTCCCGCACCCCACGTCCAGCACGGATCGCGCGGACATCACCAGGGGCAGGTAGAACCCGAAGTCCGAACGTTCGTCCGTCGGGCAGTAGAGGTCGTAGAGCGCCGCGAGCCGACGATCGGAGAACTGCAGGTCGACCATGGTCGTCAGCCTGCCAGAGCCCAGCGGAGCACGGCGACCGATTTTGCCGCCGGCTACCCGTGAGCACTTTGTGCTGCTATGGCGGCACAAAGTGGTCACGGGTCTGGCCGGACCCGCGCTCGCCTAGCCGGCGAGGGGCAGTGCGGGGCGGCAGGCGAAGGCGACGACCTGGTGGGCCATCGTGCGCAGCTGATCGGCGTACGGCGACGTCGGGTTGCCGTCCTCCGCGAAGCAGGGCTGCGCGGAGTTGATCGCCACGCCCAGCGGCGTCGGCCAGCCACGGAGGGCGTGGGCGATCGCGCGGAGCTGGCCCAGGGTCGCCGCCGGGGCCTGCCAGCCCGCCGCCGTCGAGATGCAGCCGACCGCCCGGCCGTCGAGGTACGGGCGGTCGTCGCCCCTGAGGTCCTCGACGTAGTCCAAGGCGTTCTTCACCAGGCCGGACAGCGCGCCGTGGTAGCCGGGCGAGGCGATGATCACCCCGTCCGCGCGGCGCAACGCCGTCACCAGGTCGGCCGCCCGCGAGGTCCGATCGCCCGAGTCCGGTTGGTACATGGGCAGGTTGATCTCGTCGGCCCCGAACAGGAGCGTCTCGGCGCCGTGCTCCCGCGCGGCGGTCAGCGCGAACCGCAGCGCCCGCTCGCTGCTCGATCCAGCGCGAGTAGTGCCGCCCAGCCCGACGATCAGCGGAGCGGAGCCGTTGCGCACGAGCTTCTCGTTGTCCTGCATGGCGAACACCTCACTGGTAGTTGGCGAAGTCGAACCGGGACACCTCGGCCAGCTGGTCGCCCAGCACGTCGACGAGGGCCGTGAAACCGCGCTTGCCCGCCTCCGGCGTCGCGCGCGTCGGGTCGCCGAGGTAACCGTCCGGGCCGAAGTCGTCGGAGAGCCAACCGAAGGCGACGCTGCCGCCGAACCGGACGTGCCGGTTGTCGTTCATGCTGCTCGGCACTCGCGTCCTCGCGGCGGACATGTCCACCAGCTCCGGCCGCAGGTGCAGCATCAGCGACGTCTCCATCGCGCCGCCGTGGATCCCGAGACCCTGCTCGGTCCCGGCGAAGGACTCGTCCTTCTCGACCGGCACGAACGTGTTGGCGGCGAAGGTGAGCAGCCCGTGCCGGTGCCGGATGTCGCGCAGCGCGGTCTGGATCTCCGAGATGTTGCCGCCGTGGCCGTTGACGAACACGATGCGCCGGAAGCCGGCCGCGGCCACCGACCGCCCGATGTCGTCGAGCACCGCGGCGAACGTGGTGGTGGACAGGGAAAGCGTGCCCGCCGCCCAGACGTGCTCGACGCTGCGGCCGTAGGACAGGGCCGGCAGCAACCACAGGTCGAGCTCCTCGCCCCGCTCGGCCACGGCCGCCCGCGCCGCCGCCTCGGCGACGAGCGCGTCGGTGACCAGCGGCAGGTGCGGCCCGTGCTGCTCGATCGCGCCGACCGGCACCACCGCGATCGACGACTCGCCGCACGCACCGGCGATGTCGGCGACGCTCAGTTCGGCGAACTCGCGGGATGTGATCACGACTTCTCCCCTGCGTGGGCAACGGCCCGGATCTCCACCCGCATCTGCGGCGTGGCCAGCACCGGGTAGATCAACAGCGAGGCGTAAGAACGCTCGTCGAGCAGCGCGGGCGCGTGCTCCGCGAGCCACTCGTCGCGGGCTTTCATGTACTCGGCCCGTTCGGCGGGATCGGCGACGAACTGGTCCAGCTGCACGATGTCCGCGAGCTCGGCGCCCGCGTCCGCCAGCAACTGCCGGACCCTGTCCAACGTGATCCGCGTCTGCTCGGCGATGCCGTCGACCGGCGCGCCGGTGTCGTCGGTCGCCCCGTCGATCCCGCTGAGGAACACGAACCCGCCTGCCGCGGCGCCCCTTCCCCACGGCTGCACCGCGTCCCCGTAGGACAGTGGGCCCAAACCACGTTTCACTTCGACTCCCGGACTCGTTTGATGAGGTAGTACGCGACGGCCGCGACGACCCCGCCGACCCAGTACGTGATGTCTCCCAGCTGCGGGAACGCGGCCGCCAGCGGGCCGGTGTAGAGGCTCTGGCTCATGAACGGCACGGACGCGACCACGCCGATGGCGAACGCCGCCAGCCCCGGCCCGAGCCGCCGCGACCGGTCGTAGAACGTGGCCACCTCGACGCCGTCGCGCCGGTGCACCAGGAAGTCCACCAGCGTGACGCCGAGCCACGGGCCGATCCAGTAGCCGACCACGAACAGGAAGTTCTGGAAGTTGCCGAAGGCCTCGCCCTCGACGTGCCCGGCCCACCAGCCCAGCGCGGTGCCCAGCACTCCGGTGAGCAGCGCGGAAACCCAGCGGCGCAACGGGATGTCGGCCATCAGCAGCGCCAGCGAGCCGGAGTAGATGTCCAGCACGCTGCCCGCGATCGTCGACGCCAGCAGCGCGATCAGCGCGATGATCGCCAGGCCCGACGGGATCAGCTGCGTCACCAGGTCGGTCGGGCTGTTCGGGAAGATGACGGTGCCGATCGCCGCGCCGAGCAGGTGCATCCACAGGCCCGCGATCGCCGCGCCGAGGAACGCCGACCAGCCCAGCCGCGCCCGGCTGGTGTCGCGCGGCAGGTAGCGCGTGTAGTCGGATGCGCCGATCGCCCAGCCGAAGGTGCGCGAAGAGCTGACGGCCACGGTCATCAGCAGCGCCCCGGTCAGCGTCTTCTCCCCGGGATCGCCGACCGCGCCGACGTCGCCGCGCGCGATGCCGTACCAGGTGATGAGAACGAACAGCACCGCCATCACGCCGAGCAGCATCCGCTCGATGCGGTGCACGAAGTCGTGCCCGATGATGGCGATGACGATCTCCACCACCGCGACGGCGATCAGCGCCCACAGCAACGGGATCCCGAACAGCTGCCGGACGATGTAGGCGCCGAGCACGGTGTTCACCGCGAAGTAGCCGAATCCGGTCAGGAACAGCAGGAACACCGGCACGAAGTTGCCGAAGTAGCCGAACGGGCCGCGCGACTGGACCATCTGCGGGGCGCCGGCCTGCGGCCCCATGGTGGCCGCCACGCCCAGCAGCAGGCTGCCGATCAGCGTGCCGACGACCAGCGCGAGCGCGGCCTGCGCGAAGCTCAGGCCGAGGAACGCGGTCGGGATGGCGCCCACCACGAGCGCCGAGTACTGCAGGTTTCCCGCGAACCACAGGGTGAACGCGGACAGCGGCGAACCGTGCCGCTCGTCGTCGCGGACCGCTTCGATGCCCTTGTGCTCGACCCCGCCTCGAGGCGGTCGGCCGGCCACGGCGGGTGCGGCTTGGGCAGCGTCTTCGACCATGGGGTCCTCCCGGGGACGCACCGATGGGTTGGTGTTCGCCTGGCGGCGGATGAGGCCGGATGTTGATGTGGCGAACATTCACCGGGGATCGTGAGCCGCGACGGCTCCGGAGTCAAGAGCCGGAACGGGACTTGACGAAGCGGAAATCCGGAGGAAACTGATCCGCAGGCAATGTTGATACTACTTACATTCGCTCGTCAGCGGCCCGGAGCAGCCGGGCAGGATGGAGGTACCCGTGCGGTACGGCGTGTTCTTCTTCGGCTCCGTGGAGATGCCCGACGTGCTGGCGGGGAACCTGCTGCCGGCCGGTCAGCGCCGCGCCACCCGGCAGCAGGTGTGGGAGGCCACCGAGCACCTGATCGACATGGGAGTGCGCGCGGAAGATCTCGGCTACGACAGCTACTGGCTGGCCGAACACCACTTCCAGCACGAGGGCTACGAGATCGTGCCCAACTCCCTGATGCTGCAGTCGAACCTGGTCGCCCGCACCCAGCGCATCCAGGTCGGCGCGATGTTCAACATCGTCCCGCAGTGGCATCCGCTGCGGCTGGCCGAGGACTTCAGCACGCTGCTCAACCTCTCCGGCGGGCGCGCGGTGCTCGGCGTCGGGCGCGGCACGGTGCCCCGGGAGCTGCGCAGCCTCGGGCTGCACCAGGCGGACATGGGCTACCTGGAATCCGAGGAGAAGAGCAAGGCCATCGACGCGCACAACCGCGAGGTCTTCGCCGAGTACATGGAGGTCGTGCGCACCGCGCTGGCAAACGAGACCTTCTCCTACAAGGGCAAGTTCTTCGAGCTGCCGCCGCCGGACACCAACGGCCCGGACGGCGCGGTGGACACCCTCACGCTGCTGCCCGGCCCGCTGCACCCGGTGGAGCTCTGGCAGGCCGTGACCAGCCCGCCCACCCTCGGCTACGCCGCCGAGGTCGGCCACGGCTGCGTCTGGTGGAACCAGTACCACGGCTTCGTGCGCGACCAGTGGGAGCGCTACGCGGAGCTCTACCAGCAGCACCACGACGTCGAACTCTCCAGCGGCGCCAAGCGAATCCTGGTGCTACCGGTGCACATCGCCGACGACCACGAGACGGCGTGGCGGATCGGCGGCGCGGGCCACGACGAGTTCTGGAACCTGCTGGCCCCGTTCGGCTGGAGCCGCGGCTACCGGGGCGAGGACGGCAAGCCCGCCAAGCCCGGCCTGGTGCCGACGCTGGAGCAGTCGACGGACCAGAAGATGTGGGCGATCGGCACCCCCGAGGAAGTCGCGGAAACCGTCCAGTTCCACAAGGATTCCCTAGGCCTGGAACACCTGGTGATCTTCCCCCACTTCCCGGGCCACACCTACGCGATGGCGGCGGAGCAGATGCAACGCTTCCAGGACCAGGTAGTCCCACTCCTCCGCTGACCGTCGGTTTCAATTGAAACCGTCACCTCCCCGGAGGCCGGGCCAACAGCTTCAACTGAGCCGTTTTCGTGCTGGCCGGTGCTGGTGACGGCATGAGTGCGCGGCACCGGGTCGTGAGTGCGCGTGGTCGTGATAACGACCATCGCCACTCACGACTGGCCTCGTGAGCGGTGGTGGTCGCCAGAACGGCCACCACCGCTCACGAGCACACCGAGCCGAGGAGGGTTGAAAAGGGCTCGTTGAAACCTCCGGCCCCCAGCGACCAGACGCAGTTTCAATTGAAACTGACACGCCCCGGGCCCGGGGTCACTTGCGTTCGAGGACCGCTTTGAGGAAGCGCTGGGTCCTCTCGTGCCGGGGGTCCTCGAAGATCTTCGAGGGTGGGCCGGATTCGATCACCGCTCCGGAGTCGAACATCAGGACCCGGTCCGAGATCTCCGCCGCGAAGCGCATCTCGTGGGTCACCAGCAGCATGGTCATCGCGGTGGTGTGGGCGAGGTCCCGGATGACCGCGAGGACCTCGCCGATGAGCTCCGGGTCCAGCGCGGAGGTGACCTCGTCGAAGAGCATCACCTTGGGGCGCATGGCCAAGGCCCGGGCGATCGCCACGCGCTGCTGCTGGCCGCCCGAGAGCTGCCCCGGCTTGTGCCGCAGGTGCTTCTGCAGCCCGACCATCCGCAACAGGTCGACCGCGCGGTGCTCGGCGTCGTCCCGCGACATCCCCAGCACCTGGACCGGCGCGAGCGCGACGTTGTTCAGCACCGTCATGTGCGGGAACAGGTTGAAGTGCTGGAAGACCATGCCGATCTTGCGCCGCACCGCCGCCTGGCCGCGGGTGTCCGCGGCCGCGCCGCCGCGGCGGTCCCACAGCGGCTCGCCGTCGACCTCGACGAGGCCGCTGTCCGGCTCCTCCAACGTCATGAGCAGCCGCAGGATGGTGGTCTTCCCGGAGCCGCTGGGCCCGATGATGGAGACCTTCTCCCCCGCCGCCACGTCGAGGTCGAGCTCGCGGAGCACGTGGTTGTCGCCGAACGACTTCCCCACGCCCGAGAACGAGATCATCGGCTGGCCGTCCTCATCGCGGATGCGCAAGGCGCAGCTCCAATCGTTTGATCAGCTTCGCGGCCGGCAGGCTCACCGCCAGGAACAGCAGGCCCGCGATGGTCAGCGGCTCCAGGTAGCGGTAGCTGCCGGAGCCGATCGACGTCGCGTGGCTGAGCAGCTCGAAGACCGTGATGGCGGACAGGATCGCCGAGTCCTTGAACATCTGCACCACGTAGTTGCCCAGCGCCGGCACCACGTCGCGCACCGCCTGCGGCAGCACCACGAACCGCCAGCGCTGCACGGCGGACAGGCTCAGCGCCGTGGACGCCTCCCACTGCCCGGCGGGCACGCTCTGGATCCCGGCCCGGTAGACCTCGGCGGTGTAGGCGCTGTAGTTGATGCCGATGACGATGATCCCGGTGACCAGCGGCGAGAACTGCACCCCGACGTTGGGCAGCACGTAGAACGCGAAGTACGCCTGCACCAGCAGCGGCGTGCCCCGCACGAACAGGACGAAGAAGTCGAACAGCTTGCCCAGCAGCGGAATCCGCGAGTAGCGGACGACGGCCACCCCGAGCCCGAGCAGCAGCGCGATCGCCGTGCCGACGAGCGTGACCTGAACGGTCACCCACAGTCCGTCCAAAAGGGACGGAACGATGCTCGCGGCGAAGGCCCAGTCCCAGATCATGAGCCGACCACCCCACCCCGCCGGAACAAGCGCTGCAGCAGCGTGGGCCGCAGCTCGGGCCGCCCCGGATCCATCCGGCGTTCGAGCCGGCCCATCCCGACCGACAGCACGTACGCCGCGACGAAGTACAGCACCAGGATGATGCCGAAGACCGCGGTGGTGGCGCCGGTGGTCGCGCGCACCATCTGCGCCCGGAAGGTCAGGTCCGCGACGGTCACCAGGGACACCAGCGAGGTGTTCTTCAGCAGGTCGACGAAGACGTTGCCGAACGGCGGGATCATCGCCGGGATCGCCTGCGGCAGGATCACGTACCGCATCCGCTGGTACGGCGTCAGGCTCAGCGCGATCGCCCCTTCGCGCTGCCCGCGCGGCAGCGCCGTGATGGCACCGCGCACGATCTCCGCGCCGTAGGCGCCCTCGTTGAGGCCGAGCGCCAGCACCGCCGCGGCGAACGGCACCAGCTGGACCCCGAAGAACGGCAGGGCGAAGAATAGCCAGAACAGCTGGACCAGCATCGACGTGCCGCGGAAGATCTCGATGAACACCCCGGCCGGCCAGCTCAGCCAACGCCGCCGCGACATGCGGCACAGGCCGGCCGCGAACGCGACCAGCACGGTGATCACCACGCCCACCGCGGTCAGCGCGAGCGTGATCAGCAACCCGTTGAGCAGCAGCGGCAAGAACGGCAGGATCTGCGACATGCGCCCAGCGCTCCCGGGTCAGCCGGCGACGGCGCAGAGCTGGTCGCGGGTGACACCCCGGGCCGCGTCCGCCGAAAAGCCCCACCGCGAGAGGATCTCGTCGAACTCGGGGCTGGCCTTCAACGCGCGCAGCTGTTCGTCGTAGGCGTTGACCAGGTCCTGGTCGGTCTTGCGGAAACCGGCGCCCGAACCGGTCTGCTGCACGTCCTGGATGGCCGGAGTGATGTCGATGCCGTCGGCCTTCAGCGAGTTCAGCGACAGCGTCGGCAGGAAGAACGCGTCAGCGCGCCCGGCAAGCACCGCCTCGATCCCGCTGCGCCCGTCGGGAATGTTGACGATCTGGGCGGCCGGGACGTTCTGCGTCTTCAGCGCGCCGTCCTCGAAACCGCCTGGCAGCACGGCGACCTTCACCGCGGGGTCGGCCTTGACGGAGGCCACGCTGGTGAGGTTCTTCGGGTTTCCCGCGGGTACCGCGAACGACTCCGTCGACACGATTTCCGGCTCGGAGTAGAGGATCTGGCCGCACCTGGACTGCTTCATGAACAGCCCGGCGGCGATGATGTCCCACCGGTTGGCGTTGAGCCCGGGGATCATCGACTCGTACGGCGTGACGACGCCCTCGATGCTCGGGATGCCCATCCGCTTGAGCACGGCGGCGACCACGTCCGGCTCCGCGCCGGTGACCGTGCCGTCCGGCTTGATCTGCGTGTACGGGGGTTCGTTCGCAATGGCGATGCGGGCGGAGCCCCGCGCCTTGATCTGGTCCAACGTGGACCCCGGCTGCCCGGTGCCGGGCTGGGTGAAGCTGCATCCGGTGAGGAGACCGGCCGCCGGCAGGGCCAGGGCCGCCGCCGCACTACCGCGGAACAACTGTCGTCGGGAGATTTCGGATCTGCGCATGGGCTCACGCCTCCCTCGCGAGCATCACCCAATCGAGTGATGCGTTGGGCAGAGACGCTAGGTCGCCCGATTGACCCTGTCAATGAACGGATTGTTGACAATGAGTAACCTCCGGATTCGGCCGCTCGGCGGTACGAAACCTCGCAAGATGCCGAACCGCCAGAGCAAACGCACCAAGGAACGCGAGCCGGGCAGGCGCCGACCGCCCCGGCGCGGCATTTCCGCTGCGCCGATCCGGCGAACTTCCGCTCGCCGCCCGGAGTTGGACGGCCGTCCACAATTTCCTCGCTTCGCAAGGCGAAGCAGTCCGAAAGGTCCGGGTACCCTGTGATCGTCCCGGACGACCAGGAGCGCACCATGACCACCGAGCCCTGCTCCCCGGCCGTGCTGCGCGGGCGGCTGCGGGAGTGCGACCGGCTGCTCCCGAGGCCGGGCACGATCCGCTCCCCCACCCTGCCGACGGTGCCCTGGGCGGAGTTCTGCGATCCGGCCGGGCCGTGGCTGGCGCGCTGCGTCGAGGAATGGCAGGAACGCGGCGAATTCCGGCACCGCAGGGCGGGAATCGTGCTGGTGGCGTTCCGCTTCGGCTGGCTCGCCTGCTGCGCCACGGTGCCGGAGTACCACCTCGGGGCGCCGCTGCCCGCGCTGGACGACCTGCGCGTCGCGATCACGACCGAAGGACGCCTCTCCGGGCTCCGCCCGACCGGCGAACTCGGCGAGAGCAGCCCGCAGCTGTGGTGGGACCAGCTCCGCCGGGCGTTCGAGCCGCTGACCGAGGCGCTGCACGCGCTCGGCGGCCCGGTCCCGGAAAGCCACGAGTACTGGGGAAATCCGGTCGGCTCCATCGGCCCGGTGCTCTGGCGCCTGCAACGCTCCGGACTGCCCGGCGACGCGATCGCCACGGCCCGCGAGCTTCGCGCGGCCACCGGCCGCGAGCGCCTGCTGGACATCGACGAGCGGCGGGACACCTGGCCACGCCGGACCACCTGCTGCCAGTGGTGGCGAAAGCCGGGCAACGGCTACTGCGAGGAATGCGTCCTCTGGAACTCCGCCGCCCGCAAGCCGCCGTGAGCGTTTTGGGGCGCTATAGCACCCCAAACCACTCACGACCCCGCAGCAGCGTCACCAGGTGACCGTTGCCGCCGCGCGGGTTTCGCGGGCGATCTCCAGGTCCTCGCGGGCCTGCACCACCACCGTGCGCACCGCTGCACCGGGCGCGGTGATGTCGGCGTCGTCCGACGCCGCCGCGTTCAACGCCGGATCCGCCGCCGCGCCGGCGAATCCCAGCGCCTCGCAGACCGCCGCCCGCACCGGCGGCTGGTGCTCTCCGATGCCACCGGTGAACACCAGCAGGTCCAAACCACCGAGCACCGCGACCATCGCCCCGGCGAACCGGACCAGGCTGTGCCGGTACACGTCGAAGGCGACCGCCGCGTCCGCGTCGCCGCGCTCGCGGGCCGCCAGCACTTCGCGCAGGTCCCCGGAGCCGCCGGCCAGGCCGGCCAGGCCCGACCGCATCGCCAGAACGTCGAACAACTCTTGTGGCGCAACGCTTTTCGTGGTCATCAGCCAGCCGAGCAGCCCCGGGTCGACCGTGCCGCTGCGGGTGTTCATGACCAGCCCCTCTTCCGGGGTGAAGCCCATCGTCGTGTCCACGCACCGCCCGTCTCGCACCGCCGCCATCGAGGCCCCGGCGCCGAGGTGGCAGCACAGCACCCGCCCCTCCCGCGGCGGCAACCCCGCCACCTCCGCGCCGCGGACCACGGCGTAGGAGTGCGACAGGCCGTGAAAACCGTAGCGGCGCAACGACCACTGCCGGTTCCACTCCCGGGGCAGCGCGTAAGTGGCTGCTGCCACCGGAAGCCCGGCGTGGAACGCGGTGTCCACGCACGCCACCGACGGCGTGCGCGGCGCGGCGGTCAGGGCTGCGCGCAGCCCGGCGATCGCGCGCGGCTGGTGCAGCGGGGCGAGCTCGGTCAGCGAATCCAGGTAGGCCAGCACCTCGTCGTCGACCACGGTCGCCGCGACGATCCGGGTGCCGCCGTGCACCACGCGGTGCCCGACGGCGTCCGCGCCGTGCTCGTCGAGGAACCGGCGGATCGGCTCCGCCCCGCCCTCCCAGCGCTCCAGGGTCTCCTCGGCGATCGCCTCGTCGCCGTCCAGCAGACCGAGCTTCAGGCTGCTGGAACCCGCGTTCACGGTCAGCACCCTCATCGCGGTGACCACGCCCAGTCCCGGATCTCCGGCATGTCCTCGCCGTAAGTCGACACGTAGTTGCGGTGCTCGATCAGCTTGTCCTGCAACGCTTCTCGCTCGTAGGCCGCGCTCGGTCCCAGTCGCGGCACCCGGTCGATCACGTCGATGGCGAGGTTGAACCGGTCGATCTGGTTGAGCACGCACATGTCGAACGGCGTGGTCGTGGTGCCCTCCTCCTTGTAGCCGCGGGCGTGGATGTTGTCGTGGTTGTGCCGGCGGTAGGTCAGCCGGTGGATCAGCCAGGGATAGCCGTGGAAGTTGAAGATCACCGGCCGGTCGCGGGTGAACAGGCTGTCGAAGTCGGCGTCGGACAACCCGTGCGGGTGCTCGCGTTCGTCCTGCAGCCGCATCAGGTCCACCACGTTGATCACCCGGATGCGCAGGTCCGGGAAGCGCTCGCGGAGCAGGTCGACGGCGGCCAGCGTCTCCATCGTCGGAACGTCTCCGGCGCACGCCATCACCACGTCCGGCTCGCCGTCCTGATCGCTGCTGGCCCAACCCCAGATCCCGATCCCCTTGGTGCAGTGCACGATCGCCGCATCCATGTCCAGGTACTGCGGCGCGGGCTGCTTGCCCGCGACCACGACGTTGATGTAGTTCCGGCTGCGCAGGCAGTGATCGGCCACCGACAGCAGCGTGTTCGCGTCCGGCGGCAGGTAGACCCGCACCACCTCGGCCTTCTTGTTCATCACGTGGTCGATGAATCCCGGGTCCTGGTGGGAGAAGCCGTTGTGGTCCTGCCGCCAGACGTGCGAGGTCAGCAGGTAGTTCAGCGATGCGATCGGCGCGCGCCAGGCGAGCCCGCGGGTGACCTTCAGCCACTTGGCGTGCTGGTTGACCATCGAGTCCACGATGTGCGCGAAGGCCTCGTAGCAGGAGAAGAACCCGTGCCTGCCGGTGAGCAGGTAGCCCTCCAGCCAGCCCTGGCAGGTGTGCTCGGAGAGGATCTCCATCACCCGGCCGTCGGGGGCCAGCGCGTCGTCGCCCGGTTCGGTCTCCGCGTCCCAGGCGCGCGACGTGGCGTCGAGGATCGCGTTGAGGCGGTTGGAGTTGTTCTCGTCGGGCGAGAAGACCCGGAAGTTGCGCTCGCCCTCGTTCAGGCGCATCACGTCGCGCAGGAAGCCGCCCAGCACCCGGGTGGCCTCACCGGTGGTGGCACCGGGCTCGTCGACCCGCAGGGCGTAGGCCCGGAAGTCGGGCATCCGCAGCGCGCGCAACAGGATCCCGCCGTTGGCGTGCGGGTTGTCGCTCATCCGCCGGGTGCCCACCGGGTTGTGGTCCTTGATCCGCTGCACCGGCGCACCGCTCGCCTCGAACAGCGCGGCGGGTTCGTAGCTGCGCAGCCAGGATTCGAGCTGGCGCAGGTGCTCCTCGTTCTGGCGCGGATCGCTGATCGGCACCTGGTGCGACCGCCAGGTGCCCTCCACCCGCCTCCCGTCCACAGTGGCCGGACCGGTCCAGCCCTTCGGGGTGCGCAGCACGATCATCGGCCAACGCGGCCGCTGCACCCGGCCGTCCCGGCGGACCCGGCGCTGGATCGCGGCGATCTCGTCCAGGCACCGGTCCAGCGTCGCGGCGAACAGGTGGTGCATCGGCTCCGGCACCGAGCCGGACACCAGGTACGGCTCGTAGCCGAAGCCGCGCAGCATGCTGAACAGCTCCTCGTCCGGGATGCGCGCCGGCACCGTCGGATTGGCGATCTTGTAGCCGTTGAGGTGCAGGATCGGGAGCACCGCGCCGTCGCTCACCGGGTCCAGGAACTTGTTGGAATGCCAGCCGGCGGCCAACGGCCCGGTCTCGGCCTCGCCGTCACCGATCACGCACGCCACGATCAGGTCGGGGTTGTCGAAGGCGGCACCGAAGGCGTGCGAGAGCGAGTACCCGAGCTCGCCGCCCTCGTGGATCGAGCCGGGCGTCTCCGGCGCGACGTGGCTGGGGATGCCGCCGGGGAAGGAGAACTGGGTGACCAGGCGGCGCAGGCCGTCGTAGTCCTGCGCGACGTCCGGGTAGACCTCGCTGTAGGTGCCTTCCAGCCACGCGGCCGCGACCAGCCCCGGCCCGCCGTGCCCCGGCCCGATCACGTACATCATGTCCAGGTCGCGGACCCGGATCGCCCGGTTGAGGTGGGAGTAGACGAAGTTCAGGCCCGGCGTGGTGCCCCAGTGCCCGAGCAACCGCGGTTTGACGTGCTCGGGCCGCAGCGGCTCCCGCAGGAGGGGGTTGTCCATCAGGTAGATCTGCCCGACGGACAGGTAGTTGGCCGCCCGCCACCAGAGCTGGAGGCCGTCGAGTTCCTCGCCGTCCAGGTGTTCGGACACGGCGGGCGTGGTCGTCCAGGTGGCCCCGGTCGCGGTGCTGATCTCGCTGCTCATCCCGGCTCCTCAAGCTCGACACCCGCCAACCAGCGTGGGCGGCACCGGCCGGTTCGCAACTCGGCGGCGCAGGACCAGCCCTGATCCGGTATCTGCGGAAAACCGCAGTCGATGAGTGCTGTGCACCGCATTCCGCGGCGCGCCGCGGCGCCATAACTTTGCGCCTCGTGACCGGAAAGTTGATCGACAAGCGATTCCCGCCCGCGGCCGGGGTCGCGAGCGCGCTCGCCGTGCTGGTGGTGCTCGCGTTGTCCGTACTGGGCAATGCAAGCACCCAGCAGCCCGCCCCGGCCTCGGCACCCGCCGGCGAGTTCAGCACCGAGCGCGCCGTTTCCGAGCTCGGCGGATTCGCCACCGAGCCCCGTCCGATGGGCAGCCCGGCGAGCGACCGGGCCAAGGATCACCTCGTCGAGCGGCTGCGCGCGCAAGGACTGCAGGTGCAGGTCCAGCACTCGGTGGGCGCGCGCTCGGCCACCGGGCTGGCGACGTTCGGCCGGGTCGACAACGTGGTGGCGACGCTGCCCGGCAACGCATCCACGGGATCGGTCCTGCTCACTGCCCACTACGACTCGGCGGCCGTCGGCCCCGGCGCATCGGACGACGGTGCTTCCGTCGCGGCGATGCTGGAGACCGTCCGGGCTCTGCGGGCCGGCGGTCCGCTGCGCAACGACCTCGTGCTGGTGATCACCGACGGCGAGGAGGACGGCTTGCTCGGCGCGAACGCGTTCGTCCGGGAGCACCCGCTCGCCCTCCGCGGCGGAGTGGTCCTCAACTGGGAAGCACGGGGCGTCGACGGCCCGTCGCTGATGTTCGAGACGTCGAAGGACAACGCGCGTCTGGTCGAAACGTTCACCACCGCGGTCGCGCACCCGCGAGGCGACTCCTCGATGGTCGCGATGTATCGGATGCTGCCGAACAACACCGATTTCACCGCCTTCACCCAGGCCGGTTTCACCGGCCTCAACTCGGCGTACATCGAGGGCTCGTCGCGCTACCACACCGCGGGCGACTCGATCGCGAACCTGGCGCCGGGCAGCCTCCAGCACCAGGGCAAGAACATGCTCGCCCTGGCCCGCGCCTTCGGCGGCGCCGATCTCGCCGGGCTGCGTTCGGACCACGACCTGATCTACTTCCGCGCGCTCGGCACGACGATCACCTACCCCGACACGCTGGTCTGGCCGCTGGCCGGGCTCGCTGCGTCGTTGCTGGTGGGCGCCGTGGCGCTGGCTCGGTACAGGCAGCTGGTCTCGCTGCCGAAGGTGCTGGTGAGCGCGCTGTCCGCGCTGCTCCCGATCGGCGCTTCGGTCGTGCTCGCGCAGGCGATGTGGTCGCTGATGGTGGCGGTGCGCCCCGGCTACGACCTGATGGGCGGTCTGGTGCACCGCCCGCTGATCTTCCAGGTCGCCATCGTCGCGCTCACCGGATTCGCGCTGCTCTGCTGGTACCTGCCGCTGCGCAACCGGCTCGGCCAGGCGGCACTCGCGCTCGGCGGCCTGGCCTGGCCGACGACCTTGGGCATCGCGTGCGCCGCGCTCGCGCCGGGGGCGTCGTTCGTGTTCGCCGTTCCGGCGCTGGCGGGAGCTCTCGGCGCGCTCATCGCGTTGGTATTCCCGAGGTGGGCTCTCGTTCCGGTCTCCGCCGGTGCCTTGGTGTCCGCGATGGTGCTGCCTGCCGTCACGCGCAATGTCTTCCACGGCGTGGGCTTGGCCCTCGGTGGTGCCGGCGCGCTGCTGGTCGTTCTGCTCGGGCTGGTGCTGCTGCCGATCGGCGAGCTGCTCTTCCCCGACCGCGCACTACGCCGTCGCAGCGTCGCAGTCGTCCTGCTGTCGGCATTCGCAGTCGCCTGCGCCTCGGTAGGTGGCGGTCTTGCCGCGGACGGATTCGACGCGCAGCACCCCCGCCGCTCCCATCTCGCCTACGTCCTGGACGCGGACTCGAACACCGCGAGCTGGGTCAGCGCCGAGGACGAGCCGACCGACTGGACCAAGCAGTTCGTCGGCACCCGCGACACCGACCGGCTCCCGGCCGGGTACGCGCGTGGTGACCTGTGGACCGGCCCGGCACAACCGCTCGACGTCGACGGGCCGCGCGTGACCGGATCCCGCGCCGGAGACACCGTCACCCTGCACGTGTCCTCCGGTCGCAGTGCGGCGGACCTGGTGCTGCGCGTGGACCGGCCGATCACCGACGTCACGGCTCGTGCCCCCGGCAGCGCCCCGGTGCCGGTCCAGGTGTCCGGCACTCGCGCCGGAACGTGGCCCGGTGAGATCCGCTTCCGCGACCTGCCACCGGAAGGCGCGGACATCACCTTCCGCGCTCTCGGGAACCAGGTCCGGGTGACGGCGATCGACGAAACCCACGGCCTCGCCGCGGCCCCCGGCTTCCACCCGCGGCCGCCGGACGTCGAGGCGGGCACCCGCGAAGACGGCGACCGCATCGCGGTCACCCGCACCTACCGGTTCTGACCAACGTGGACGGTCGTTTCGCCTGGTGACCACCCGTGCGTACTTTGTGCTGCCATGGCGGCACAAAGTACGCACGGGACCTGATCCGTTCTACAGCAGGCGATCGACGGTGATCTCGGCCGCAGAGCGGCTGGCCGCCGAGATGATGTCCAGCGCGGCCACCGCGTCGGCCGGGTCCACCGGCGGCGGCGCGCCGTCGCGCAGCGCCGCGACGACTCCGTCGTAGAACGCCGGGTAGTCGCCAGCTTCGCTGGGCACCCGGCGGACCTCGTCGCCGACGCCCAGGACACCCCACATCTCCTCGGGCTCCCGGCCCCACGTGTCGTCGACGGGCAGGCGCCCGGCGCGCAGCGCGGCCTCCTGCGGGTCCAGGCCGTACTTGGTGAAGGTGGCGGCGTCGCCGAGCACCCGGAAGCGCGGGCCCTGCTGCGCCGCGACCTTGCTCATCCACAGGTGCGAGCGCACCCCGTTGGCATGGGTCAGCGCGATGAACGAATCGTCGTCCGCCCGCACCCCGTCGCGCCGGCAGTCGATCTCGGCGTAGACCGCCGCGACCGGGCCGAACAGCTGGAGGGCCTGGTCGATCAGGTGGCTGCCCAGGTCGTAGAGCACGCCCGCGACGTCCTCCGCCCCGCCGGAGTCGCGCCAGGTCGGCTTCGGCGTCGGCGACCAGCGCTCGAACCGCGACTCGAAGCGGTGCACCCGGCCCAGCTCGCCGTCGTCGAGCAGCCTGCGCACGGTGCGCATGTCGTTGTCCCAGCGGCGGTTCTGGAAGACCGTCAGCAGCTGGCCCGTCGCCGCGGCGTGCTCGATCAGCTGCCGCCCCTCGACCGAGGTCGGCGTGAACGGCTTGTCCACCACCACGGGCAGCCCCGCGTCCAGCGCGGCGGTGGCCAGCTCGACGTGGGTGCGGTTGGGGCTGGCGATCACCACCAGGTCCGGCTCGCGCGCCAGCAGCGCGTCCATGTCGCCGACCACCGCGGTGCCGGGGTGCTCGGCGCGCACTTGCTGCTGCCGCTGCGGGTTGGCGGTGACGACCGCGTCCAGCCGCAGCGACGGGTGGGCGGCGATCAGCGGCGCGTGGAAGATAGCGCCGCCAACGCCATATCCGACAAGTCCGACTCGCAGTGCAGAACCCATGACCCCATTAGACCGCCGCCAAACCCAACCCCGCCCCACCGGGCCGCCACCCCGCCCCACCGGGCCGCCACCCACCCCAGTGAGGCCGCCACCCACCCCAGTGAGGCCGCAATTTCAATGGAAATCGAAGGTTCGATTTCAATGGAAATTGCGGCGCCGGGGTCAGGCCGAGGCCTGGCGCGGGCGCACCTCGGCCTGGCCGGGGCAGACCAGGCCGGTCTCGTAGGCCGTGATCACCAGCTGGGTGCGCGAACTGAGGTGCAGCTTCTGCATCACGTGGTAGAGGTGCGACTTGACCGTCAGCTCCGCTAAACCGAGGTTGCGGGCGATCTCGGCGTTCGACCCACCGCGCGCGACCTCCAGCAGCACGTCCAACTCCCGCTCCGTCAGCACGCTCAGCTCGCTGCGCGCGTCGCGGACGCCCAGCGCCGCGAAGCGCTGCAGGAGCCGCTTGGTGACCCGAGGCGACAGCAGCGCGTCTCCGGCCGCGACCGTGTGCACGGCCTTGACCAACTCCTCCGGCGTGGCGTCCTTGAGCAGGAAACCGCTGGCCCCGGCGCGCAGCGCGGCGTAGACGTACTCGTCGAGATCGTGCACCGTGAGCATGATCACCGAGGTCTCGCCGCCGGTCTCCGCGATGATGTCTCCGGCCGCCGCGATGCCGTCCTTGCCGGGCATCCGCACGTCCATGAGCACCACGTCGGGCCGTCGGCGGCGCACCGCCGCCAACGCCGCATCGCCGTCGGCGGCCTCGGCCAGGACCCGCAGGCCCGGCTCGTTGGACAACAGGGCAACCAGTCCCGCGCGGATCATCGCTTGGTCATCGGCTACCAGGACAGTCGTGTCCGCAGTTTCCACGCCGGGCCTCCTCGGTTCGGACGGCCTGAATTCCGACTCAGGCCAGGTCCGAATTTTCCGGGCACGGTAGCACGGCTTCAAGGTGAAATCCGTTCAAAACCGGATGTGCGGTCAAGGTTCCGCCCAGCAGCGCAACGCGTTCCCGCAGGCCGATCAGCCCATGTCCCGACTGTTGGGAGACGGGCCTGCCATCCACTGCGTCGATCCCGCTGATTCTGTTGGTCACCTCGATCCGCAGCGCATCGGGCCCGTAGTCCAGCAACACCCGCGCCCGGCCGGCCCCGGCGTGCTTGAGCACGTTCGTCATCGCTTCCTGCACGATCCGGTACGCGGTCATCTCCACGCCGGAGCCGAGCTCGCGGACCTTGCCGCGCCGGTCCAGCGTCCACACCACGTTCCCGCCTCGGACCGACTCGACCAGCGCGTCCACCCCGTCCAGGCTGGGCGTCGGCTGCCAGTCCATCGGGTCCTGACCGTCCGGGTTGCGATCGCGCAGCACGTTGAGCAGGTTGCGCATCTCCCCCAGCGCGCCGCGCGAAGTCTGTTCGAGCTCCTGCAGGGTCTGCCGGGCGTGATCCGGATCGCGGTCGATCAGCGCGCGAGCGACGCCCGCGCGCAGCGCGACCACGGACAGGTTGTGCGACACGATGTCGTGGAACTCGCGGGCGATGCGGGCCCGTTCGACGACCGCGGCGTCGGCGGCGAGCTGATCGCGCGCCTCGTCCAGCAGCGCCATGGTCTGCTCCAGCTGCGCCGCCCGCCGACGGCCGATCCGCACCGCCCGGGCCCAGCCGACCACCATCACGAGGTTCACCACCGCGCCGGAGATCCGCAGCAGCCCCTCCACCGGCGTCAGCTCGTAGACGACGAGCTCGCTGACCGGGTAGACCATCGCGATCGTCGCGGCGCCCACCTCGCCGATCACCGAGTTGCGCACGCAGACGGAGTAGACCGCGACCAGGATCACCAGGTTCAGCCCGCCGATGTTCAGCCGCAGCAAGGTGAGCCCGACGGCGACCGCCAGCAGCGCGAACAGCACCAGCCACGGCGCCCGCCGGCGCAGCAGCAGCAGGCTGGTGGCGGGCACGCTCACCAGCAGCGGCCACCACCAGTCCATCCACGGTGGATGGTCGCCGATGGTCAGGTCGAAGCCGTGCAGCACCGAGAGCACCAGCACGAAGGCGAGATCGCCGAGCGCGGCGCGATGCGCGGTGGCCCACGCCAGCACGCCGGTCCGCCGCTCGACGACCGCGGCGCGGCCAATTGCGTGATCGACCAATCGAACCTGCCTCGAGACCGTTCCTGAAGCCGTCAGCGCGTCGGCGCAGATCGGCTCGTGAGCGGGAATACCGGTTCTCACCGGAACGAACACTCACGAGAGCCAAGATCGTGTACCACCGCGCCGACGCGCTTCATCCGGCGAAAGTCGTAGCGGCGAACCTACCGTTCGCCGCCGCCGACCTACCTGGAACAGTCAGTACCCGCGCGCGACCCATTCGTCGAACTGCGGCCGGACCGCGCCGATCGTGCTGCTCTCCCCGTGTCCGGTCCGGACCTCGGTGTCCTCGGGCAGCGGCAGCAGCCGGTCCCGGATCGACGCCACGACGACGTCGAAGTCCGAATAGGACCGTCCGGTCGCGCCGGGCCCGCCGGCGAACAGCGTGTCGCCGGTGAACACCACGCCGAGTTCGGGCGAGTACAGGCAGACCGCGCCCGGCGCGTGGCCGGGCGTGTGCAGCACCCGCAGGCTCGCGCCGCCGACCTCGATCACCTGGCCGTCGGCGAGTTCCCGGTCCGGCTCGCGGTCCGGGTGCACCAGGTTCCACAGCACCATGTCGTCGGGGTGCAGGAAGATCGGCGCGCCGACCGCGTCGGCCAGCTCCGGAGCCCTGCGCACGTGGTCGTCGTGGGCGTGCGTGCACACCACGCCCAGCACCTGGCGGTCGCCGACGAGCCGGCGGATCGCCTCGACGTCGTGCGGCGCGTCGATGATCACGCACTCGCGGTCGTCGCCGACCACCCACGCGTTGTTCTCGACGTCGAAGGTCTGGCCGTCCAGCGAGAACGTGCCCGATGTGGTCGTGTGGTCGATGCGCGGCGTCATCCGAAGGTCACCACCGAACGCAGCACCTCGCCGCGGTGCATCTTCTCGAACGCCTGCTCCACCTGGTCCAGCGCGATCTCCTCGCTGACGAACTTCTCCAGCGGCAACCGGCCCTGCAGGTAGAGCTCGATCAGCATCGGGAAGTCGCGTTCCGGCAGGCAATCGCCGTACCAGCTGGACTTCACCGCGCCGCCGCGCCCGAACACGTCCAGCAGCGGCAGCTCCAGCTTCATCTCGGGCGTCGGCACGCCGACCAGCACCACGGTGCCGGCCAGGTCGCGCGCGTAGAAGGCCTGCTCGAAGGTCTCCGGGCGGCCGACCGCGTCGATCACCAGGTCGGCGCCGAAGCCGCCGGTGAGCTCCCGGATCGCCTCGACGGCATCGGTCTCGGCGGCGTTGATCGTGTGCGTGGCGCCGAACTGCCGCGCCCACTCCAGCTTCTTCGGATCCCGGTCCACCGCGATGATCCGCCGCGCCCCGACCATGCTCGCCCCGGCGATCGCGCCGTCGCCGACGCCACCGCAGCCCAGCACCGCGACGGTGTCCCCCGGCCCGGCGCCGCCGGTGTTGACCGCGGCCCCGATCCCGGCCATCACGCCGCAGCCCAGCAGCCCGGCCACCGCCGGGCGCGCCGCGGGATCGACCTTGGTGCACTGCCCGGCGTGCACCAGCGTCTTCTCCGCGAAGGCCCCGATGCCCAGCGCCGGCGCCAGCGGCGTGCCGTCGGTCAGCGTCATCGGCTGCGCGGCGTTGTGGGTGGCGAAGCAGTACTGCGGCCGGCCCCGCTTGCAGGCGCGGCACACCCCGCACACCGCGCGCCAGTTGAGGATCACGAAGTCGCCGGGCTGCACGTCGCGCACGCCCTCGCCGACCGCTTCGACGATGCCCGCGGCCTCGTGCCCGAGCAGGAACGGATATTCATCGCTGATACCGCCCTCGCGGTAGTGCAGGTCCGTGTGGCACACGCCGCACGCCTGCACCCGCACCACGGCCTCGCCGGGTCCCGGATCCGGAACGCGGATGGTCACCACCTCGACCGGTGCGCCTTTCCCGGTCGCCACCACCGCGCGGACGTCGTCGGCCACGAGCACCTCCACCAAATCGTCGTTTCGACCACCATCGTCGTACGCGCGCTCGACCGTCAGCAAGAGCGACACCGGATCGATCGCGAACACTCTGCGTCACTGATTGACTACTGTACGATTCCAGTGAGCGGGGGAGGACGATCATGACCGACATGCGCATTCCGCCGGTCCGGGAAATGGACATCGCCCGGCCCTGCGCAGCCCGGATCTACGACGCCTTCCTCGGCGGCAGCCACAACCTCGGCTGCGAGCGGGCCTTCATGGAAGACCTGGAACGGGAGCTGCCGCACATCGGCGAGTCGTACCGGGAGAACCGGGCGTTCGTCCGGCGCTCCGTGGAGTACCTGCTCGCGCACGGCGTCCGCCAGTTCATCGACCTCGGCTCGGGTATCCCCACCATCGGCCACGTGCACGAGGTGGCCCGGCGCCGGACCCGCGACTTCCGGGTGCTGTACGTGGACAACGAGCCGCTCACCGTGGCGCACAGCAAGCCGCTGCTGACCGGCGAGCCGCGCGCCGAGATCATCCGGGTGGACTGCCGGAACCCGCAGGCGGTCCTGGATTCCCCGGAGGCCGCCGAGCTGCTCGACCTGGACCGGCCGGTGGCGCTGCTGATGGCGGCGGTGCTGCACTTCGTCCCCGACGCCGACGACCCGGTCGCGCTGGTCGAGGCCTACCGCGACGCGCTGGTTCCCGGCAGCCACCTGGTGATCTCGCACCTGACCGGCAGCCACGACCCGGACGAGATGCGCATCCTGGCGGGCCGCTACGCGGAGACGACCGACCCGCTGCACCCGCGCGAAGTGGAGTGGATCGAGAAGCAGTTCGGCGACTTCGAGGTCGTCCCGCCGGGAACGACGTACCTGTCGGACTGGCGCCCGGAACCCGGCCGGACCGCGGCGAACCGCCCCTACCGCCTGCTCTACGGCGGAGTCGCCCGGAAGCACTGACCTCCGGAGGCAATTTCAATGAGGTTTTTCCAACCTCGTTCTGCGTGGCGGTGCGGGTAGCGGAACCTCAGAGGCTCCCTGGACTGTGGGTGCCCCTCCTGATGTATGACCAAAGAAATTGCGGAAGTTGTCCACAGGTTTCGGCGTGTCGTGGTGCAACCCGCCGTCCTTGGTCCGCAATTTCCAATTGAAATCGAAGGTTCGATTTCAATGAGCCTTTTTCAACCTGGTTTGTGCAGGTTGGGTGGGTGTGGCGTGTCGGTGCGTGAAAAGTAGTGAAGCTCCTGGTAGCTGGATTG
>NZ_JBWKKU010000085.1:0-35749 GCF_056431445.1 Saccharopolyspora sp. NPDC045941
GCAAGAACAATCATCCCAGGCCAGAGGGCATCTGCCCCACCACGACACGACCCCCACCACCACAAAACCCAACCCACCACCGGCGGATCCGGGCTGTAGCAGCACAAAGCACTCACGGGTTCTGAGCAGGGTGCCGGGTCAGCGTTCGAGGATCGCCGTCATGCCCTGGCCGCCCGCCGCGCAGATGGAGATCAGGCCCCGGCCCGAGCCCTTCTCCGCGAGCAGCTTCGCCAGGGTCGCCACGATCCGGCCGCCCGTTGCCGCGAACGGGTGGCCCGCCGCCAGGGACGAGCCGTTGACGTTGAGCTTCGCCGGGTCGATCTCGCCCAGCGGCTCCGCCCGGCCGAGCCGGTCCTTGCAGAACTCCGGGTCCTGCCAGGCCTTCAGGGTCGCCAGCACCTGCGAGGCGAACGCCTCGTGCACCTCGTAGAAGTCGAAGTCGCCCAGCTCCAGGCCCGTCCGGTCGAGCAGCTTCGGCACCGCGTAGGCCGGGGCCATCAGCAGGCCGTCGTCGCCGCTGACGTGGTCGACCGCGCCGGACACCACCTCGCCGAGGTAGGCCAGCACCGGCAGCCGCCGCTGCTCGGCCCAATCCTCGCTGGCCAGCAGCACGGTGGACGCGCCGTCGGTCAGCGGCGTCGAGTTGCCCGCGGTCATGGTCGCGCCCTCGCCGCGGCCGAACACCGGCTTGAGCTTGGCGAGCTTCTCCGCCGAGCTGTCCGGCCGCAGGTTCTGGTCGCGGGCCTGGCCCTGGAACGACGTGATCAGGTCGTCGAAGAAGCCGCGGTCGTAGGCGGCGGCGAGCCGCTGGTGGCTGCGCGCGGCCAGCTCGTCCTGCTCCTCGCGGCCGATCCCCCAGGCCAGCGCGGTCTTCGCGGCGTGCTCGCCCATCGAAAGCCCGGTGCGGGGCTCGGCGTTGCGCGGGATCTCCGGCACGACGTGCTGCGGCCGGACCCCGGCCAGCGCCTTCAGCCGACCGGCCGCGGACTTGGCGTGGTTGGCCCGCAGCAGAACGCGGCGCAGGTCCTCGTTGACCGCGATCGGCGCGTCGCTGGCCGAGTCGACGCCGCCGGCGATGCCGACGTCGAGCTGGCCGAGGGCGATCTTGTTCGCCACCGACACCACGCTCTCCAGCCCGGTCGCGCAGGCCATCTGCACGTCGTGGGCGGGGGTCCGCGGGTCGAGCCGGGAGCCCAGCACGGTCTCGCGCGCCAGGTTGAAGTCGCGGCTGTGCTTCAGCACCGCCCCGGCGACGAACTCGCCGAGCCGCTCGCCCTGCAGCCCGAACCGCGCGATCAGCCCATCCAGGGCCGCGGTGAGCATGTCCTGGTTGGAGGCGCGGGCGTAGGGGCCACCGGACCGGGCGAACGGAATCCGGTTGCCGCCGATGATCGCTACTCGCCGAACGGTGGCCATGGCCTGACTCCCTAGTTGATGCGATGCTCTCTGGCAACCTAACCTACCCGTGGGTAGGTTTGACGTCGAGCGAACTTCGCGCCCCCAACCCGCGGGAGTGTCCACATGGCCGACCGGTACCAGCAGTTCACCCTGCCCCCGATCGGGCGGCAGGTCGTCAAGCGGCTCGGCCTGCCCGCGCCGACGCCGCTGCGCCGCTACCGCCCCGGCGATCCCGTGGTCAGCGGCCCGGTGCTGGTCGGCGCCGCGCCCGGCGGCCGGCTCGGCGCCGCGATCGCGGCGACCCTCGACGGCGTTCACACCAAGGTCCACCAGACCCCGGCCGAAGGCGAGCGCTACTCAGCGCTGATCTTCGACGCGACCGCCATCGAAAGCAGTGAACAACTGCGCGAGCTGCGCGAGTTCTTCGGCCCGACGATCCGCCAGACCGACCGCTGCGGCCGGGTGATCGTGCTCGGCGCACCGCCCGAAGAGCAGCAGGACCCACGCGCGCACACCGCGCAGCGCGCTCTCGAAGGCTTCGTCCGCACGGCGGGCAAGGAGCTCAAGCGCGGCGCGACCGCGCAGCTGGTCTACGTCGCCAGGGGAGCCGAGGGCGCGCTCGACTCGACGCTGCGGTTCCTGCTCTCGTCGAAGTCCGCGTACGTCTCCGGGCAGGTGGTCCGGGTCGGCCCGGCGGAGGTGCCGGAGGCCGACCGGGAAAGCCCGCTGCGCGACAAGATCGCCCTGGTCACCGGCGCATCGCGGGGCATCGGCGAGGCGATCGCGGAGACCCTCGCACGCGACGGCGCGCACGTGGTGTGCCTGGACGTGCCCGCGCAGGGCGGCGACCTCGCCAAGGTCGCCAACCGCATCGGCGGCTCGACGCTGCAGCTGGACATCACCGCCGACGACGCGCCCAACCGGATCGCGGAGCACTTCGCGCAGCGCCACGGCGGGCTCGACGTCGTGGTGCACAACGCGGGCATCACGCGGGACAAGACGATCGGCCGGATGACGTCGCAGCAGTGGGACGCGGTGCTCGCGGTGAACCTGACCGCGCAGGAGCGGATCAACGAACTGCTGCTCGCCGACGGCTCCCCGCTGCGGCCCGGCGGGCGGATCATCGGCGTCGCCTCGATCAGCGGCATCGCGGGCAACGTCGGGCAGGGCAACTACGCGGCCTCCAAGGCCGGCGTGATCGGGCACGTGCGATCCACCGCCGGGATCGCGGCGAGCCGCCGGGCCACCATCAACGCGGTCGCGCCGGGCTTCATCGAGACCAAGATGACCGCGGCCGTCCCGCTGTTCGTGCGCGAGGCGGGCCGCCGGATGAACAGCATGTCCCAGGGCGGGCTGCCGGTGGACGTCGCGGAGACCATCGCCTGGTTCGCCGACCCGGCGTCGGCCGGGGTGAACGGCAACGTGGTCCGGGTCTGCGGCCAGAGCCTCCTCGGCGCCTGATCCCCGAACCAGTCGTGAGCGCCGGTAAGAACCGGCTCTCGCGCTCACGCCCCCCTCGACGGAACGGAAACCCGCGATGCCGGAACTGAGCACTGCACCGAAGCTTTCCGCGCTGTACCTCAAGGCGGTCGCGACCGGGCCGACCCGGCGCGGCGACCACCTGCCGGACACCGAGTACCTGCGGCGCGACATCGAGATCGACCGCGATCAGCTCGCCGAGTACAACCGGGTGTGCGGGTTCGGGCTGCGCGACGAGCTCCCGATCACCTACCCGCACGTGCTGTCGTTCCCGCTGTCGGTGCGGCTGATGACCGATCCGGGGTTCCCGTTCCCGCTGGTCGGGCTGGTGCACGTGACCAACACGATCCGCCAGGAGCGCCCGCTGCTGGTCACCGACGTGCTGACGCAGCGGGTCCGCGTGGCCGGCCTGCGCCCGCACCCGAAGGGGCGGCAGTTCGACGTCATCACCGAGACCAGCGCGGGCGGCGAAGTGGTGTGGCGGGAGGTCAGCACCTACCTCCGGCGCGGCGGAGCGCCCGAGCAGGCGGAGTCACGGGACGCAGCCGGGGAGCCGGCGAGACAGCCAGACAAGGCGACGCCAGAGCACGACGAGGCGTCAGGACAGCCAGACGAAGCGACGCCAGAGCACGGCGAGGCGACGAGGCGGCCGGCAGCGGCGCCGGAGCTGGGTACGACGGGGGAGCCGACGGCGACCTGGCGGGTGCCGGGCGACACCGGGCGGCGGTACGCGGCGGTTTCCGGAGACCGCAACCCGATCCACCTGCATCCCCTGACGGCCAAGGCTTTCGGGTTCCCGCGGGCGATCGCGCACGGCATGTGGTCGAAGGCCCGCTGCCTGGCGGCGTTCGCGGAGCGGCTGCCGGACGCGTACTCGGTGGACGTCGAGTTCCGCAAGCCGCTGCTGTTGCCATCCACAGTGGACTTCACGATGAGCAGGCAGGGCACCGGCTGGAACTTCGCCCTCCACGCCCGCTCCGGCAAACCCCACCTGCTCGGCGAGATCCGCTGAAGCAAGGTGACCCCAGCTTCAGACGTGACCCCAGCTTCAATTGAAACTGCACCCCTTCGGCGTGTCGGGACCACGACACACCGAAACCTGTGGAGAACTCCCCGTGGCTGTGGAGAACTTCCGCAATTTCAATGGAAATCGGACATTCGATTTCCATTGAAATTGCGGTCCGCTAGGGGCTCGGGGTCCAGGAGCGGCCTTCGACGAGGTCGCCGAAGCCCATCCAGACCATGTTCATCAGGCGCATCGCCATCCCCTCGGCAGCGTGCTCGGGATGCTGGAACCACCACTCCACCAGCGACTCGCCGGCCCCGACCAGGGCCACCGCGAACGGCTCGGTCTGCTCCGCCTGCATCGGCTGCGCCGATGCCGCGGTCGCCTGCGCCAGCAGCGCCGCGATCAGGCTGGTCGCCCGCTCCCGCCACTCCACCAGCTCCGAGACGAACGGCTCGCCCTGCAGGTTCGCCTGCCGGTGCAGCACGGTCCAGCCCGCCTGGTTTTGGTGCACGTACTCGAAGAACACCTGCAGGCCGCGCCACAGCTGCTCGTCCGGGCTGAGCCCGGCTTCGACGGCCGTGCTGATCGCCTCGATCAGCCGGGCCGCCTCCCGCCGGATGCAGGCCACGAACAACTCGTCCTTGGCACCGAGGTAGGCGTAGAGCATCGGCTTGGAGATGCCCGCGACCTCGGAGATCTCGTCCATCGACGCGGTGTGGAAGCCGTGCGTGGCGAACACCTCGACCGCGGCGTCCAGGATCTGCCGCTCGCGAACCTCCCGCGGCAGGCGCCGCGACCGGGGGCGGTCGTTGTCCTGACGATCGACCATCTCACCTCTTACGCTGGTCTTTTCCGGTCAGGCTAGATCAGATCAGATCCGCCGCGCCCGCTTGCCTTCGAACCTACTCGAACGTAGTCTTACTCACGAGTAGGTAATGGAGGTGGCACCGATGCCCCAACCCGAGACCGACCCGATCGCGGCCCTCGGCGAGGTCGACCCCAAGAAGGTCGGCAAGGAAGAGTTCGTCGCGCTGCTCGAAGCCGCCTCCGAGATCGCCGGCAGCGGCACCCCGGTCGACCTGAGCGCGCTGCGACCGGAGCAGTTCGCGCGGCTGATCTCGCGCGCCTCCGACGCCCAGATCGAAGCCGTGATGGAACGCCCCGAGCTGCGCGAGCGCATCCTCGACGAGGTGTTCCGGCGGATGGGCGAGCACTACAAGACCGAGAAGGCCGGCTCGATCGAGGCCGTGGTGCGGTGGCGGATCGGCACCGAGGACGACCTGCTGCGCTACGAATGCGTGCTGGCCGACGGCCAGTGCACCGTCAGCAAGGACCCGCAGCACGAGCCGCGGGTGACGATCACGACGCCCCCGGCGGATTTCCTGAAACTGGCCTCCGGCAACGCCTCGGCGCCCATGCTGTTCATGAAGGGCAAGCTCAAGGTCGCCGGCGACCTCGGCTTCGCCGCCGGGCTGACGAAGCTCTTCCAGATCCCCAAGGCATAAGGGTGCACGGCTCATTTGCGTAGCGGTGCGGGTAGCGGCGCGAGTTGCGAGGGTGGGCTGAGCGGCTGCGCCGCGTCAAAGGCGAAGAACCAGAGCCGAGTTCAAGAGCAGGCGCCGAGCAGCCGGATCGGCTGCGGCCGAACTACACCGACAGGACGGCGATGACTTTCTCCCTGGAACTGAGCGAGGAACAGCAGGAGCTGCGCGACTGGGTGCACGGCTTCGCCGAGCAGACCATCCGGCCGGCCGCGCGGGAATGGGACGAGCGCGAGGAAACCCCCTGGCCGATCATCCAGGAGGCCGCCAAGATCGGGCTCTACGGCTTCGAAACGCTGGCCACGTTCTGGGCCGACGACACCGGCCTGTCGCTGCCGATCGCCAACGAGGAGCTGTTCTGGGGCGACGGCGGCATCGGCATGGCGATCTTCGGCACCACCCTCGCGGTCGCCGGGATCTTCGCCGCGGGCACGCCCGACCAGCTCGCCGAGTGGGTGCCGCAGTGCTACGGCGACGTGGACGACCCGAAGGTCGCGGCGTTCTGCTCGTCGGAGCCCGGGGCCGGTTCCGACGTCGCGGCGATGCGCACCCGCGCGGTCTACGACGAGGCCACCGACGAGTGGGTGCTCAACGGCCAGAAGGCGTGGGCCACCAACGGCGGAATCGCGAACGTGCACGTCGTGCAGGCGGTCGTCGCCCCGGAGCTGGGCTCCCGGGGCCAGGCCGCGTTCGTGGTGCCGCCAGGCACCAAGGGCCTGGAGGCGCCGAGCAAGATCCGCAAGCACGGGCTGCGCGCCTCGCACACCGCCGACGTGTTCCTGGACGACGTGCGGGTGCCCGGCAGCTGCCTGCTGGGCGGCAAGGAGAAGCTGGACGAGCGGCTGGCCCGCGCCCGCGAGGGCGGCAAGGCCAGCTCGCAGGCGGCGATGAAGACCTTCGAGCTGTCCCGCCCGACCGTCGGCGCGCAGGCCATCGGCATCGCGCGGGCGGCCTACGAGACCGCCCTGGAGTACGCGCAGCAGCGGGAGACCTTCGGGCGGCCCATCATCGAGAACCAGTCGATCGCGTTCACGCTGGCCGACATGCGGATGGAGATCGACGCTGCGCGGCTGCTGGTGTGGCGGGCGGCGTGGCTGGGCCGCAACGGCGGGTTCACCGCGGGCGAGGGCTCGATGTCGAAGCTCAAGGCGGGCCGGGTGGCCACCTGGGCGACGGAGCGGGCGATCCAGATCCTCGGCGGCAACGGCTACACCCGGGAGTTCCCGGTGGAGCGCATGCACCGCGACGCCAAGATCTACGACATCTTCGAAGGCACCGAGCAGATCCAGCAGTTGGTCGTGGCCAGGGCCATTTCGGGTCACCACATCGCCTGAGATTTGGCCGCTGTTCCGTCTATGTTCCGTCCGAGGCGCCCGAAACGACCCTCGGACGGAACATCCGGGCGTCGATCGCGCGCCGGGCTCGCTCGTGCGACGACGGCAGCATGTGCGCGTAGGTCCGCAACGTGAAGCCCGGATCGTGGTGACCGAGATACTCGGCTAGCTCCTTGATGTTCACGCCGTCTGCGAGCGTCACGCTCGCATAGAAGTGCCGCAGCGCGTGCATGCCGGACTTCCGGTCCGTGACGTACTGCCTCCGGCCACGCTTGCCCTTGACAGGCTTCGGAATAACGCCGACCGCGGACAGGGCCTGTTTCCACACGTGTTCGTCGTAGCCGCGTGCCCGGATGTGCCGGTCATCGGTCCAACGGAACAGCAAGTTGACCGTCCGCAGCGGACCGTCCAGACGTTCCCACGGCAGCGAGTACGGCCGCGGCGGATGCTTCGCGGCATGCACGCGGACAGCCTGTGCCGCCCAGGCCGGCAGCGGCACGGTCCGCTCCCGATCATTCTTCGGCAGCGCGAACACCTCGGTCTTGCCGAGCTTCTTCACCTGCCGACGCACATGAATGACCTGCTCATCGAAGTCGAAGTCCTCCCACGCAAGGCCGAACAGCTCACCTTGCCGTAGGCCGCACGCGGCGCCGAGCACCGGCAGCGCCCGGAATGGCTCGCTGTGCGCGTCGATCAGGCGGCCGATCGTCTCGTCGGCCCATGCCGTGACCTTCTCCCCGCTCCTGGCCGGACGCTGGACAATCGGCGACTTGGCCGGATTCTTCTTGATCGAATCGTCCGCGACGGCAAGATCCAGTACACCCTGCAGGACAAGGAACGCCGTGCGTCCGGTCGACGGTCCGTGCTGCTGGTCAAGCTCGGCCAACCACGCCTGAACCTCGGACGGCTTGATCGAGCGGACCTGCCGGCGCCCGAACTTCGGCTCGACGTGCAGCCGGTAGGCCTGTTCGTACCGGATCACCGTGGACGGGTCGACCAGTCGCGACCCAAGCCAGCGTTTGCCGACCTCGCTGAACTTGACCTTGCCAGCCTTCGGGTCGAGGTATTCGCCGCGCTCGGCGTCGGTGGCCATCGCCTGCGCATGGCGTTCGGCAGGCTTCTTGTTCTCGAACGCTTTCGTCCGCTCCTGCCCGTCCGGGTCCAACCAGCAAGCGAGCCAGCGTTTCCCCTTACCCCAACGGCCGTTCGGCACCCGCTTGGTGCTGCCGTCGGCCTGCTCGTCCGGACGAGTCCATAAGTCCTTGACGAAGGCCACGGCTACGCCTCCCCGTCCGCGGGCAAGTACCCGGCCTCGCGTGCGGCGTCGATCCGCCTCCGCAACCCGGGCGGGGGCACCATGCCGGCCTCCTCGATCTCCTTGAGTTGCTCAGCCATTTCGACGAAACCGTCCGCGACACGCTCTTGAGCAAGCCGAGCGGCCTGTTCGTCCTCGGCCCGGCGCGCCTCTCGAAGGTCCCGTTGCTTGGCGGCTACGTACGCAGCAACTTCCGCTGTCCGACGCTGAATCCGCAGTGGTTCAACCGCTTGTTTCCACTGTGCAAGGCCGCCCTGCGCGGTTCCTTGGGGTAGATCCGGAGCGGGGAGACGTCGGTCGCCGGTCAGGAATTCGACCAGTTCGTAGGGGTTGACGGTGACTCCAGGGCGAACCGTGACCTCGACGTCGTGCCCGATCGGCGCGAGTAGAAGCAACGGCGGGCAGTTCAGGACGAATCCGAGGACGAGCAGTTCCCCGACGTCGACGCCGCGACGTCGCCCGTTTTCGAGGTTCGCCACGATCGACCGATCCCAGGCGATCCCGGCCTTGGTCATTTCGTTCGCGAGCCGCTCGGCCGACCACCCGTAGCTCTTGCGCAGCTCCCGCACCCGTCGAGCGACGGTCTCGGCGGGCGTTCCATTTTGTGTCATGAACGCACAATATCGGGAGATGTTGACAGTATCAAGAGGTTGATCAACGATTGTGCCCACAGAACACAGAAGTGTGCGATTGAATCCTGGAGGGGTGATGGACCGCTACGCCACGACCGCCGAGGTCGCCGATCGGTACCGCACGAGCACCGGAACCGTCCGCTACTGGCGCCACATCGGCTACGGCCCCCGCGGCGTCAAGGTCGGGCGGAGGGTGCTCTACCCCGTGGCCGAGCTCGAACGCTGGGACGCCGAGCTCGTCCAGAACGGATCGGACGTCCCATGACTGACGGCCCGGCCCCTTCCAAGCGGGACGATCCGGCTGGAGGCAATCCGGTCGGCACGCCTCCGCCGACCGTCCAACGTTCGACCCCGGATTTACCGGAGCACTCTGGCGTGACCTGTCCGACCGGGGAGGCCGCACTCGTTGGCCTGGTCCTCGAAACCGGCGACGGAAGCCAGCTCGACCGGGTGCGTCCTGACGACTTCGCCAGCACCGTGCACGGAGAAATCTGGAACCTCTGCGGGGAACTGCATTCCCGCTGTGTGCCGGTGAATCCGGCGACCGTGATGCGTCACGCGCTCAACCGCTTCCCGGCTCACCAAGTCGAGTTGATCGAGCGTGCTGTTCTCGCGGTCTTCCCGAACAACCTCGTTCCTGCTGCTGGTGACTACCTCGCGACTGCGGTTCTCGAAGACGCCGCCCGCCGGCGGCTGGCAGAAGCCGGACAGCGATTGGTCGCCTACGCGGAGTCGAACCTCGATCTCCGGGAACTGCTGGACAAGATGCGCAGCGACTACAGAGCGGTCGCCGACGCGATCAACCGCGCCCTCGGAGGGCAAACCGTCACGGAGGTGCGCGCCGCGTGACCCGACCGCACGAGCCCGGACCGCCCGTCGAGGACGAGTCGGATCTGCTTGCCGAGCTGCGCAACGGCGCATGGCTCGATGAACAGCAGTTCCCGCCGCTGCGCTACGCCATCCCTGGAGTACTGCCCGAGGGGTTTTCTCTCCTGGTCGGTCCCCCGAAGGCTGGAAAGTCCTGGATGGTGCTGGACATTGCGCTCGCCGTCGCCGCTGGCGGAGTCGCACTCGGCAACATCGCCGTCGGCCCGGCCCGGCCCGTGCTGTACCTCGCTCTAGAAGACGGACATCGGCGCATGCAGACACGATGCCGGGAACTACTCGCCGATTCCCCGATCCCTGGCCAGTTCGAGTACCTCACCAGGATCCAACCCGGCCGCGTGATCGACACCGTGCGCACCTGGCTGACACTGCGCAGCAGTGACGACGCGCCGCTGGTCATCCTCGACACCCTCGGGAAGGTCATGCCGCCGGCAGCTGTCGGGGAATCGGCCTACCAACGGGACTACCGGGTCGGCTCGGCGCTCAAGCGCGCTGTCGACGACTACCCCGGCGCTTCCCTCGTCGTCATCCACCATGACCGCAAGGCCACTTCCGACGACTTCGTCGAAGCGGTGTCGGGCACCAACGGACTCGCCGGAGCCGCCGACACGATCGTCGTGCTCGTCCGTCCCAGAGGCGAAAACGACGGTCTGTTGAAGGTCACCGGCCGCGACGTCACCGAAGCCGACTACGCACTCACAATGGCCGGCGGTACGTCCTGGCGACTTGACGGCACCGACCTCGATGCCGCTGCCACCACCGCTACCGCCCGCAAGGCATCCGACGGACTTGGCGACCGCTCCACCGAGATCGTGCGGCTCATCGGCCAACACCCGGACGGCATCGGCCCCACCGCTCTCGGTCAACTCATCGGCGTCGAAGCCAAGCACGCAGGCGAGTACCTGCGTCGCCTGGCCAGCGCCGGACGTGTCGTCAAGACCGGGCGCGGCGTGTACCGGTCCCCACACATCCCTGTGGAAACCGTGGAAACCGTGGAATCCAACCCCCCACAGCTTGGGGCCGTCTCGTGACCGGACCCGCGGATTTCCACAGCTTCCACGCTTTCCACACGACCACAGGTGCCGCCACCCGTGACCGCTTCTCCGGGCGTGGGCACGTTCCCACCCAATTCCCCGCGCGCACGCGCGCGAGGCACTCGGCCAACCCGTGCAATTCAGGCAGCCACCCCTGATCTTGGAAGGAGGTAACCGGATGGCCGAGCCGCTGACCGACGAGCAGCGCGATCGTGTGCTCACCCTGGCCCGTGCCGGCGAGCGGTCCCGCGCCGCGATTGCCCGTGAGGTCGGAATCAGCCCGTCGAGCGTGTCGCGCATCTGTAAAATCGCCGGACTTCCCGGTGACCGATCCAGTACCGCAGCCGCGACCCAGGCGAGGGTCACGGACGTACGCCACCGCCGCGCCGAAGCCGCCGCCGGCCTGCTCGACGACATCGAGCACGCTCGCGCCGCCCTATGGAAATCCCAGAACGCACAGGACCTCGCCTATAGCGCCAAGGCAGTGTCATCGCTGGTGTCAGCTCACGCGCGAATATCCACTGTGGATACCGAAACGGAAGGGACGCAGGCTGCCCGATCCATGCTCGGGCAGTTGGCCGCCAGCCTCGGGATCGCCTACGTACAGGAGAACCCGTCATGACGCCAGCCAAAGCCGAACAGCAGGTGTGGGCAATCGTCACGGCCGCCACTGCTGGAGACCTCAATGGACTCAACATCCTGGTCGATGACCTCGACCTCGACGACGCGCGCGATCTGCTGATCGGTCTCGCCACCGTCACGTCCGTCGCGCTCACCCGCCACGCCGACCGGGACCGGGTGCTCGCCGTGCTACGCGCCGACCTCCTCGACACCGAAGGGCGCTCTACATAGCCACAGATTCCTCAACCGAGAGACACCGAATTCGCTGCAATGCCAGGAGGCAAACACGATGCCCAGCTACTACCGGATCACCACGCCCGGCGGTCCACTCGTTCACGGCCCGTTCCAGCTCGACCATCCCGACACATTCTGGTTCGTCCACGGCGTCGCCTACCTCGACGCCAACACCTACGAGCGCTTCTCCGCCTACTTCCAACAGCGCGGCTACACCGTCGAAGCCGACCAGATTCCACCTGACAACCACTTCGACCGTGTCGCAGCAATGAAGGCGCAAGACCCACGTCGACCAGCGGTCGCCGCGCAGGATGGCGCCGAACCTGGACCCCGATTCAACTACCCACGATTCGACCAGTAATCAACGCTCGAAAGGACACCGAACCATGCCCCGAATCACGCTGCGCCAACGCCAAGACGCCCTCGCCACACTGGCCCGCATCGGCGACGACGCCACCCGAATCCGAACACGCCTCGCCGAGCGCATCTCCGCACTCCGCGCAGACGAACGGTACGCCGAGGACTACCGGTCGAAACTGATCGAGCAGGCCCGAACCGAAGCCGGCAGCGAAGCCGAACGGCTGCGCCAGCGCGCCAACACCGCCCGCGAAACCATGCTCACCGCGGCCCACGAACTAGAGCAACCAACCGGCGACGCTACTGCGCAGCTGCTCACCGAGACCCGCCAGCAGCGTGCATGGGATCGGGTTCGTCCGGTCCTCGACGCAGGCCGCAGCTGGCAATCAGTCCTAGCCGAGGCGGAGGGGCACGGCGACACTGCGATCGTGCAGGCCCTCGCCGCCGAGCTCCCCGCATACCTCGAATCGTCGAGAACCACCACCCACGGAATGAACGGCAACGCCAGCGAACCGCTCGACCTCACTCACATCACACGCGCACTCCAACTCTCGCTGGCGCGCACGCTCGGCAACGACAACGGACCAGGCTCCGCAGTCACACTCCGACTCCGAGTTGAAGCCGACGGCCCGCTCGCCGACGCCCACCTCGACCGCCTCACGAACGAAACGGCAGGACACCAAACCGGAATCGGCAACGCCGTCGCCGTCCAACTCGCCGAGCAGCAGCGCGACGCCATCCACGCCGAGCTCGGCGGTCCCATGCAGCACCAGCCGGCCTAACAACCTGCCGAAGCACTACCCCGCCTGCGCCTGCTGGTATCGCCAGCAGGCGCAGACCCTCGCCACGACCGTGCTCGTCCCGGTCGCCGGCGCCCTGATCTACGCACTCGCCCGCCGGCTAGAAAGCCGACCCGGGTTTCCACGGTCGTTCGCGCACCTGTTGCTCGGCTCCACCCGGGCACCGCACTACCTGGACCGCCCACCGGCCTCGCGATAGACCGAGCCCGGATTCGACGCAGGGACCGGGGCTCTGTTCTGCCTTCAGCGGGCTTCCACGTACGACCTACGCATTACGAGCGCAATTCGTCATTAGCTGCGCAGCGTAGCGTGGCAACTCCGCCGCTGGTCAACAGGCTGCCCAGTCTTTCCGGGGGGTTACGCCGTATAGAGCGGCGTGGGGAGTTTGCCTCACGCCGCAAACCACCGTGGTCGATACCGTTCTCGTTAGCTCAACAGGCGGTTACCACTGTCCGTGATCGCCGAGCTCGTCCGTTCCACGCTCGTCTCGTTTACCTTCCCCGCCGTCGGCATCCTCACCTGCCTCCGGAGGCTGCGAGCCTCGACCAACGGGCCATGTGCGACCAAATAAATCTTGATCGAGCCCATGCGCAAAATCGGCGTGATCGAAATTCACTTCATCGGCAAATTGCACCTGCTCAAACAAGACATGACTAGCAAAGCGAGAATTCGCAAAGGTCGCCAGCCCCCCAAAAGATACTTCAGCAAAGTTTGCAAAATAGGAAAAGGAGACACTTTCGAAGCGCGCTTCGTCTTCAAAACGCGCGCCCGTAAAGTTTGCGCTTGCATTAAAGATAGCGCGACTAAACTGGGTCTCGCCGATAAAGCGCGCGTCGGAGAAATTAGTATCACCGAGAAAAATAGCATCCTCGAAACGAGAGGATCCGATAACACAGTCCGACAGGTCAAAGCTTACGAGAACTGCACCACTAAGATCGAGGCTTTTGTACCGCCAAAACATTTCACCAGTAGGCTCGCCAGCGTCCTTATCAGCGTTGGGCCGAAGGTGATCGGCCAGCAAGCGTTGCGCAGCCTGACGGACTTGAAGTTCCTCCCGGGCCGCCTGCAATTTACTATCTAGCAGTGTCCCGTTATCCACGACAACCGCTTCCGGATGTGTGAAGGGCATCCGTAGGTATGCGCACAAGATATTTATGACGTCCTGCCGGTACTCTAGATTATTCTGCGCAAGACGCTCCAAAGTAAATATTGAAGCGAGTCGGGCAGGTGCCTTATCGCTACTTAGCTGTTCGACAGCCTGCGTCCACAACTCGGAGATTCTGCGCTCCGCAGCATCATTTCTTGAATCTTCAAGCCATTTTCGCACCTGCCATATGGACTCTTCGATTGAATTCAGCCGATCTGTGTATAGTGGAGACTCACTAGCGACAGGACTAGGCAGCTTCTCTAGCGCTGAACTCATGTCATCCCAAAAACGGTCAAACCGCCTTCTGAGCAGTTCACTATCGCGAGGGTTTGGGTGACTCAGATTGATGCTCTCCATGAGCTTCCAAGTTCCTTCGGCGTCTCCATTTACGCCTTGGAATTGCCTAACGGGTTCTGGTAGCTCACTCTGCGTTACACCTACTAGATATGGAACCACGCGTGCGCCGTCGAACGTCTTGGCCAAGGCGCCAGCTTCAAAGAGAAGCCAGGACGATTTGACGTTGTCTTCTGCGTAGCAGATAATGCCAAAATTTGATTCTTGCAGCGCCGCCCCAACCGCTTCGCTCCATCGAGCACCGGCTTTGATCTCAGAGATTGACAACCATGGTTGTACATCATCAAATAGATCGGCAATCAGCCTCTTCAGTGGACGCGCCACAGCCTGCGAACGCGGGCCGGACCACGAAATGAAGACCTTCATCTTCCCTCTTGCAGGCAACAAAGACGGCAACTAACGGGACCTGATCCTATCGGACAGCACGTTGACTGTCCCGAGTTTGCCCAGATTTTCCGGATCAAGATCCACGTTTGTACTGAGTTTGCGCCCATTCACGGAGTGCGCGACGAGGCACCGCATCCAAAGCTGGACCCGCGAGATCAGCCAGTGCGGCGGATTTAATGTTTCATACAGGATACTACAGAGAAACTGCATCACTCTACTAGAATGATTCAAATCGTTCATATCGGCCGCCTAAGCTCAGATAATGGTTCTGAAATTGACGAAGCCAACTTGCTGAGGGCCAGGATTGGCAATGCAGGCGCAACTTTCTTGCTGGTTGCTCACGCACATTATCGGAGCATCAGTTTGTCCAGCGCGCGCTGGTTGGTCTTGACTCTGCCTCGTTGGACGGAGTAGAGGATGCCGTTGTAGACGAGGTCCCAGAGTGCCTGGGTTTAGGCGTCGCGCGATTCCCATTTCCGAAGGTGCGGGGGGATGTTGAGGCCAAGGTAGTTGCGGGCCATCTCATTGGAGCTGGCACCACCCTCGTGGACCGAGTAGAGCAGGCCGAGATAGACCAGGTCCCACAACTCCCGGTTGAGCTGCAAATTGTTGATCTGCACGTACAACTGGCGGCCGTCGTGGTCCTCGATGTCGAGGTAGTGCGCGGCTCCGCCGACGGTAACGTTGACCCTGGTCAGCTCGTAGGTCTTGATGAAGCTCTTGCCGTAGGCGAGCCAGTCCGCACCGGCCGACATGCGGAGGTTGCGGCCGGTGAGAAGGAACAGGAATGGCCACGGAACGATAAACAGCCAGAGCCACCAGACGGTCACCCAGCCAAACCCGAAGTCGCGCCAGGTGAAGAACGCCGCCATGATCGCGACCATGATCATGCCGAAGGTAAGGGCACGGCCTCGGGTGGGAAAGAACCATTCCAAGATCGCCCCCTCGCCCTCCGGCGGCTGAGGAACCTTGGTCACGCCACGCCTGTGCTTGACCTCCGGCGACTTCCAGCCGGGTTCCAGCGGCGCACGAGGCGGTCGGGGTTTTCCGGTCTGACGATCGGGTTTCGGCGGAAGTCCGTTGTTCATCGGCCCATCTTCGGGTTGATCTCTTCCAGGCGTCTGCCGGTGTCCTCCATGCCCTGGACCATATCGTCGCCCCATTCCTCGATGGCGAACCCGACGCCCCAGGAGGCGACTGCGCCGCCAGCGACGACCCAGCCCACTGGGGTGCCCATCGCCGCCAGCCCGACCGTGGTAGCGGCCCCCGCGACAAATCCGCCGAGCCCGGAGGCGACGCTGGTTGTCGGGTCCTTGCCGGCGATGCCGATGTCATAGCCGATGCCGCCCAGGGTGATTCCGAAGCCGACGACAGGCAGCTTGGAGCCAAGCTTCAGTGCGCCGCGGAGCAGGCCGGTCCCTGCCGTGGGAGTTTTCGCAGCCCTGCCGAAGTCAAGGTTCAGTTGCAAGATCGCCTTGGTCCGGGGGCCGAGGCGGTCCACCCACTGCGCGGTCCGTGTGGCGATTGCCTTGCTCTCCAACGCGGCTGCCGCTTGGGAGCGGGTGATGTTGATAGCCGCGGCTCGTGTTCGCGCCTGGAGGCTCATGTAGGGGTTTTGCGAGAGACGCTCAGACACCTCGATCGCACCGCTGCGTGCGATCTGCGTCGCCTTGGCACGCATTGCAGCGGTCTGTCCCAACGTGGCACCGGCGAGGCCGGCGATGACGTCGGAGGCGTTGAAAGGGGACTTCTCGATGAGTCCGCCGAGGAACCGGTTAAGGATGGCGATCGAGTCGCTCTCCAGCTGCCGGCCTTCGGAGACCAGGACAGCACAGTCCGCGTACGCCTGGACCTTTCGGGCGAAGTCGGATTGTGCTCGCACTGCCTCGGCGTGGATCTGTTTCTGTTCGGGGCTGGCGGGCTTGTCGGTCGGCAGCGGTGTCGGGTCCGGTGGTTCCGGGCCGGGCTCCATGATCAGGTCGCCCTGGACGACCAGTCCCTCCTTCAGCGCAAGTTCGCGCGCTTGATCCATACGCACTTTGACGGTGTCGATGGCGTCGGCGTGGCGGCGCAGTTCTCGGGCCAGGTCGGAGTAGCTGATCGACACGTCGTCGACGCGCGGCGCGACCTTGCCCATGCCGTCGCGGAAGGATTGGCCGGCCTCGCTGGGCCAGCTGCCTTCGGACTCGCCGCGAACACGGTTGATGATGTCCAACGCCGCGTCAACGGCACGCGCCATCCCGTCCAGCCAGTCCGCTGCCGTGCGGATCGTTCCCGGCTGCGCGTCGACCTTGATATCAAGTGGCATGATTCAAATCCCCAGTGAAAGTCATCTCGGCGCGTTCGGGTTGGTGCCAGCGATGTCGTCGGCGTTGCCGTGGTCGGTCTCGATGTAGAGGTTGCTGCCTGCCGCGACCTCGTCGCCGACGTAGTTCATTGCCTCGACGATCCCTGCGGCGGACAGTGTCAGCATCGCCATGACGCCCGCGACCGCCTCGGTCGCCACCCCGACCTGCGGAGCGGGAGGGGGTGCGGCACTGCCGTCCAGTTCGGCTGCGCCGGTGCGGAGCTTGCTGGCGAGGGCTTCCAGTTCTCCGAGCTGGGCGTGGGTTCCGGACATCAGTTGGTTCCCCCAGTGGAGTCATTGCGTTGGTCGTCGGGAAGCACTGCGTCCCACAGCACCAGATCAGCGCCGCTGTGCTGCTGAATCTCCGCGACCTTGTCGGCAGGCAGTGACGCCCATGGCTGCAGATCCCCGCAGCCGACGACCAGCGCCTCCAGCGAGCTGAATGCCAGCACCGCCAGGCGTCCATCCTCAAGTCGCCGCAGTTCGACGGTGACGTCCTTGTCACGATCGAGGAAACGCTCGGAAAGAGGAACGAATGCCGGTTCGGGTTCCTCGCCGTTGGTTTCTGCGACGAAGTCAGCGCCGATCACCGACGGCGCCGCGTCCCCGTGATCCCGCATTACCTCACGGTCCCCGTAAGCCAAACTTCCCCCTCATACGACTGTTTTCCCAGGCGGGCACGATACCGAGATGATCTCGCTCCCAGTCGACCTCGACAACACGTCACCCGAAAAGCCCAAGCACGACAAAGGCCGACGCTGTAGATCATCTCTACCGCGCCGGCCAGATCCCGTGACAGAGCCGAACTACTCAATCCCCGACATCGGGTTCCTGCTCCTCGTCGACATCGTGACCGATGCCGGTGGCAATGGGGTCAATATCGACCGGTACCGGGATTGGCGGTCCTGTGACCTCTGGTCGGTCGTCAGGCGAGTTAGCCATGGGATTCCTTTCGCATACGGGTGGGATGGGTGGCCGGTCGGTGCCCTGGGAGGCGCCGCACCGACCGGCCGTCCGCTCGATGCCGGAGGTCGGGGGCAGCAACATCGAGCGGAGTCTCGGGTGATTCATGCGCTCCAGCGGCGCGGGCCGATGCGCGAGCGCAGCCACAGGCGTGCCTGAGTGGCGACATCCGACTCGTCCGCCCAGTCGGATCCGATGTGGACTGTGTCGATGAGCTGGTCGTTGTCGTGCGAGCTACCGATGTCGCCGCGATGAACGGTGAGAACGCCGGAGCCTCGACCCCAACGGAACGTGTAGACCTCGGTCGGCGAGACGCGTTCGACCCGCCAGGCCATCGGCAGAAACCGCTTCGGTCCTCTCCTGCTCATAGCGCGACACGGGACAAGATCGGTTCTGGACACTGCGGCGTAGAGTCCATCGCCGTTTGAGAGGGAGCGCCAGGCGGACGGAACTCGGCGCCGGCTTCTTGGAGCAGCAGGCGCACAGCCCCATAGGACCGGCCGGACAACTCGGCCAGTTGCCGGATGCTTGTTCCGCCGTCGTAATGACGTTTGAGTTCAGCCGCCAACTTTTCCCTGGCCGGCCCGGTTACCCGGGCACGTCGCTGAATTTTCCGCATAGCCACCCCTTGTGATCGCGGTTTCTTGCCTGGCGGGGTTGACGGGCACCGCACCTGGCAGCGGCGGACCGTGCGACCGGTCATCACCAACACCGCCCGGCGGCAAGCAGGGCGAGCCGCTCGCAGAGAAGCTCCCGAAGTTCGCCCTCGGTACGACGTTCCCGCACGTAATCCAGATGCGTTTTCGATGCAAGGCCCTGCGGAGCCCCGGGCAATCGCGCACTTCCGGTTTCGCTGGTGGCCGACGGTAGGTCAGCGCGAACGGCAGCGAGGCCGTGCCGTCGGCACTCCCACGTTTCCGGCCGCTCGCAGCCAGCGACGAGAACAACAGTGAACGTGTCACCGGCGGGGCAGGCGTATGTCTCGACAACCCGCTCGACAGGCTCGTAATCCTCCGGACGCTGGTAACTCGTGCGCAGTATCGGAACCACGTGAGCCGTGAAACCGGCACCCATGCCTAGATCCCGACAATCGCGGCGATCTTCGCTGCAACGTCTTCACGCAGCGCATGCCGCCCGGTGCTCTCGGCTACCTGCCCGTGCTCTTTCGCGACCCGGTCGAGCAGGTGCGCCACCGTCAGCGCGCCCTCACCAGCGCTGGCATGCTGACCACCTGGCTCGGCGATCTGCATCCGCCACGCGACAAACAGCAGCAGCCCGGCACCGGGCAACAAGCCGGCCAGAAACAGAAGTAAAGAAGACACCCCAGTTCAGTCCTTTCCGAAACATCGCGAGCACCTCGGCAGGCGCCCGACCACAGATGGATGCGGCGGCGTACACGCAGCACCGCAATCAGCAAGAGCGAGCCGGACCCGATCCGGCCCGAACAACAACCGCTCGACGTTCTCCGGCGACACGCGATGCAACCGGGCGGTGAACAACCCCGGGCACACCACATCCGGCCGGAGCCTGGTCACGGCAGCGCATCGCCGGGCAACCACAGATCAGAAACCGGCGAACCCGCCAGGCGAGGGGCGCCCGGCGAATCGTGCGGCGGTAGCTCAAGCAACGCCAGAACCACGTCAGCAACCGGACCACGCTTGTGCCAAACGGCCGGCGGAGAACCGAGTTCAAGATCCTCAATCCGAAACCGTGCAGCGATGGCGTCGTCAGCGGCGCCCGCCTGGAACATGTCCATCGCCCCATGACTGACCCGCATGCCCTGAACAGCAAAGACATTGCCAACACTCGGCAGGTGCAGGAACCGAAAACCGGCCTGCACGCTCGCTCGCAGTGCATCGAGATGCGGATGCAACCAAGACTCCTCCATCGCTGCCGACCTCCCAGCGTACGTACAGTGCATTCCCATCGTGCATTCCCGTTGGATCAAGACCGTAGCAGTAAACCATGCATTCCCATTGAGGGAATGCACACATACGTGTGAGATGTCAGGTTGCGGTCAAGTGGGAAGCTCTGACGTATGGCAACCCCGACCGTGCGGCGCCTTCAGCTCGGCAACGAGCTCCGACACCTTCGCGAGCTCGCGAACGAGACCATCGAGAACGCCGCGAAGATCGTCGAACGGACGACGAGCACGATCAGCAGGCTCGAACTCGGACAGACGGCACTGACGCAACGTCAGCTTGGGGATCTGCTCGACTTCTACCGGAGCAAGATCTCCAACTGCGAGGACACCGCATGGGTTCTTGACCTGGCCAAGGGAAACGAGCAACGAGGTCGCTGGTCCGGCTACCGCTCGGTGTACGCGAAGCACTTCCGGATGGCAGTTGACCTTGAGCGCGACGCCTCGGCCATCCACTGGTACCAAACCGAGCTCGTGTCCGGCTTGCTGCAGACCGAGGCATACATGCGCTCGCTGTTCGTCGACGCCGAAGTTCGCCCGGTTGACCAGGGGACCGACGACGCGATCAAGGCACGACTCGAACGGCAGACGATCTTGACCACCGAGAACCCTCCAGACGTCGGTTTCGTGTTGTCCGAATCAGCATTGCGCAGGGTCGTCGGCAGCCGTGACGTGATGCGCGACCAAATCACGCACCTCATCAAGTGCGCCGAGCTTCCGAACGTTCAGATGCAGGTCATCCCGTTCGAGGCTCGAACACCGGTCGCGCCCGTTTACAACTTCACGACCTATCGGGTGCCTTCGCCTGGGCAAGCCGGCCCGTTGGAGTTCGTCTACGTCGAGGAATACACGGACGGCAGGTACCTCGACCACCCGAGTGACGTCGACGCCTACGCTACGTTGTGGAATCGACTTGTAGGTGCAGCGTTGGACCCAATGGCATCGCGTGACCTGATGCGTCGCGTAGCCGAGGAGTACGACGCCACCTAGCAGCAAGAGGGGCTGAGGACATGAGCGCATTGACGTTCACCAACTGGCGCAAGTCCAGCCGGAGCACAGGCAACCCGAACAACTGTGTCGAGGTTGGTGACGCCGCCCCCGCGCGAGGAGTTCGTGACTCCAAGCTCGGCGAGGCAAGCCCGGTCCTGGCGTTCGGCCGCGGCACCTGGGCTGCCTTCATCTCCAACCTGAAGTCCGGTCGTTTCGACCGCTGACCGAACGACAAAAGCGGGGGCTGCCGACCAGGCAAGCCCCCGCTTCGCGTTGTCGCCTCAGGTTTGCGCAGAACGGCGTCGTGCGGCCCGCTGGGCGCGATGCCGCTCGAAGCAGACATCGCGCCCCTTGTCGAAGCCAGCCCGCCACACGCGGGCGAGGATGAGTTCGTACCTGCGCCGCCGCTCGAACAGATAGCGCTCATGCGCGTCGATTGGCAGGCGCCACGGTGGCACGTGCTCAGGCGCGTACGGGTTCGGGCCTGGTGGCTGCCTGGACTCGCCGGCCGCATACCCTTCGCGGTACGCAGCTTGGACCTGTTCCCGAGTGATCACAGTTGCGTCCTCCGCCCGCTTCGCGCGTTCCGTCTCTGTTCCGTCGCATGCTCCTCTGCGCCCAACAACGGCCGCCGCGAGCAAACGGACAATGCGCAGGTCAGAGACCCTAAGCGCGATCTTGTCGCAAGTAGCGATCTCCGCTGACGAAGATCTACGACATCTTCGAGGGCACCGAGCAGATCCAGCAGCTGGTGGTGGCCAGGGCCATCTCCGGCAAGCACATCGCCTGAGCCCGCCGGGCCGTCGCGGGTTCTCGCGGCGGCCCGATCTTCGAAAGCCGCTCCGCCGGCCGTTCGGCGGTGCCAGCATCGCGGCATGTTCGAACAGTTCCTCGACGCCTACCGGCTCACCGCCGCCGGCGGCGGGCAGGAGGTCCCCGGCTCCGTCCACCCCGTCCTCGCGCCGCTGTTCTCGCAGCTCGGCGGCAGCACCTTCGACGACGGGCTGTACCGGGTGCACACCCCGGCGAGCGCGGCGGTGATCGACGGCTACGTCGTGGACGCGTTCCCCGAGCTGGACGGGCGGGTGGCCTGCTTCGGCTTCGACTGGCTCGGGCAGCAATGGGCCATCGACACCGGGTCCGGGACGCCCGACCATCCGCACGTCCTGCTGCTCAACCCCAACACCGGCGAGGTGAGCCCGTTCCCCGTCGCCTTCTCCCGGTTCCACGACGACGTGCTCATCGACGTCAAGGACCTCGGCGAGCGGCATTTCGGCGAGTGGGCGGCGGAGTACCCGGGTCAGCTCCCGCTGGCCTTCGACGAGTGCGTCGGGAACGCGGTCCCGATCTTCATCGGCGGGGACGACTCGTTCGAGAACATGCGGAAGCAGAACCTCCAGGTGCTCTGGGGCACCCACAGCCAGATCCTCGGCCAGCTCCGTTAGCGGCCCCGGAAAGCTCGGTTGGCCATGGTTTGCCCGGGTTCGCGGAGTGGCGCTCGCCACGGTGCGGAATTGCACAAAGTGTGCGCGGGTTGAATAGGAGCAGTGCACCATTTCGTGGGCCCGTGCATCGGCGCCACACGGCAAGTGCACCATGGGACTGGTCCGAATGGATGAATGTCGTCGTCGGTGGAGTCATCATCCGCCTCGGCGCACGTCACACCGACGTGGGACGGGCACCTCGCGGTGTCCGGCTGCGCCGGGCGAGCTCCTCGGGGAGGGCTCGGAACGGGACGCGGTGGGCGACGACGTCGCGCGCGGCGGCCCGGCCACAGCTTCGAGAGTGAACGGGAGGGCGAAGCGGTGAAGAAGACCACCCCTGACCTGGAGACACCGATCTTCCGGGAACTGAACAACGAGCTCGGCGAGCTGCCCGAGATCGACATCCACGACTTCGACAAGCACGCGTTCGACTTCCTCCGCGAGTACGACGAGCAGAAGTCGTCGGCGGACGAGCCCGCGGAGGCGGCCGAGCCGGTGGCGGCGACGGCATCGGCGGGCGGCGGATCCCGGCGCGGCGGACGGCGCCGCAAGGGCGACTGACCCGGTTCCGGTTTTGCCGCGAACGGCCTGTTCGCCTCGCAAGACGAGGTGAACAGGCCGTTCGCCGCGTCCCGCGAGTGTCGGTGCCGCCTGCCAACATGGCGCGCATGACGTCGTGGCAGGAATTCGCGGAGCAAGCGCCCGAACTGGCGGAAAGCGTCCGGGCGCGGTTGGAGGCGGCCAAGCACCACGTGCTGGCCACGCTGCGCCGGGACGGTTCGCCGCGGGTCAGCGGCACGGAGGTCGATTGGCGCGGCCCGGAACTCACGCTGGGCTCCATGCCCGGCGCCAAGAAGGCCCTGGACCTGCGTCGGGATCAGCGGTTCGCGCTGCACGCCAACCCCGGCGACGGTTCGATGGCGGCCCCGGACGTGAAGATCGCCGGCCGGGCGGTCGAGGTCACCGGCGACGAGCTGCGGGCCTGGATCGAGGAGGCCAAGCCGCCGAGCGAGGACTCGCACCTCTTCCACCTGGATCTCGCCGAGGTGACCACCACCGGCCTCTCCGACGACCAGACCCACCTGGTCATCCGGCACTGGACGCCGGCCGAAGGCGTCCGCACCTTCAAGCGCGCGTGAGAAGGCGCCTTCCACCGGTGCTGCTGGCGGAAGGCGCCTGCTCGGTGCGGATCAGTACGTGATGGCCATGCTCGGGTCGGCCAGGAGCGCTCCGACGTCCGCGAGGAACTGGGAGCCCTGCTGGCCGTCGACCACCCGGTGGTCGAAGCTCAGCGCCAGCTGGCAGACCTTCCGGGGCACCACCTGGCCGTCCACCACCCACGGCATGTCGCGGATCGCGCCGAGCGCGAGGATCGCGGACTCGCCCGGGTTGAGGATCGGCGTCCCGGTGTCGACGCCGAACACGCCGACGTTGGTGATCGTGATCGTGCCGCCCACCATCTCCGCCGGGGTCGTCTTGCCCTCCCGCGCGGTCGTGGCGAGCCGCTCCAGCGCCTCCGCCAGCTCCTTCAGGGACATCCGGTCGGCGTCGCGGACCTTGGGCACCACCAGGCCGCGCGGCGTGGCCGCCGCGATGCCCAGGTGCACGTAGTCCTTGTAGACGATCTCGCCGGCCGCCCCGTCCCAGGTGGCGTTGACGTCCGGGGTCCGGCGGGCCGCGAGGCACACGGCCTTCGCCGCGAACGCCAGCGGCGTGACCTTGACGCCGCGGAACTCCGGGTGCGACTTCAGGCGTTCCCGCAGCTCCATCATCGGCGTGACGTCGATGGTGAGGAACTCGGTGACGTGCGGGGCGGTGAACGCACTGTCCACCATCGCCTGCGCGGTCGCCTTGCGGACGCCCTTGATCGGCACCCGCCGCTCCCGCCCGGCCGGCGCTTCGGCCGCCACGGGCAGCCCGGCGGTCGCGCCGCTCGCGGCGGACTGCACGTCCTCGCGGGTGATCACGCCGCCGGTCCCGGACCCGCTGAGCGCGGTCAGGTCCACGCCGAGGTCCTTGGCCAGCTTGCGCACCGGCGGCTTCGCCAGCGGCACGTAGCCGCCCTGCTGCGCCACCGGCTCCACCACGACCGGTTCGGGCACCGGCTCCACCGCGACCGGTTCGGGCACCGGAACCTCCACGACCTGCGCGGCGGCGGGCGCCCGGCCCTTGCGCGGGCGGCGCTTGGCGCTCGCCGTCCGCGGGCCGTAGCCGACCAGCGTGGCGATGCGGCCGTTGGACTCCTCGCCGATCTTGCCGGACCCCTCGGCGGGGGCGGCTCCACCGGCCGAGCCTTCGAGGTCGATCGCGATGATCGGCGACCCGACCTCGACGGTCTGCCCCGGCTCGACGAGCAGCTCGCGGACCGTGCCGGCCCACGGGCAGGGCAGCTCGACGGACGCCTTGGCCGTCTCGATCTCGACGATCACCTGGTTGACGGTGACGGCGTCACCGGGCTGGACGCGCCAGCCGAGGATTTCCGCTTCGGTCAGCCCCTCGCCGACGTCGGGCAGCGGGAAGTGCTTCAGTGCCATCGAACGACTCCTTCAGAGCCTGTTGGCGAACTCGGTCTTGATTTTGTCTTTGAAGCGGCGAAGCCGCTTGGCCCGCTCTCGCAGCTCGCACCGCCGCGGGTTCTCAGGCGTCTTCTCGCGAGGACAGCCCCGACGTGGTGAATTGGCATTCATGATGTCGGGGATCCCACAGCGAGAAGGCGTCTGAGGTTCCGCCACCCGCACCGCTACGCAGAACGAGTCCGGAGACAGGCCTGTCAGTACGCCAACGAGCGGTCGACCGCGTCGAGTACCCGATCCAGGTCGGGCAGGTAGCCCTCCTCCAGCTTGCTGGGCGGGTAGGGCGTGTCGAAGCCCGTCGCGCGCAGCACCGGGGCCTCCAGCGAGTAGAAGCACTCCTGCTGCACCCTCGTGGCGATCTCCGAGGTGACCGAGGCCTCCGCCGGGGCCTCGCTGACCAGCACCAGCCGGCCGGTGCGGCGCACCGACTCGAACACCGGGTCCAGGTCCAGCGGCGACAGCGTGCGCAGGTCGATGACCTCCAGCTCCAGCCCGTCCTCGGCCGCCGCGGCCGCCGCGTCGAGGCAGGTGCGGACCATCGGCCCGTACGCCGCCACGGTCACCGCCGAACCGGCGCGCGCCACGCGCGAGCTGAACAGCGGGATCGGCGGCGTGCTCGGGTCGAGCTCGGCCTTCTCGTAGTAGCGGCGCTTCGGCTCGAAGAACAGCACCGGGTCGTCGCACTCGATGGCCTGCTGCAGCATCCAGTAGGCGTCCACCGGGTTCGAGCAGGACACCACCTTCAGGCCGCTGATGTGCGCGAACAGCGATTCCGGCGACTCCGAGTGGTGCTCGACGGCGCCGATGCCGCCGCCGAAGGGCACCCGCACCACGACCGGCATCTTCAGCTTGCCCTGGCTGCGGAAGTGCAGCTTGGCCAGCTGGGAGACGATCTGGTCGAAGCCGGGGAAGATGAAGCCGTCGAACTGGATCTCGCACACCGGGCGGTAGCCGCGGATGGCCAGCCCGATGGCGGCGCCGATGATGCCGGACTCGGCCAGCGGGGTGTCCAGCACGCGGTGCTCGCCGAAGTCCTTCTGCAGGCCGTCGGTGATCCGGAAGACGCCGCCGAGCTTGCCGACGTCCTCGCCCATCACCAGGACCTTCGGGTCGCGTTCCAGCGACGCACGCAGGCCCATGTTCAGCGCCTTGGCGATCGTGACGGTCTGGGTCCCCGCCGTGGCGGTCGGGCGTTCCAACGCGGGCGCGGCCATCAGCGCACACCTCCTGCCATCGCCTCGTCGGCGAATCCGGCCAGGTACTGCAGGTAGTCCTCGCGCTGGGCGGCCAGCTGCGGGGTTTCCTCGGCGTAGACCTCGGAGAACATCCGTTCGGGCGGTGGTTCGGGCATGTTGAAGCAGAAGTCGCGCAGCCGGGCGGCGAGCTCGTCGGCCTCGGCGTCGACGCCGTCGAAGAAGCCCTGGTCGGCGATCTGCTCGCGGACCAGGTGCACGCGCAGCCGTTCGATCGGGTCCTTGAGCTTCCAGGCCTCGTGCTCGTCGGCCAGCCGGTACCGGGTCGGGTCGTCGGAGGTGGTGTGCGCGTCCATCCGGTAGGTGAACGCCTCGATCAGCACCGGGCCGTTGCCCTGGCGGCACTCGTCCAGCGCCCACTTGCTGACCGCGAGGCTGGCCAGCACGTCGTTGCCGTCCACCCGGATGCCGGGGAAGCCGTACCCGCTGGCGCGCCGGTAGAGCGGCACGCGGGTCTGGCGCTCCAGCGGCTCGGAGATCGCCCACTGGTTGTTCTGACAGAAGAAGACCACCGGCGCGTCGTAGACGGCCGACCACACCATCGCCTCGTGCACGTCGCCCTGGCTGGTGGCGCCGTCACCGAAGAAGACCATGGTGGCCTCGCCGTCGGGCTCGCCGACCTTGCCGTCGAAGCGCTGGCCCATCGCGTAGCCGGTGGCGTTCAGGCACTGGTTGCCGATGACGATCGTGTACAGGTGGAACCGGGTGTCGACCGGGTCCCAGCTGCCGTGGTCGGTGCCGCGGAAGATGCCCAGCAGGTCTGTCGGATCGATGCCGCGGCACCAGGCGACGCCGTGCTCGCGGTAGCTGGGGAAGGCCATGTCCTGCGGCTTCAGCGCCCGGCCGGCCCCGATCTGGGCGGCTTCCTGGCCGAGCAACGGCACCCAGATGCCCAGTTGGCCCTGGCGCTGCAGGGCGTTGCCCTCCCGGTCGGCGCGGCGCACCAGCACCATGTCCCGGTACAGGTCGCGCAGCTGCGCATCGGAGACGTCGATGTCGAAGTCCGGGTGTTCGACCCGCTGACCTTCTGGGGTGAGTAGCTGAACCAGGTCAGCTCCACCTTCGCTCGTGGCGCGCAAACCGGCGATCACCTGCTCCCGTGTGGGTTTCGCTGCGACAGCGGCAGGGGGGCCGGTGGTGCCTTCGGTCTTGGGTCGCGTCCATTGCTCGGGGGACATGCGTGATCTCCTCGTGTCGCGCCGGCCCACCCGCTTGTGGCGGTGTGGCCCGACTGCCCCGGCGAAACCGCAGGTGATCTGGTGGATCGCCTGGCGTTCCGGCCGGAGCGGTTGGATCGCTCCCCGTCATCCTGGCACGAAACCGGTCGTCTTCGTGAGCCCTGCCACAGGGATTCGGCCCGACCGCGGCCCGGTCGGCGTCCTCCCGTGTGATCACCGTAGTTCGCCGCCAGAAAAGGCAAAACCGCAGGTCATCGAAGTAATGGAGGTCCGACTAATGCTTTGTGGACCATCGCGGTACCGATATTGCGAAGCCGGTGTCTCCGGCGGTGAAAATAGGACAAACTGGACCCATGGCCGAGTTCCCCAACCCGCTCGCGCTGCCCGACGAGTTCGTCCTGCTGCTGCACAAGGACAACGGCACCTACTTCGTCAGCGCGAACCCGAACACGGCGACCGCCGCGGCCGAGATCGGCGAGCTGGTCCTGCGGGGCCGCGTCGAGCTGACCGGCACGGCGATGCGCCTGGTCGACTCCGGTTCGAGCGGACTGCCGTGGATGGACCGGCTGTTCGAGGACTTCCGGCAACGGGCCGGGCGACCGAACCGGCCGATCGACCTGAGCTGGTGGCTGGCGGGGCGCACCGGCACGTTCGCGACGCATCGCCACGTGCTGGTCGAGCACGGGCTCCTGCGCCGCGAACGGCGGAAGTTCCTGGGCGTGCTGCCGGACGACCGCTACCACCCGGATCGCGGTGTCCACGGCGCGCTGGTCTCCGAGCTGCACGAACTGGCCGCCGGCCGGCGGCCGGTCGACGAGCGGTTGGCGCTGCTCAGCGCGGTGACCTACCGCAGCGGGCTGGTGTACCTGCTCGACTTCGACCGCGCGCAGCGGAACCGGCTGAAGTCGATCGCGGAGACCGAGGACCTGGGCAACGCCGTCGGCGCGGCGGTCTCGGCGGCGCTGGCGGCGATCACGGCGGTCCCCGCGATCATCGTCGCGGCGGGCGGCTGAACCCCGCCGCCGCTGGCCATGTTGGGAAGGGACCGGATCCTGGACGCAGAGAGCGCTTCCCATGGCCGAGCCCGCTGAGCACCCGCACGACACCGAAGAGCTGGTGCGGCTGGTGCGCGTAGTCCGCCAGGAGCAGGGCTGGACGCCCGCCGAGCTCGCCGAAGCGGCCGGGGTGCCGGAAGCCGAGGTCGCCCGCTTCGAGGCCGAGGAGATCGTGCCCGCCGAACCGCTGGCGATGCGCTTCCTGGCGGCGATGGGCCGCGTCTAGCCGGTCCGATTCGGCCGCGTCGGCCGCGATTCGCTGCGAGACTGGGCGGCATGACCACGCTGACCCTGCCCGAAGAGTTCGCGCTGCTGCTCCAGAAGGACAACGGCTCGTACTACTCGATGTCCGACTACGCCGGCGCAGCGGAACTCGGCGAGCTCGTGCTGCAGCACCGGATCGACTTCGTCCGGAAGAAGATCCAGGTGCTCGACGCGAGCCCGAGCGGCATCGGCTGGTTCGACGACTGCATGGCATACCTGGTCAAGAAGGCGGGGCCGGCGAACAAGCCGGTGGCCGCGCAGAGCTTCATCCAGCACCGCAAGAGCGCGCGCAAGGTGCACTGCGCCGCCCTCGCGGAACGGGGCCTGATGCGCCGCGAGGAGAAGTCGGTGCTGTTCATCCCGTACGACAAGTACTTCCCCGACCCCGGGGCGCGGCAGGCGCTGATCGCCGAACTGCGCGCGGTCGCCCGCGACGAGATCGCGCTGGACAACCGCCGGGCGCTGCTCGCGGCGATGGTGCACGCGACCAACCTGGTCCGGTCGCTCGGGTTGGAGCGAGCGGAGCGCAAGCGGCTGAAGGAGATCAGCAAGGGCGAGCAGCTCGGCAAGGCGGTGGAGGCCGCGGTCGCGGCCGCGACCGCGGCGATCAGCGCCGGAGCCATCGCGGCCACCACCTCCGCGGCCGTGGGAAGCGGCAGCTGAAGGAACGATCGTGGCACGGATCCTGCCCGAGGAATTGACGCTGATCGGCCGCACGCCCGCGGGGCACGAGTACGGCTCGTCGACCAGGCTCGCCGTCGCCGCGGGCGTGATCGGCGAGCTCGCCCTGCACCGCCGCATCGCGATCGACCGCGGCTACATCTTCGTCACCGATCCGACTCCGACGACGCACCCGTTCCTGGATCCGTTGCTGGGCAAGCTGATCCAGCGGCCGTCGGCGATCTCGCTGACCGACTGCCTGAGGGACCAGGCGCTCCTGTACGAATCGTGGCTGAACCACCTCGTCCGGGCCGGGCTACTCCGGCCCGAAGCGGCCAGCCACCCGTCGGGTGGCACGCGATACGTGCCGGACCCGGAGGTCCGCGATCCGGTGCTCACCCGACTCCGGCACCTGCTGAACGGCTGGGCGGAACAGGATCCGCGCACCGTCGCGCTCGCCGGGATCGTGCACGGCAGCGGGCTCGGTGACGACCTGATCCCGTTCCCGGCGGACCGGGCGGCGCTGGCGGTGTTCGGGCAGCACGACCCGATCGGGCAGGCGATCGTGGCGATCCACACCGAGGACCGGCGGTCCGCCGATGCCCAGGCTGGCATGTTCCTCGTGTTCCCTGCGATTTTTGACGCCCCAGGGGGCTGCTGAGCAGTTCCGGCCATCCACGACGACCAGGTGGGAGCGGGCATAGGATCGCGGTGTGGATCGTGCAGCCGTAGCGAAGACCGTTGACCAGGCGTGGGACGAATCCGTCCTGCCGAGCCTCTCCGAGCTGGTGAAGATCCCGGCGATCTCGCCCTCCTTCGACTCCGAGTGGGTCGCCTCCGGGCATCTCGACGCCGCCATCGAGCACCTGCGGGCGTGGGTCGCGGCGCGGAACATCGCCGGCGCGAACATCGAGGTCGTGCGGCTGCCGGAACGCACCCCGCTGCTCCTGGTGGACATTCCGGCCAGCGAGGGCGCGCCCGACGAGACGGTGCTGCTCTACGGCCACCTCGACAAGCAGCCGCCGGTCGGCGGCTGGTCCGAGGGCCTCGGGCCGTGGACGCCGGTGGTCCGCGACGGCCGGCTGTACGGCCGCGGCTCCGCCGACGACGGCTACGCCGGGTACGCGGCGATCACCGCCATCGAGGCGGTCCGCGCACACGACGGCGCGCACGCGCGCTGCGTGGTGCTGCTGGAGACCGGCGAGGAGTCCGGCAGCCCCGACCTGCCCGCCTACCTGGAGCACCTGTCCGACCGGCTCGGCGCCGTGTCGCTGGTGGTGTGCCTGGACTCCGGCGCGGGCGACTACGACCGGCTGTGGCTGACGAACTCGCTGCGCGGCATGGTGCAGCTCGAGGTCAAGGTGCAGGTGCTCGACAGCGGCCTGCACTCCGGCATCGCCAGCGGCATCGCGCCCAGCTCGTTCCGGGTGCTGCGGGAGCTGCTGGACCGGCTGGAGGACTCCGCGACCGGCGAGGTCCTGGTGCCCGAGCTGACCGTGCAGATCCCGGAGAACCGGGTCGCCGAGGTGCGCGCCGCGATCGAGGCCGTGCCCGGCCTGGTGCGCAACGTCGTGCCGTGGCCGGAGGGGTTGCGGCCGGTCGACGAGGACGAGGTCGAGCTCGCCCTGAACAGCACTTGGCGGCCGACGCTCTCGGTGATCGGTGCAGACGGGCTGCCGAAGCCCGCGGATGCGGGCAACGTGCTGCGGCCCTTCACGACGCTGCTGCTGAGCTTCCGGCTGCCGCCGACCGCCGACCCCGAGGCCGCGATCCGAGCGGTCCAGGAGCGGCTGACCACCGACGTGCCCTACGGCGCGAAGGTGACCTTCGGGCACGCCGAGACCGGGCTGGGCTGGAACGCTCCCGACCTCGCTCCGTGGCTGGCCGCGGCGCTGGACCAGGCGAGCGACGAGGTGTTCGGCGCGGGCTGGCGGACGATGGGCCTCGGCGGCTCGATCCCGTTCATGGGCCTGCTGCACAACGCCTACCCGGACGCGCAGTTCGTGGTGACCGGCGCGCTCGGCCCGGACAGCAACGCGCACGTGCCGGACGAGTCGTTGCACCTGGCCTTCGCGGCCAAGGTCACCTCGGCCATCGCCTACGTCCTCGACGCCCACGCCCGCCGCTGACCGCCGCAATTTCATTGAGGTTTTCCAACCTCGTTCTGCGTGGCGGTGCGGGTAGCGGAACCTCAGAGGCTCCCTGGTCTGTGGGTGCCCTGACTTATGTATGTCCGATACACGGCGTCAGGGCCGTCCTCGCCAGGAAGCCTCTGAGAACCCGCGGCGGTGCGAGTGTCGTAGGTGGGCTATGCGCCTGCGGCGCATGCGACAGCCCATCGACGTGTGGCTTTACGACCCGCGGCTGCGGGCCGACCAGGATGGAAAACGCTCATTGAAATTGCGTCCCTCCGGGGTGTCGGCGCACCGGAGGACGACTTGCGAGGGGATCTGACGTGGTGGTGCGGGAGCTTTCGGGCGTCACCAAGCGCCATGGCGCCCGGTCGGTGCTCCAGGGCGTTGACCTCGACGTGCCGACCGGTGCGGCCGTCGGGATCTTGGGCGCCAACGGGTCCGGGAAGTCGACGCTGCTGCGGATCCTCGCCGGGGTCTCCCGGCCGTCCGGCGGCACCGTCGCCGGGCGGCCGCGCATCGGGTACGTGCCGGACCGGTTTCCCGCTCGGCAGCGGATGAGCGCCCGCGCCTACCTCCGCCACCTGGGCCGGATCGGCGGGCTGTCCACTATGGAGGCCACTGCCCGGGCCGACGGCTGGCTCGACCGCTTCGCGCTCGCCGGCGGCCCGGACACCTCGCTGCGCGAGCTGTCGAAGGGCAACGCGCAGAAGGTCGGGATCGCGCAGGCGCTGCTGTGCGATCCCGAGCTCCTGGTGCTGGACGAACCGTGGTCGGGCCTGGATCCCGATGCGCGCGGCGTGCTCACCGAGGTGATCGGCGAGGTCTCGGCGGCGGGCACGGCCGTCGTGTTCACCGACCACCGGCCGGAAGCGGTGCGGGCGCTGGCCACCCGCTCGCACCGGCTCGCCGACGGGCGCCTCGAACCGCTCGAAGCCGAGGTCGAGACTTGCCGGATCGTGTTGCGCGACGGCGAATCCGTCGACTGGGCGGCGCAGCCCGGCGTGCAGGCGGTGCGCCCGGGCCACTCGGACGTGACGCTGGTGGTGACCGTGGAAGCTCGGGAATCCTTGCTGCTCAAGGCGATAGAGCAGGGTTGTGCGGTGCTCTCGGTGGCCGCGCGGTGATCCCGCTGATCCGCTACCAGCTGGCCATCCTCGGCCACTCGCAGCGCTACCTGCCGCCGGTGCTGCTCTACATCGCGTTGCTGGCCATCTTCTACAGCAACAACGACGGCCCGGCGCTGCCCGGCTTCGCGGTGACCGCGGCGGGATTGCTCGTCGTGGCTGGCTGGTTGACGATCGCGCTGGTCGACGTGGAGGACGTCGTGCAGCGCACGGTCACCCGCGCGCACGCCGGATCGATGACCCGGATGCTGGCGAGCGTCGTGCTGGCCGTGCTGTGCTGCTCGATCGGGCTCGCGGTGCTTTCCGTTGCCTGGGCGGAGATCTCGCACGGGCTCGACCACCCGCCAGGCGATCTCGGCATCGGCCTGCTGGCGCACGTCGCGTGCGCCGCGTTCGGCATCGCCGTCGCCCTGCCGTGCTCCGGGCTGGTCGTCCGCCGCATCGGGTACACGGTGATCGCGGCGGCGGCGCTGTTCGCGATCACGTTGCTGGCGAAGTGGATTCCGCTGGCGTTCCCGCTGCTGCTGGCGCTGAGCGCGGACGCGACGAGCGCCGCGCTGCTCGTGCGGTCCGCGCTCGTCGCCGTCTTCAGCCTGGTCGCCAGCACGCTGCTGGTCACGGCCTGGTGCGTCCGCCGCGCCTAGCGGTGGTCCTAGCCTGGCCGCAAGCCCTCGGCCGGTCAGCGCTTCGGGATCAGGATCCAGAGCACGATGTAGATCACGAACTGCGGGCCGGGCAGCAGGCAGGACAGCAGGAACAGCAGGCGGACGGTGAACGGCTTCATCCCGAACCGGTCGGCCAGACCGGCGCACACCCCCGCGATCATCGCCTTGTCGCTCGGCCGGGACAGTGCCATGCGGTACGTCGTCATGCCTCAATGCTCGCCGAGTCGGCGCCGCGGTGCGTCAGGGGACGACCCCGAGATCCCCCTGAACCGGATCCGACCGCGGGCTGATGCCCGGTCCGACCGCGGGCCTACCCCGGACGCGCCGGTTCCCGCCCGGCGGGGGACCCGGGCGGGCACCTCTCTTCGGCGGATCGATCAGCAGCGGGCGTGGTAGGTGCGGTTCGCCAGAACCTGCCCGCCGGAGGTCACCACGACCTCGGTCGCCTTCTCGCCGGTCAGCGGGACCTGCGCCGAAACCAGGCCGCCGCGGCCGACCGTGCCGATGGCCCGCCGCTCGCCGTCGACGGTCACCTCGAACGGCGCGAGCCCGTCCGCCGCGCGGCGGATCTCGTAGCGGACCAGCGGCGACGCGCTCAGGTCACCGGGGAAGAACGGGCTCAACCACGGGAACGTCGCGGTGAGCGGCGACAGGTCGTGGCAGGTCGCCTCGCCCAGGCGGACTTCCAGCACGCCCGGCGGCGTCCCGGCCGACGCGGTCGCGGTGGGCGCGGCCAGCGCGGCCGCCGCGGTGAGCACCAGGGTGAGGGATCGTCGGCCGACCATCAGCGAAGCACCTCCATCGGTGGCGGAAGATCACCGCCTCGACGCTAAGGTGCGCATCCCCTGCCCGGGCCGTTCCTTACCCCAACGAGCGACACCGGGTAACACGAATCGGTCTCGTGTGCCGTCCAGGAAGCCGCCGCACGGGTCGTCGATCGCGCCCGGCTCCCGCCCGCCCCGCATCGCGAGCGCCGCGCGGATCTTGTCCCGCTCCGGCCGCACGATCTCCCGGACGACCAGCACGCACAGCGCGACGACCATCGCGTCGCGGATCACCACAGCGCCCAGGAACCAGCCCTCCGGCAGGCCCTTGTTGCCGGTGCCGAGGTAGTAGTACATCCGCGGCGCCCACACCGCGGCGTCGACGATCATCCAGGTCAGCAGCAGCCGCCAGCGCGGAATCGCCAGCACCGCCAGCGGCACCAGCCAGAGCGAGTACTGCGGGCTCCACACCTTGTTGGTCAGCAGGAACGCCGCGACCACCAGGAAGCACAGCTGCGCCAGCCGCGGCCGGGTCGGCGCGGCCAGCGCCAGCCACCCGATGCCGAGGCAGGCGACCAGGAACAGGCCGAGGCTGACCGCGTTCAGCACCGTCGGCGTGGCGCCGTCCCGCAGCGGGCCGTCGAAACCCGCCCAGCCGGTGAAGTACATCAGCACGTTGTACAGCGAGTCCGGGTCGGCCGGGCGTTCGTTGTTGAGGCGGAAGAACTCCCGCCAGCCCTCCGGGTAGAGCACAAGCACCGGCACGTTGACCACCAGCCAGGCCAGCGCGGCGGCCAGCACCGTGCGCAGCGCGTCCGCCATCTTCCCGGCGCGCCAGGCCAGCACCAGCAGCGGGCCGAGGAAGAACAGCGGGTAGAGCTTCGCCGCGCCGCCGAGCCCGATCAACACCCCGGCCAGCACGGGCCTGCGCCGCGCCCACGCGAGCAGGCCGGCGGTGCCGAAAGCCGTGGCCAGGGCGTCGAAATTGGTGAAGGCGTGCACGAAGACCAGCGGCGACACGGCGGCCAGCGCGGCGTCCCAGACTCGCCGGCGGCACAGCAGCACCAGCGCCCAGATCGTCACCAACCAGGCCACGGCCAGCCAGAACGCCGAGATGTTGAAGTACAGCACGCTGGTCAGACCGGTCGGCAGCCAGCCGTAGCCCGCCAGGGTCGCCCAACCGTCCGCGGCCCGCGCGTTGATCCACTGGAACACCCCGGTCAGCACCGGGTACTCCATGTACCGGACCTTCTCCTGCGGCGTGCCGGCGTTCTCCAGCCAGGCCGTCTTGTACGGGAACGCGTCGTCCGGCGCGATGTCGCCCATGCCGTAGCGCGGGATGATGTCGGTGTAGCACATGGCGGTGTACTGCTTGCTGTTCCGCCAGTCCAGCTGCGGCCCGTTGCCGGTGTCGTAGGTGACCTGGCAGGGTGCCTTGAACAGCCACGACGCGGCCAGCACCAGCACCGCGAGGAGCAGGATCACCCGCAGCGGCGTCCAGAACCACTGGCGTCCGACCTGCGCGTGCCGCCCGAGCCTGCCGCCGAAGGGCCGGCTGAGCTTCTGCGCCAGCGGCTCCGTCCAGGTCGGCGCGACGCGGTCGGCGGGGTCGAGGGAATCGCTGTCCACCGCCGAGCTCGCGCGCTCGCCGGGGGTCGGCGCCGGTTCGGTGCTGGCGGGCTCGTTCGAGGTGGACACGCCCGGATGCTACTTGGGGCCGAACAACGCGGAGGGGCACCCGCCGCCTGAACTGGTCCCCGGAAGTTGGACTCGGTAATTGAGAGTCTAGGCAGCGAGGGTCTGGGCCCGGTATTGCACCGGGCTCAGGCCCTCGCAGTGTGTGTGG
>NZ_JBWKKU010000086.1:0-35588 GCF_056431445.1 Saccharopolyspora sp. NPDC045941
CTTCGTGTGGACCAAGACCGCTGACGAGATCCTCGCCAGCCTCGCCCACTACTGCACCAGAATCAATAAAACTATTAACGACTCGGAACACTAGCAGCCGTGTTGCGACGCCCCCCTCGAATCCGCCATCGGTCGGGTGCGGGGGCGCGTTCTGCTGAGCGCCCGGCCTGTAGGATTGTTGCCGATGTCGCAAGAATCCCGGATCCGGAAAAACAATCGACTACGTTGACCACATGAACGACATCAAGAAAATCGAGCCGGTAAAATTGGGAAATGTGCTGCACCCGGTGGAGGATGTGGACGCGGCCGTGCAATTCTACGCCGCAACTTTCGGCCTGGCAACGAAATTCGTCGACGGCGACCGCTACGCCGCCCTCGACGCGGGCGGCACCACGCTCGCCCTCGCCGGCCCTTCGGAAGACGTCACCGGTGGCGCGCCCGCGGCGTCGTTCAAGGTGTCCGACGTCGCCGCAGCACTGGCCACACTGGTGGAAAGCGGCGGATCCGTTGTCCGGCAACCGGAGCGGGGCCCGCACGAGGTGCGAGCCGTCGCGCGCGACCCCTGGGGAAACACCTTCGTCGTGTACGGACCGCAGTAGCGGGCCACTCACTCAAGGCGCCCTCCAACACGAAACCGTCCTTTTCAGACAGTCACATCGGGTGCGCGGCCGGCCACGTCGGCCGTTTCGCCGAGAATGCGAGACACCCTCGCGGGGGATCGATCTCAGCCGCACGCACGAAGTCCAGAAATCCAGCCGCGGCTGGAGACAGGTCTTGACCGCAGCGGTACACCACACCGGTGATTCTCGTCGCATTCGGCGATTTCACGGGTACCACCACGAGATCATCCAGGCTGAAGCCTTGCAACTCCAACGCGGGCAACGCCGCCACACCCACGCCCGCCCGCAGGAGCCCGCCGATCGCCGCCACGCTCGGCGCGTTGAAATGCCGGCTCACCGGGATCGAGTGCTCGCCGAACACTGCGTCGGTCATCGCTCGGATGCTGGTCCCGGGCGGCGTCGCGACCACCATCTCGCCTCCGAAGTCCGACCACGAGAGGGAACCCTGCATCGACCAACGATGGCTGTGGTGCGCGACGCCGTAGAACTGTTCCCGCAGCAACGGTATGAAGCAAAAATCGTGCGGCAGGTCCCCGTTGGCGCTCAAGCCGAGTTCGGCAGTTCCCGCTCCGAGGTTCCCGAGCACCTCGGCGGCGTCCCCGTCCCTGATCTCAAACGTCACCTCGGGGTGGTCCGGCATGAAACCACGGATCATGTCCGGCAGCACCACAGCGGCCAGCGACGGAAGTGCCGCCAGGGCAACGGTTCCGGACTGGGCCGCCACGTAGGACATGAAACGTTGCAACTGCGTGTCGAGGTCGTCCAGGATCGTGCCCGTCATGAGCAGAAAGGCTTGGCCCGCTGCGGTGGTGTCGAGCTGCCGAGTGGTGCGATCGAACAACCGCACCCGCAGGAGACGCTCGACCTCCTTGATCCTCCTGCTGAGGACCGACTGGGAGATGTGTTCGACCGCGGCCGCTTTGGTGAAGCTTCCGGATGCAGCGACGGCCTGGACCGCTCGAAGCTGCTGCAGTGTCAAGTCAGGAATCGGCATGGCTCCACCTCCTGTCGCGCACGCTCGGATGGACGTGGCGGTGCCGGGGCCGACCGCGGCCCGGAGGGGGCACCGCCGCGGCCGGCCCGACCCTTCCCCTAGTTCGGCTTCGAACGCACGTGGTCCGCGATCGCAGCGTCGTCGTTCTCGCCGTACATGTCGTCGATCAGCGCCGCGAACGAGCTCACGACGGCCGTGCGCTTGATCTTGCCGTTCGCGGTCCGCTCGCCGCGCTCGACCTCCAGGGACCGCGGCAGCACACGAAAGTCCTTCAACTGCTCCACCCGAGCAAGGTCCGCGTTGACCCTGGCGACCTCTGCTCGCAGGCTTTCGGCGAGGGCCTCAGCAGACGGGGCGTCCGCGCTCGCGCTCGGCTCGAGCAGGACGGTGAGGTACTTGCGCGCATCGCCGACCACGATCGCCTCGTCGATCAGCAAGCTCTCCTTCAACCGGGTTTCGATGGGCTGAGGATTGATCGTCTTGCCGCCGCGGGTGATGATCACGTCCTTCTTCCGGCCGATGAGCCGGATGTCGCCGCGGGGTGCCCGCTCCATCAGGTCACCGGTGCGTAACCAGCCGTCCTGCAGAACAGCCTCGGTTTCCGCCGGGTTGCCCCAGTATCCGGTGAACAGCAAGGGCGCGCTGATCAGCATTTCGCCGTCGTCCGCGACTTTCACCTGGAAACGCGGGTCCGGGAACTCCCTGCCGATGAAGCCCGGACGAGGGAACGGCTGGTCGAAGTGCGCGATGGGACATCCCCCGGTCTCGGTGAGACCGTAGTTCTCGCGAAGATCGAGGCCCCAGATCTGCCAGATCGCGAGGACGCTCTCGGGCATCGCGGCGGATGCGGTGTAGGCGACGCGCATGCGATCCATACCGACGGTCGCCCGCAATGGCAGGAAGACCCCGCGGAGTGCCGCGGCGTAGGCGATCCGCAGCAGCGCCGACGGCCGGCGGTGGGACCAGCGGTTCTCGGCCACCCTGCGGCCGACCCACATGGCGGCGTCGTAGGCGCGGCGCCGGAACCAGGGCCAGGACTTGGTTCGTGCGATCAGTTCACCGGCGATCTTCTCGTAGAACCGTGGCGGCCAGAGCACTGACGTCGGCCGCACGGAGCGCAAAACCTCTTCGTAGACGTCCATGCGGCAGTAGGTGACCATCAGCTTGGTGAGCAGCGGGGCGAAGACCACCACCAGCGCCGGCGCCACGTGCGCCAGCGGCAGGAAGCCCACCACGTCGTATCGGCGGCGGGTGATGTCCGGGTACAACCCGGAGAAGGTCTGGACCGAATGTTGAAGGGTCCGGTGCGTGTGCGTGACGCCCTTTGGAGCTCCCGTGGACCCCGACGTGTAAAAGAGCACGGCGGCGTCGTCGAGGGATCCGGCGGCGACCAACTCGGACAGTCGATCCGGTTTGTCGCCGGCGTGCCACGCTCCTTCGTCGCGCAGCGCGTCCCACGTCATTCCTGTGACCGGCTCGGGTAGCGCCGGCGGAGCGTCGTCGATGCCGAGCACGAGTCGCAGAGACGGGGTGCGTGCGGCGACGTTCGCGACCTTGGCGAGCTCCGTCGCCGTCTCGCCGATGAACGCGACCGCCTCGCTGTGCGCGAGGAGTTGCTCGATCTCGGCGACCGAGTTGGTCGGGTACACGCCGATCACGACGCCGCCCACGCTCTGCACGGCCAGCGCGGCGAACACCCACTCCGGGCGAGCGCTGCACATCACCGCGACACGGTCACCGTGCTTGACCCCGTGCGCGACGAGTCCAAGCGCGAGATCACGGACATGATCCGCATAGGACCGCCAGGTGATCTCCTGCACGACCCCGTCACGCCAGTGACGCATCGCGACGGCGTCGGGTTCTCTACGCGCGCGATCGAGCAGCAACCCCGGAAAGGTCCGGGTCGGTTCGAAATTGGTCAGGTCCATGACACGGCCTCTCTTCCGGAGCTGACACGCCCCCGCGCGGTGATGTTCATGCAGCGCTCTCTCCGAGATGAAGGAAGTCACCTCGGTACCACATCACCGGCTCGTCGCTGCCTGCCCGCGCGTCGTGCACCCGGCCGATGAGGATCACGTGATCTCCGCCTGGTACGACCTGCTCGAGTTCGCACCGGATGACCGCCGCCGCATCGGGCAGGAGCGGATGCCCCTCTTCGTCGAACTCGAAGTTCCCCTCGGCGAACTTGTTCTCCCCCTTCGTCGCGAACCTGATCGCGAGGTCCGCGTGCGCGGGCGTCGCGATGTTCACGACGAACCGCTCAGCCGCCTGGAAGACGGGGAAACAGTTGGCTCGCCGGTCCAGGCACACCAGGATCAGTGGCGGGTCGAGCGACAGCGACGCGAACGAGCTCGCGGTGAACCCGTGCAGCGTGCCGGACTCACTTCGCGTCGTCACGATCGTCACGCCTGAAGGAAAGCGGCCCAGCACGGAACGGAAGGTGGCTGGGTCCAGCTCGTGCATTCGATCAGTCATTCCATGCCTCGCGAGCGGCTCGAGCGGCTGGGTCGGTGAATATCGTGCGCGCGTCAGCGGCCGTGACGCGCAACTGTTCCTCGGCAGGCAATCCGGCGATGTCCGCGCACAACGCCCGTTTGAGCGCCGCGAACACGGCCGGCGGTTTCGCCGCTGCCGTGCGCGCGTACGCCACAGCCGCCGTGAGCAGGTCGCCCTGCTCGTCCACGTGGTCGACGAGACCCAGGGTCTGCGCCTCGAACGCGTCGACAGGCTCGCCGCCCAGCAGGAGGCGCCGGGCCGCGCGATCGCCCAGGACGGCGCGCACCCGCGCGATTCCCTTCACCGCGGGCAGCATCCCGTGATTCACCTCGGGGAAGACGAACCGCGCCACGGCCGAGGCATACACGACATCGGCGAACAGCGCCATTTCGATGCCGCCACCGACGCACCAGCCGTTGACCGCGCACACCAGTGGCCGGGGAAAGTCTTCCAGCGCGCGCAACAGCGCGTGGAACGCCGTCATCCGCTCGACCATCGACTCGGCTTGGTAGCCGTTGGCCTCCTTGAGATCGCCGCCTGCGCAGAAGAAGCGCTCACCGGCTCCCGTGAGGACCACCGCGGGGGCGTCGGGCCGCCCGGCGAGAACTTCCAGTGTGGTCGTCAGCTCGCTGACGAGCGCGTTGCTCAGCGCGTTGGCCGGCGGGTGGTTCAGCGTCAGGACGATCACGCCATCCACCTCGGCCGACATTTGCACGGCGCCGAGCGCTGTGTGGCGTGAAGCTGCGGTCATGCTCTTCCCCCGGTCAGTTCGCCGGGGCGCCGACGGTGCGGGCGGAGGGAAAGTCGACAGCGCGCTTCTCGCGGAATGCCTGGCGTGCTTCGGCGTAGTCGGCGCCGAGGAAGTCGAGGATCTCCAGCGCAGCGGACAGCTCGTGCTGGGGCACCGCGTTGGTGAGCCAGGCGTTGAGCGCGCGTTTGGTGAACCGGATCGCCTGCTGGGAACCGCGTGCCAGCTGGGACGCGACCTCCAGGGCGCGCGGCAATACCTGCTCGCGCGGGACGGACAGGCTCACGAGCCCGATCCGCTCGGCCTCGCTACCGGTCAGCTTCTCTGAAGTGAGCACGTAGTACTTGGTCTTGGCCATACCCACCAGCAGCGGCCAGATCAGCGCCGCGTGGTCCCCGGCGGCCACCCCGACCCGGGTGTGGCCCTCGATCAGCACCGCGTCGTCCGCCGCGATGCTGATGTCGGCCAGCAGCGCGGTCGAGAGTCCGTAGCCCACCGCGGGGCCGTTGATCGCCGAGATGATCGGTTTCTCGATCCGCAGGACCGTCGAGACCCGCTGGCGTTCCGACTCCAGCATCGCCAGCGCCTGCTCGGACGTGGGGTCGGGCTGGGCGACGTCCATGCCCGTGCAGAAAGCCTTGCCGGCTCCGGTGATGACGACGACCTTGGTCTGTTCGTCGCGCTCGACGTCGGCCCAGATCCGATTCATCTCCTCGAACATCGGCAGGGTGAGCGAGTTGTACCGGTCGGGGCGGTTGAGCGTGATCAGCAGAACGCCGCCGTCGCGGCGCTCGATGAGGACATCGCCGGTGCCGTGGTTGTAGAGGTCGCTCATTGCACGGACTCCTTCTCGTTCAGGAGGTTCTGCTCGGTCTGGAACTTGCGCAGCGCCTGTTCGTGCGCGGGGCGCGCAGCCCGGATGTCGGCGAGCACGTCGTCGGCTGGGCGCACCACGTTGCGCGGGTGCTTGAAGCGCGGGATCACATATTTGCCGAACAGTTCGATCGAGCGCAGGAGCTGGTCGTGGGGCAGGCTGTCGACGCGCAGCACGAGTGCGTCGACACCCATGTCCACGTACCGCTGCACGTGCTCGATGCAGTGGTCCGGGTCGCCGACGAGGAAGCCTTGCGAGCGCTCGAACATGTACTCCTCGTCGTCGAAGTCGACGTCCTTGACCGCGCCCATGTACGCGTAGTCCTTCGACAGAGTGGAGAGCCGCTCGTAGGCACCGGTCGAGAGCTTGGCCATGTCGAACAAGGGCTTCGCCTGCTCACGCGCCAGCGCCGTCGTCTCCGCACAGTGCATGCCACCGCTGATCGTGACCATCTTGCGCGGCGTGATCGGGTACGGGTGGCTGGTGGCGGCCAGGGTCTCGTCGTAGAGCTTCAGCAGGTTCTCCACGAGGTCGAACCCGAGGTAGAACCCGCCCATGATGGCTCCGATGCCCAACTCGGCGGCGGTCTCGACCGAGCTCGGGCTGCCGGTTGCGGCGGAGATCGGTGGGTAGGGCCACTGCAGGGGCTTGGGCACCAGGCTGCGCGGCGGGATCTTGTAGTGCTCGCCCACGAATGAGAACGGGTCCTCGAGGAACGCGCGGCGGATCAGGTCGATGCCTTCGCGCCACTGCGCCTTGTTCTCGGCCGGGTCGACCTCGAACGCGCGCAACGCGAGCGTTGTGTTGCCACGTCCGGTACCCAGCTCGACTCGGCCGTGGGACAGGATGTCCTCGGTCGCGATGCGCTCCGCGACGCGCAGCGCGTGGTTCATCCGCGTCGGCAGCAGCGTCACCAGGTGGATGAAGCGGATCCGGTTCGTCAGAGCCATCAGGTACGGGTAGAGCACCTCCGGAGCGGACACCGTCGCGGTGCCGATCGCGACGTGCTGCTCGGAGCTGCCGAAGGCGTCGAAACCGACTCGCTCGGCGAGTAGCACCTCGTCGACCAGCTCCCGGTAGCGGTGCTCGTGCGTGAGCCCGACTGGGGTGTCCCCCTCGGTCATGAGGATGAAGTCCATGCCAGCCCTTCCATCGAATGTTACTGACGACTAACGTAGGACGTGGCTCGAAGCTGGTCAAGCGTCGATTGAGAGGCGCCAAGTGTTATCAGCTAGTAATTTGATCGGTCAGCGAGGACGCAACGTGGAACGAGGCCGCCCATGAGCGAACTGAGGATCGAGTGCCTGACCTCGCCCGAGATCGCGGACGCCATCGCGAGCGGCATGCGCACCGCTGTCCTGCCGTTGGGCGCCACGGAACAACACGGCGCGCACCTCCCGCTGTCGGTCGACAGCGAGCACGCCGATCGCCTAGGCGTCCTCGTCGCCGAGCGGCTCGGCGACGCGCTCGTGCTTCCGACGGTGCGGATCGGCTGCTCGGCGCACCACCTCGGTTTCGCCGGGACACTCTCCGTGCAGGCCGAGACCCTCGAAGCGATCTGTTTCGACTGCTGCGCGAGCCTCGCCGCGCACGGCTTCCAGCGTGTGCTGATCTTCTCCGCCCACATCGGCAACTACCCGTTGCTCGGCGAGATCGAGCCGAAGCTCGCGGCGCGGCTCCCCGACGGTCCCGACGTCATCGCCTTCGCGGACTCGGCCGCGATCCTCGACGTCTGGCGAGACGCGGCCGACCACGTCGCCGCCCTCGCCGAACAGGTCGGAGGTCACGCCGACGTCGCCGAAAGTTCGATCATGCTGGCAGTGCGGCCGGACCTCGTCCGCAGCGACCTGGCCGACGCGGGCTTCACCGGGACGATGGACGAGGACATGCTGGCCCAGGTGTTGACCGGCGGCGTCAAGGCCGTCGCCCCTAGCGGGGTTCTCGGTGACCCCCGGGGCATGTCGTCCAAGCTGGGGTTCGCCTGTCTCAACGCCGTGGCGGACCTGCTCTCGGGGTACGCCCAGTCACGTTATCGGCCCGTCACTTAAGCTGGACCTGTGTCGAGCTCATCCTCTCCTCGTACCGCTTCGCCGCGCGGCACCCGCCGGCAGGAGCTGATCAGGGTCGCTGGCGAACTGTTCCACGAACGCGCCTTCGATGCGGTCACCAACGAGATGATCGGTGCGCGAGCCGGGGTGTCCGGTCCCGCGCTCTACCGGCACTTTCCGAGCAAGCAGGCATTGCTCGTCGCCGTGCTCGAGGACCCGCTGAACGACCTGCTCGCCCACGCGCGCGAGATCGCGGCCAAGGTGACGGACCCGCGCAAGGCCCTCGAAGAGATGATCGACTACCACGTCACACGCAGTCTGCAGAACGTGCCGTCCACACTCGTCTTCCTGAAGAACGAGCACAACGTCCCCGAGGACGAACGCCATCGCATGCGGCGGTTGATGCGCCTCTACGCCGAGGAGTGGAGCGGCCTGGTCGAGCGGCTGCGGCCCGATCTGTCGGACGCGCAGACCCGCATCCTCACCCACGCCGTCTTCTCGATGATCAACTCGGTTCCGCAGTTCAACAGCGGACTGGATCCCGAGAGTGTCGGGAAAACCATCCAGACCGCGGCGATCAACGCGCTGCTCGTCCCGCCGGACGCGGTCTGACGCGACGCACTCATCGCCGTTTTCCTGGTCCGCCAGAGGAATCGGCGAGCACACACCGGCGACTCGTCGACCGATCGACAGTGACAGGGCGCGTTCCCGTTCCGCAGATTGTCCACAATAGATACATTGTGTCGCCGGCAATGCCGCTTCCGCATCCATCCGTGCGGAATTTGCAATAGTCCTTGCACGCCAACGCATTGCGCGTCCGCACGCGACGAGTCAGTGTCGATAGGTGCGAAGCGCGGCGAATGTTCGCGCACGCAGCTCGTGCCAATCCACGCGGTGTAGCACGCGATCGACGGCGCTGGTACCGGTGCGCCCCGACACCTGACGGAAATCCCCGCTGCCGACCACCGACCTGACAAGGGTGCCCCGGAAACCGCCCCGGCGGAAGCGTCCAGTGATGGGAACCACCCGCCTGTCGCGCTTGCTCGGGGATGACAAGGAGAGTCAATGACGACCGCACAGCATTCCGAGAAGGTGATCAGCTCGAGATCCGCCCGGCGCGCCTCGCTCGCGGGTGGCGTCGGGACGCTGATCGAGTACTACGATTTCAGCGTCTACGGGCTCCTGACGCTGACCATCGGACCGTTGTTCTTCCCCAGCCACAATCCGACGGTCTCGACGCTGTCCACGCTCGCGGTGTTCGCGTCGTCCTACCTCATCCGCCCGCTGGGCGGCTGGTTCTTCAGCCGCCTCGGTGATCGGCGGGGCCGACGGACCGCTCTCGTCGCGACGATCGTGTTGATGGGCGTCGCGTCCGGCGTGATCGGCCTGCTGCCCACCTACGGGCAGGTCGGAGTCGCCGCGACGATCGCCATCATCCTCGCGCGACTCGCCCAGGGACTCGCGGCCGGCGGTGAGATCGGCGGCGCGGCGACCTACATCGCCGAGCTGGCTCCGCCGGGCAAGCGGGGTTACTACGGGTCGACGATCTCCATCGGGTCCACGCTCGGGTTCGCGGTGGCCGCGGCCGTGGTCGGGGTGGTCCGGTTGCTGGTCCCGGCCGACCAGATGCCGGTGTGGGGCTGGCGGCTCCCGTTCCTGCTCTCGCTGCTGCTCACCGTCGTGTGCCTGTGGGCTCGCCTGCGGGTGGAGGAGTCGCCCCAGTTCCAGGAGCTCAAGGAGAAGGCCGTGATCGTGCGCGGCCCGATGCTGGCCGCGCTGCGGAGCCACCCGCTGTCAGTGGCCCGCGTCGCGGGCCTGGCCATCGCCTTCAACGGCACGGGCTACTTCGGCGTCGCCTACTTCGCGATCTTCCTGCAGCAGGAAGGGTTTTCCGCGACCGCTGTCGCCTGGACGTCGGCGCTGTCCATCGCGTTGGCCACCATGACCTACCCCTGGGCAGGCAGGTTGACGGATCGCTTCGACCGCAAGCCGATCCTGCTCGCGTCCTACCTCGCCTACGCCGTCATCGCCTGGCCGGTCTTCGCGCTGCTCATCGCCACGACCAGCCTATGGGTAGTCGGGGTCGTCTACCTGGTCTGCCTGTTCTTCAGCGGCTGGGCGCAGGTTCCGGCGTGGCCGCTGGCCACCGAAATGTTCCCGGCGAACGTGCGGTACTCGGGCATCGCGCTCGGGTACAACATCGGTGCGATCATCGGCGGCATCACGCCGCTGGTCGCTGCGGCCCTCGTGGCAGGAACCGGAAGCAGGACGAGCCCCGTCTACTGGATCGTCGCAGTGGCGCTGGTCGGCGTGATCACCGTGGTGCGGCTGCCGAAGACCGCATCGAAGCCGCTACCCAGCTGACCGCACGGCCGGGCCGGCCTCCGGCCCGGCCGTCGTGGCCGGCTACGCGAACGCATGGCCCATGCGGTCTCGTTTGGTGCGCAGGTACCTCAGGTTCTGCGGGGTCTCGACGGCCGGCAGCGCGACCCGTTCCACGATCTCGAGCGCGTCCCCGTCCAGATCGTCGTACTTCGCGGGGTTGTTGGTGATCAGGCGCAGTCTGCGGACTCCCAGGTGAGCAAGGATCTGGGCCCCCGCACCATAACTGCGGGAATCGACGGGAAGCCCCTGCGCGGTGTTCGCGTCGACGGTGTCCAGACCGAGCTCCTGCAAGGCGTAGGCGCGGATCTTGTGAGCCAGTCCGATGCCGCGCCCTTCGTGCCCTCGCAGGTAGACGATGACACCACAGCCCTCCTCAGCCACGGCACGCATCGATTGCTCGAGCTGCGTTCCGCAGTCACAGCGCAACGAGCCGAGGATGTCGCCCGTGAGGCACTCGCTGTGCACGCGGGCCAGGACGCCCCGCTCGGAGCGCGTGGCCGCTGCGATGTCGCCCATGACGAGAGCCAGGTGCTCGGCACCGTCCACATGCCACCGGTACGCGATCGCCTCGAAGTCGCCGAAGACGGTCGGCATCGTCGAGTTCGCCACGGGTTCGACGAGCTCTTCCGTGGCGCGCCGGTAGCGGATCAGGTCGGCGATCGCGAGCACCGGCAGGTCGTGGTGCTGCGCGAACGCGGTCAGCGCCGCACCACGCAGCATCTCGCCGTCGTCACCGATCAGCTCACTGATGATGCCGACTGGCCGGCGACCGGCAAACCGCAGCAGATCGACAGTGGCCTCGGTGTGCCCGGCACGGACCAGGACGCCGCCCTCGCGCGCCCTCAACGGAAAGATGTGACCCGGGCGGCGGAGCACATCAGGCGTCGTGGCCGGGTCCGCCAGTACACGGCACGTCTGCGCCCGCGCGGTCGCCGAGACACCGGTACCGGTGTCCACGTGGTCCACGGTCACGGTGAACGCCGTGCCGTGCGCGTCCTGGTTGTCGGCCACCATCGGCGGAAGCCCGAGCATGTCGGCCCGCTCGGAGGTCATCGGCGTGCAGACGATGCCGGTCGTGTGCGCGACGAGAAAGGCCATTTGCTCAGGCGTCACGCTCTCGGCAGCCAGAATCAGGTCGCCCTCGTTCTCGCGGTCGTGGTCGTCCACGACCACGACCATGCGCCCCGCGGCCAGCGCGTCCACTGCGGCCCGCACGCTCTCCGCCGAGGTCGCCGCACGGTTCCTCAGTCCTGTCGCGGTGGTCATGCCGAATCTCCCTGTTCCCGAATCACCCAGCTACGTTACTTACGGATAACACTTTCAGGGCTCACTCGAAGCCTTGACGTCATGATTGCCACGACCTACGTTACTCATCAATAACATTTAAGGGAAGGGTGGACATGGACTTCTTCCTCATGACCGGCAACCCGGCCCGTGGAGGCGTGCGATGACTCCCGACGTGGACTCCTTGTCCTTCGAGCCGCTGACCCCGACCTCGTACCTGGATCGAGCCGCAGCGGCGCACGGAGACCGGGTCGCGGTGGTGGATGGGCCGTCCCAGTGGACCTACGCGGAGCTGCACGACCGGTGCCAGCGGCTCGCGGGCGCACTCGCGCCGCTGGCCGGAGATCGTCCAGTGGCGGTGCTGGCACCGAACACCCACGTGGCGCTGGAGGCGCACTACGGGGTGCCGTGGACAGGAGTGCCACTGGTCGCGGTGAACACCCGGCTGGCCGCGGACGAGGTCGCCTACATCCTGGCGCACTCCCGCGCCGCCGTGCTGATCCACGACCCGTCGTTCGACGCGCTGGCGGATGAGGTGCTCGCCCGGATGGACGCCCCGCCACGCCGGATCCGGTCGGGACAGGAGTACGAGGACCTGCTGGCCGCGGCGCAGCCGCTGCACCGGACCCCGGCCGACGAGCGGTCGCTGCTGTCGATCAACTACACGTCGGGGACCACTGGCCGCCCGAAGGGTGTGATGTACCACCACCGAGGCGCGTTCCTGCAGGCCTTGGCGATGGTGGGGCATACCGGGTTGACGCCGTCGAGTGTGCACCTGTGGACGCTGCCGATGTTCCACTGCAACGGATGGACGTTCCCGTGGGCGGTGACCGCAGCGGCCGCTACGCACACCTGTCTCTCCAAAGTAGACCCTGCGGAGATCTGGCGGCTGCTGCGAGAGGAGGGCGTCACGCACCTCAACGGGGCACCGACCGTGCTGTCGATGATCGCGTACGCCCGCGAGGCCGAGCCGCTTGAGCACACGGTGCGGATCGCCACCGGTGGTGCGCCGCCGTCGCCGTCGATTCTGCGGCGAACGACGGAGCTGGGGTTCGATGTCACGCACCTGTACGGACTGACCGAGACCTACGGACCCGCCATGCTGTGCGACTGGCGCCCGGAATGGAACGACCGTGACGCCGAAGCGCGGGCGCGGCTCAAGGCTCGCCAGGGCGTCGGGAACATGATCGCCTGCGTCCCGCGGGTCATCGCGGAGGACGGTACGGACGTCCCGGCGGACGGGATCACCACAGGGCAGATCGCGTTGCGCGGCAACAACCTCATGCTCGGCTACCTCGACGACCCGGAGGCCACCCTGGCGGCGGTGCCGGACGGCTGGTTCCGGACCGGGGACATCGGCGTCGTGCACCCCGACGGGTACGTGGAGCTGCGCGACCGCTCGAAGGACGTGATCATCTCCGGTGGAGAGAACATCGCGTCGATCGAGGTGGAGCAGGCGATCATGGACCATCCGGCGGTGCTGGAGGTCGCGGTGATTGCGGTGCCGGACGAGCGCTGGGGCGAGGTCCCCGCCGCCTACGTGACGCTGCACGACGGGGCCACCGCTACTGAGGCGGAGCTCATCGAGCACGTGAAGGGCAGGCTGGCCCGGTTCAAGGCGCCGAAAACGGTCGTGTTCGCCGAGCTGCCGAAGACCTCCACCGGGAAGATCCAGAAGTTCGTGTTGCGGGACAGGGCCTGGACCGGGAGCGAAAAACGCATCAGGTGAACGAGGAAACGCGGGGGCGGCACGATCGTGAACTGGTCCGAGTTGGACCGGTTAAGTAAGAGTTTAGGCCGCGAGGGCTTGGGCCCGGTATTGCACCGGGCTCAGGCCCTCGCAGTGTGTGTGGCTTCGTGTGGTGTTGAACCAGACGATGTAGTTGTCCAGGGCGGTGGTGAACGCTTCGACGCTGAGGGCACACCGAAACCACCCACGCGGGTGAACAGCGGCGCCTCCCACTGCGCCACCTCATTTCGATCGAGCGAAACCGATCCTTTCGGGACGATCACCCGAGATCCACAACCAGCCACGAAAAAACCCGCTGACCTGCACTTATGTGCCGATCAGCGGACCTTCTCCATGGTCGGGCTGACAGGATTTGAACCTGCGCCCCCTTGACCCCCAGACATGTCCACAAAAGACACTGACCACCGAGAACCGAGAACCGAGAACCCGCAGGATAAACCGGTGCAGCTCACTGCCGTTCGGCGCGATACGACGCGGCCCAAGCCAACACAGTCCTCCCACTTTCCTCCCACCGCCAGCGTCAAAACAACCTGGTTTGGCGGTACCCGGCCGAGAGACAGGGGCGAACGACCACACCGGGACCGGGACCTTGATGGCTCCGATCTCCGTCTTGCCTGGGGTGATGCAGCACATGGTCGGCGACCTCGCCGGCTGCGCAACGCTGGCGACGGGGTCGAACGACCCGCGACTGTGGTCGGAGCGATTCGGTGATCGAAGCTGCGGGCCGCAGCTTCACGCACTACGTGAGGGGGCTGCGCAGCCATCCGTTGCGTTCAGCGCATCGTCGGGCGGTGGCGAGGACGCTCGCGATGGCCGGCGACGGATCGTTCGCGGGCCACAGCACCGAGAGTTCTGCCGCGATCGTCGGATCGACGACGTCGCGAAGAGTGACGCTGGTGCTGGCCTTCGCGGCGTACTCGGCGAACGATGCAGGGGCCAGGCCGACCTCGCGTCCGCTGGAGAGCCGGGCGAGCATGGCGTTCACCGGAGGAGCTTCGAATGCGCAAATCTCGGGTGAGAAGCCCGCTTCGTGACATGCGGCGACGATGCCGTCGTAGTACGTCGGGGCGAGGCTGCGGGGGAACAACAGCAGCGTCTCGTCGCGGAGGGCTGTCACCGGGATCGCCGGTGCGGCAGCGAGGCGGTGGCGAGTGCTCAGGAGCGCGGAAACGGGCTCTTCGCGGAGGATCTCGCCACCTACCCCGTCGATGGGCTGTGGTGAGAGGGCGAGACCGATGTCCAGGTCGCCGGCGCAGATCCGTTCGGGAACCTCGGAGCTGAAGACCTCTCGAGGTTCGATCGTGAAGTCGGGGTGGTCTTCCTGGAGCGCATCCAGGAGCACCGTGACCGTGTTGAAGTTCGCGACCGGGGTATAGCCCAGCCGAATCGTGGTCGCGATCCCTGCCCCGGCCAGCCGGGTGAGTTGCACGGCTTGCTCGAGCGCGGTCAGCGCTTTCGGTGCCTCTCGAACCAGCGTCCGGCCTGCGGCGGTGAGCTGCACCCGACGGCTCGAACGCACGAACAGCGGAGTTCCGAGGGTCTCCTCGAGCTTGCGGATCTGATGGCTCAAGGACGGCTGGGAGATGTAGAGACGCGTGGCTGCGCGGCCGAAGTGGAGTTCTTCGGCTACGGCGACGAAGTAGCGGAGGACGCGGGGGCTGATATCGATAGACGAATCCTATCGGCCCGCAGCCGAACAAGTCTTGGACGACCGCCGGATGGCCGCCGTACGGTCGTTTTCAGGCCACGGAAGACGTTCCAACCTGCCCCGTCGAACCTGGTCGAAGCCGGTCTCAGTTCGCGTGACCGGCGTCCGGCCGGCCAGTCCGGGCTCGGCCAGTTCGTCTATCGGATGGCGCCACCCGAACAGGTCTGACTCGCACCATCGAACGTTCAACCCAACACTCAGAAGGAACATCGTGACGCGCACCGCGAAGTCCGGGCTCGAAGCACTGCTCACCCCCGAGGAGAGCGTCCTGGTGCTCATCGACCACCAGCCCTTCCAGTTCACCAACCTCAACAGCCACGAATCGACCATGGTCGTCAACAACGTCGTCGGCCTGGCCAAGGCCGCGAAGGTGTTCGACGTCCCTACGGTGCTGACCACGGTGATCGAAGAACGTGGCGGCTACCTCATCAAGGCCCTCCAGGACGTCTTCCCGGACCAGAAGCCGATCAACCGCACGTTCATCAACACCTGGGAAGACCGTCGCGTGGTCGACGTCGTGGAGAAGACGGGGCGCAAGAAGCTGATCATCGCCGGGCTGTGGACGGAGGTCTGCGTGGCCATGCCCGCCATCCAGGCGCTGGGTGAGGGGTACGACGTCTTCGTCGTCACGGACGCCAGCGGCGCGGTCAGCGCCGAGGCGCACGACATGGCGGTGCGTCGCATGGAGCAGGCCGGCGTGGTACCCATCACCTGGATGGCCGTGGTCAGCGAATGGCAGCGCGACTGGGCTCGCGAGTCGACGACCGGCGCGCTCGCGCAGGTTCTCTTCGACCACGGTGGCGGTAGCGGGATCGCGCTCACCTGGGAGCTGCAGCTGCTGGCCACACCCACCACCGATGGTGCTGGTGCGTAGCGCTGCCGGTTGCTGAGCAGGAGGCGGGTCTGGCGCGCACGCCGTGTGCCGGACTCGCCTCCTGGTGTTTCAACGAGCGGTCGGCGAGTCCGATAGCCCCTGATCGCGTTCAGAAGAGCCGACGCAGCGCCAGACCCTGTTCCGATCACACCGTGTCCAATTGCAGCAAGCGGCCAGCGTTGGATTGGTCAGCACCGAAAAGGGAAGATCATGGGATACATCACCGTTGGACATGAGAACAGCACGCCGGTCGAGCTGTACTACGAGGACCAGGGGTCGGGTCAACCGGTCGTCCTCATCCACGGCTACCCGCTGAACGGGCACAGCTGGGAACCTCAGACGCGCGAGCTCCTCGCGTCCGGGTACCGGGTCATCACTTACGACCGTCGCGGATTCGGGCAGTCGTCGAAGGTCGGCGCCGGTTATGACTACGACACGTTCGCCGCAGATTTGAACACGGTCCTGGGGGCCTTGGACCTGCGCGATGTGGTGCTGGTCGGCTTCTCGATGGGCACGGGGGAACTCGCCCGGTACGTGGCACGCTTCGGGCATGAGCGAGTAGCGAAACTCGCGTTCCTCGCCTCGCTCGAACCGTTCCTCGTCGCCCGCGACGACAACCCCGAGGGGGTTCCGCAGGAGGTGTTCGACGGCATCTCCGCGGCCGCGAAGTGAAAAGGGCCGCTTCGACGTCCTCGTCGAGGACGCCCACGCCGGGTTCTCCATGTACAAGGACCTCGGGGAGGTATCGGCGCGACAGCGCATCTTCTACCACACCGTGGTCTTCGATGCGTTCGAAGGTCGCGGTCTCGCCAGCATCCTTACTCGCACCGCTCTGAACACCAGCGTCCAGGAGGGACGTCGCATCGTGGTTCAACGTGTGTTCCAAGCACAAGGTCAAGCGCTGCTGAATAGCTGAAGTGATCGGCGGTGGGTGCAGAACTTCTGCTCCACGTTTGCCCCACAACGGCAGATGGCCTGCCCGCGAAGCTCAAGACGGCGTACCACCCGACCCGCTGCCGATGCGAAACACCCGATTCGCGGATATCGGTAGAACCGGGCAGTCGGTATACCGAAACGACATGCCGCTTCGAGCGAGATGAAAACGGCCGGGACGGGCAGGGGGCGATGATGATCAGTGCGTCCGGTAGAGGATTGTTCCGCTCGGTGGTAGCTCTGCTCGTCGTGACCCAGATTGCCACGGTCGCCACTGCGTCCGCTTCGGTGGCCGATTCGGTGTCGGCAGGCGAGTTCGTCCACGTCTACGACCCGTTGGTCGGCGAGGCCGAGCAGTGGTACTACAACGACCACACGATGATCCGGGAGGCGGCCACCGGTGTGTGGCACGTGTATGCCATCACCCACGCCGAACCGGCCAATCCCCTGGACGAGAAGCAGTTCGGGCACGCCACGGCCCCCTCGCCGCGAGGCCCCTGGACGAAGCAGCCGTTCGCGTTGACCGCGGACCCGGCCGCCGGCGAAAGCCACATCTGGGCCCCGCACGTGGTCTTCGCCAACGGCGTCTATCACATGTTCTACACAGCGGGCACCCCCGACCACACGGCCTACCGCATCCACCTCGCGACCTCCACCGACCTGCGGACCTGGACCCGCAGCGCGGCCAACCCGCTGTTCACCGACGGATTCGACGCCAGAGACCCCATGGTCACCAGGATCGGCTACCTGTGGGTCATGTACTACACCGCGACCAGCGCTCCTACCGGCGGAAACCACCAGGTGGCCTACCGGACCAGCCTGGACCTGGTGCACTGGAGCGAGAAGCGGGTCGCATTCGAGCACCCGGCCTCGGGCACCTTCGGAGGTCCCACCGAATCCCCATTCGTCGTGCGACGCCCGGACGGCTGGTACCTGTTCGTATGCTGCGACCCCGGCTACAAAGACACCCGGGTCTACTCCAGCACGAACCCATTCCACTTCTCAGTGGACAGTCCGGCCGGTCACATCAACGCCCACGCCTCCGAGATCATCACCGAACCCGACGGAAACACCTCGATCACCAGCGCCGGCTGGGGAGAACGCGGGCTTCACCTCGCACCCGTGCAATGGCCGAACCCCTGACCTGGCCGCACCAGGACTTCACCACAGCCACGTGCCCCTCCTCTTCCAAGGCCGTCCGCGCAGGACGCCCCCTTCTCCCGTCGCCACCGTCCGAGTCTGGGGCGGCACGGTCGCGCCGAGGTGAACGATGGCTGCGAAGGAGATGGAGGAGCCGACGGTGTCCTGGACACTGGTGGTCAGTCCTGCGGAGCGGGCCATGTCGCGGTGGCGGTGTCCGCGGGTGAGGCTGGAGCGCAACCCACTGCCTGGGTCGCCGATCTTCGATGTGCTGATCAAGGAACTCCATTAGCGAACGGTTTCTACGCCGCCAAGGAGCACGGCCAGCTCACCGCAGGCGCCCCGGAAGGCGTTGCGATCGGCGAGGTGGCGGGCCAGCGACCGCTCACGAATCCTTTGGTGTGGCCCAAGGTCATCGGCACGCCTTCGTTGATGATCAGCGTGGCGGTCTGGCCAGGGCTCTTGGCGTCGTTGGGGATGATCTGGCTGGTGTGACCGCTTCCGGCGCTGACCAGCACGAGCGTTTCGGGGTGGCTCCTGACGAAGTCGGTCGCCGCCTTGGCCGCCTCGTCGAGGCCGCCGGTCTCACTGATCTGACCGCACGGGTTGGTGGCGTGCTCCTGCTTGTCGCTTCTCGCGCCCACAACCTGGAGAAGTGCCCCTTGCCGCCCTGCCGCTTGTTGAGCAGGTGACCGCTGACGCACAGGTCCGAAGAACACCTCGAGGAGCTGGTCCACATAGGCGGCCGCGAACACATTCGACCCGAGATGAACCGCGCGATCGGGGCGGGGAGCAACGCCGTTCTGCTGGTGGTCAAAGCCGGACCGCACCGGCGCTTTGTCGAGTTGTCGTCCGTTGGTTTCAGGAGATGTCGCCGTGGAAGACGTGTTCCGGGTGCGGGTGGCTGAGGAAGTCGTGGTGCGAGATCTCCCAGCCGTACGCTCCGGCGTCCAGATCGGCGCAGTCCACCCCGATCCCGCCACCGACGTTGAGCACCTCGCACCGCATCCCGAACTCGCGTTCCCACCTCGACACCGTGCGCTGGTAGTGCCGCAAGAGTTCCAGATGTGCGGGCGCGGACAGGTAGTTGGACAGCGAGTGCAGGCGGAAGCCGGCCGAGTTTCGCCAGTTGGTCAGTCATGAGAGTCCCCCGGTGCTGATCGAGGTGCGCGCGCAGCGCCCGAGCAGCCAGGCCGCGCTCTTCGCCGAGCACGAAGGTTCGAACGCCGGCGGATTCCTACTGCTCGTGGTCCTCGCGCAGTGCTGACGGCCACACGGGATTCAGCGAGCATTCGCGCCCCAGAGACGTAGCCGTTGCCTCACGAGTCTCCGACTCCAGAACTGGCCGGAGTCCGGCTCGCAGTGATCCACGAAACCGGGGCGGCCAAGGGCCGCGAGGCCAGGTGCGGCCGGCAGTTCCCCGACACCGACGTGCTCGTGTTCGGCCACAGCCACATCCCGTGGGACACCACGACGCCCGGCGGCCTTCGCTTGCTCAACCCGGGCTCGCTCACCGACCGCCGCAGCCAACCTCACTGCACGTACCAAACGGCCGAAATCTCCGGCGGCCGCCTCCACGACGTCGAACTCCACCGCCTTTCGCCCCGAACCACGACCCGCCAGTAGCGCCGGGCGCAAGACCAGCCCGATCTACTCCTCGCCCTCGATCCTCGACTTCTCGGCAGGACCTTCTCGACGCGACCCACAGTCAACGAGAGCTCCAGTGCTTCGGTAGGCCGCACGGATCTTCTCCTGCAACTGCGCGCGCAACGAGACAGGAGCCCGCTCCACACCACATGCGCGAGCCAGTCGCGCCTTGAGTTCCTTCGTGATCCCGCATGCGGCGCAGCATGATTCGCGGCACGGGCGGTCGTACTCGGCACCGCGCAACGGCATACCTATGTTCGTTTCCTCCCCGTTGCGAGCTCTCCAGGACATACCTCACCCCCTCGTCGATCAGCTCTGGCTCCTCACGGATCGGCCCCGGACAGGAGGCGCCAGCGTTCGTTCGCGCGCCGCTGCTCGCAGTTCGGGTCAGCCGATGCGCGGGGTGAGATCGGCGAGCAACGCCGCCTTCGGCTTGGCACCCATCACGCGGGTGACCTCCACGCAGTTGCGGAACACAATCGTCGTGGGCACGCCCATGATCTGGTAGCGCATCGCCAGCCGCGGGTTCTCGTCGATGTTCACCTTGCCGACCTTGAACTTCTCCGCGTTCTCCCCGGCGATCTCCTCCAGGATCGGCGCGAGCATCCGGCACGGGCCGCACCAGGTCGCCCAGAAGTTGACCACGGTCGGCTTGTCCCCCGCCAGCTCCGCGTCCAAGGTGGCGTCAGTGACTTTCACGGTGTTGGTCATCAAGAGTTCCGTTCTCCTCGCATCGCAACGGCTGGCCCCACCGATCACCGGCGGTCGCGTCCAAGACTGCAGAGTTCGCGGAGCACGCGGCAACTTTCGTTGCCATTTCAGGGAAATGCGAGGTGGAATGCGGAGCGTGGCACAACCACCCGCTATTCACCGCGTGCTGGCCTAGGCCCGTCCGCGGCTCACCCACCTTCGCACGAGCGGCGCGGGCCGGGGGGAGAGAACTCAAGAAGGATGGCCACCGTCTTCCTCTCTTGACCACGCCCGGTACCGGCTGTGCAGCTTCTGTCATGCCCGTGCTTTTGATCTCGTCCTTGCGCACGGCGAGTTGGCCGGTGATGGCCACGCCGAGGAGGCGGAGGGTCCCGAGACACGGCATCCCTGAGTCCGGGGGGCCGCGAGCCCAGTTAGGAAACCATGGTTTACTAACTGGCGTGGCCCGGCCTCGCGAACATACTGACGACGAACTCCTGGACAGGGTGGCGCGCGCCTTGAACGCGCGCGGCGAAGCGCACTGGACCCTGGCCGATGTCGCAGTTCAAGCCGGTGTTCGTCCCCCGACCCTCATCAAGCGCTTCGGATCGAAGAAGGGCCTGATGCTCGGCCTGGGCCGCCGATGGGCTCAGAGCACCCCCACAGTCCAGACTGGGGATGATCCGCAGGCTGAACTGCTCGCCTGGGCATGCCGGTCCTACTCGCCGGACGGGATCCGGAACCGGGCGGTTGCACACATGGCAATGCTCATGAGCGACCTGGCGGACGACGACCTCAGTGCTGTGCTGCGGTTGGGATGGGAACGCCAACTGGCTTACGTCTCAAGCCTGATAGACGGCATCAAAACCGCAGGACATCTCCCGGGTTCCCCTGATCCCGACATCGCTGCCAGTCTGCTGATCGACATCCTCAACGGCGGCTTCCTGCGGGCCGCGGCATACCCCAGCCCCGAATCCGCCTTCGACCCCACTCACACCCTGACAACACTTCTGGAAAGCTGGACATGACCAAGTCACGAACCTGGCACGGCAGGGTCTTCATCGCCACCAGCCTGGACGGCTACATCGCCCGCCCCGACGGGGACATCGAATGGTTGACCAACCCTCCCGAAGGCATTGATCACGCCGACGCAATCACTGGCCCGGACGCACCTCCCGGGTACGACGCATTCATGGCCTCGGTGGATCACATCGTCATGGGCAGAGGAACCTACGAGAAGGTCCTCACCTTCGGCTTCTGGCCCTACCCGGACCATCACGTCCTCGTACTCAGCAAGACCCTGACCACCGGCGACGACCGGATCTCCCTGGTCCGCACGGTCGAGGAGACGATCCAAACGCTCAACGCAAACAACGCAAAGGCCGCGTACATCGATGGCGGGCAAGTCGTCCAAGAGTTCTTCCGGCACGACCTGATCGACGAACTCACCATCACCCGCGCTCCCGTGCTGCTCGGAGCAGGCAAACCACTCTTCGGCACGCTGCCCCACGACGTATTGCTACGCCACCGCGGCACCTCCACATCCGAGTCCGGTATGACCCATAGCACCTACCAGGTCGTCAAACACTGATGGCTCGACATCGAGAACGGGATTCCCCCATTCGTTCGTCCAGCAGTCAGTCACTGCCGGTGGAGGAGCAATGCTTGAGACCTGTGGATCGGCCGGTGAAGGGCGTACCTTCCCGGTGATCGAGTAACTGGTCTCAAGCAAGCCGGACGTTGGCGCGTCGGTTGGGAAGGCACGCCCATGCTCACCGTAGTCCCCGGCCCTGCATCCGACGATGACCACTCGGTCGCGGGTGAGGCATCGTTGATCGATCAGATCGTCCGCGAGGGCGCGCGCCGGATGTTGGCTGAAGCCCTGCGCGCTGAAGTTGATGCCTACGTCGCCGCGTTCGCCGACGAGCGTGACGACGGCGGCCACCGCCTGGTCGTGCGCAACGGCTACCACCAGCCTCGGGAGGTGCTGACCAGCGCGGGTGCGGAGGAGGTGACCGCGCCGCGGGTCAACGACAAGCGCGTCGATCCCGACACCGGCGAGCGCAAGCGGTTCGCCTCGGCGATCCTGCCGGCCTGGGCCCGCAAGACCCCGAAGATCACCGAGGTGTTGCTGCCCCTGCTGTACTTGCACGGCCTGTCCAGCGGTGACTTCGTGCCCGCACTGGGCCAGTTCCTGGGCAGCGCGAAGGGCCTGTCCGGTCCGGTGATCACGAAGCTGACCGAGCAGTGGAAGGCCGAGCAACGCGCGTTCGCCGAACGGGATCTGTCCGGTGTGGACTATGTGTATCTGTGGGCGGACGGCATCCACGTCAACATCCGCTTGGAGGAGCACAAACTCTGCCTATTGGTGATGATCGGCGTGCGCGCCGATGGCCGCAAGGAGCTCGTCGCGCTGGCCGACGGCTACCGGGAGTCGACCGAGTCCTGGGCGGATCTGCTGCGCGACTGCCGCCGGCGGGGCATGGTCGCACCGACGCTGGCCGTCGGTGACGGGGCACTCGGGTTCTGGGGCGCGTTACGGGAGGTCTTCCCGATGACACGGGAGCAGCGGTGCTGGTTTCACAAGATCGCCAATGTGCTGGCCGCCCTGCCGAAGTCTGCGCATCCGGCAGCGAAGAAGGCGCTGGCGGAGATCTGGAACGCCGAGGACCGTCGGCACGCCCGGGACGCGGTGAGAGCCTTCGAAGCCGCCTACGGCGCGAAATTCCCCAAGGCCGTCGCGAAGATCACCGACGATATCGACGAGTTGCTGGCGTTCTACGACTATCCGGCCGAGCACTGGATCCTCCTGCGCACGACCAACCCGATCGAGTCCACCTTCGCCACCGTGCGGCACCGCACGAAGGTGACCAAGGGACCCGGCTCGCGCACGGCTGGGTTGGCGATGGCGTTCAAGCTGATCGAGTCGGCCCAGGCCCGGTGGCGCGCGGTCAACGCCCCCCATCTGGTCGCGCTCCTGCGCGCCGGAACCCGCTTCGAACGCGGTCTGCTGGTCCAGCGCGATGAGGACACCGCCGCATGACGCCTTGCGAGCAACACCCCTGCTGTTCCTCGACGTCGACGGCACGCTGCTGCCCTTTGGCGCCAACACCCACCGCCAGCCACCCGCTCAGCATTTCCGGTCACTCAGGACGCAGAACTCGTTGCCCTCCGGGTCGAAGAGGGTCACCCAGTGCTGCCCGTCCTTCACGGTGTCGACGCGCCGGGCACCGAGGGAGAGCAGCCGGGCAACCTCGGCCTCCTGGTCGTCAGGGCGGAAGTCGGGGTGGAGCCGGTTTTTCGACATCTTGCCCTCGGGGACAGGCACGAAGAGCAGGCCGGGCATCCGGTCCGGCTCAGGCCGGATCTCGATGATCTCCTCGGATTCGTCGACCACTACCCAGCCGAGAGCCTCGGCCCACCAACGCCCGAGAGCGACGGGGTCGGCGGAGTCGACGATGATCTGTTCCCATTCCAGTGCCATGGACCGGATCCTAGGCAGACCGGCTGTCGCCTCAGGCACCGGCTACATGAGACATCACACCTAATTAGAACGGTGCCCAGTCGCGTCGCGACGCTCCCGTACGCAGGGTCTGGACTCTCTTCTCAACCTCGGCCGCGGCGCGCGAATCTGTCCCCGCGTTCTGAGACAGCCACGTGACCACCAGGAGCTCGCGAACCCTCCGCAGAACCAAGTATCCGGGCCACTTGCGACGCGCTCATCATGCGCACCGGGGCCGGCAGCAAGGTCCGCAAGCCCGCCAGGCCCGGTGTGTGGTGGCCGCGCGGTTCCGGGCCCGCTGGCGCGGTGAACGCGCCTCACCTGGTCGCGCCGGGGGCGAGGACGAGGTGGATGCCCCTGTTGAAGTGGCGGCCGAGGAACGTCGGGTTGACCATGTGGTCGAACCAGGCTGTGTACTCCTCACCCGCCCCCTCCCGCACGGCCTTCGCCGAGTCCGGCTGCGTTTCCACACGACACGCACGGCTCAGCCCGCATGTGATCACCCGAAATCAGCAATCCGCATTCTGCTTGCAGCCCTCTGTGACTGCCGTATGAAATGATCAATAAATCCTGAGCTGCTGTCGGCGGCGCAGCCACCGTGTCTTCTTCGAGTTTCAGCAGACCTCGAAGTCGATCACACGGTTGCCACGCTCACGATCACATCGCCGCCAAAAAATCTCACTGCGGGACTGCCGTACTAGTTCGCCTCGTAGAAGGTCACCTTCAGGGTCGCGTTATGCTCGTAGCCTTCGGGGTCTTCCTTTACTTTCTGAATTCCGTTCGGGCATTCCGCGGAGCTCGAGTTCTTTTTTTCCATGAAAGGATTGTCCCAGTCGACTCGGAAGTCTCCCGCGCTCGAGGTGTAGATTACATACCCCTGCGTTCCGGTCACAAAGCTTCGCCCCTCGCTGCCGAAGTGTGCTGTGTTTCCGGAAGGAATCCTTTCCGGAGGCGTATAAGTGCCATCATTGCTCTCAGCCCGGCTGAGCACAGCTGATGCGCGCCACCGGCTCCAGGACTGGAGTTCCGGGGGCACCACAGCCGGTCAGTTCGTCAGTTCAGCGCTGATCTCGTCGAGCCTGGCGGCACCTTCCGGGTCGATCACGTGGTGGTAGATCGTCTCGAACCGGCCGAGGATCTCGTCGATGTCGTGCCGGGAGACCAGGTGCTCGCTGGCCTTGCCCATCCGGTCGATCGTCGCCCGATCACTGATCACGTCGTCGATCGCGCTGGCCAAGGCGTACACGTCGCGCGGCGGAAACAGCCAACCGTTCTCGCCCGGCTGCACGAGGTGCGGCAACGCCATGGCGTTGGCCAGCACGACCGGGGTCCCGGCCGACATGGCTTCCATGGTGGCGAGGCTCTGCAAATCGGCAGTGCTGGGCATGCAGAACAGGTCAGCACGGGCGTAGGCCTCCAGCAGCTCTTCCTCGTCGAGGTAGCCGTGGAACTGGACCTGGTCGGCGATGCCGAGCTCGGCGGCGAGCTGCTCGAAGGCGGCGCGCCGGCTGCCGTTGCCGACGATCTCCAGCCGGGTCGGGACCCCGGTGCGCAGCAGCGACATCGCGCGCAGCAGGTCGTCGATGTGCTTCTCCTCGTCGAGGCGCCCGACGAAGAGCACGGTCCGGGTGTCCGGGTCGGGGTTCTCGGCGCGGTAGCGCTCGGCGGGCTTTCGGTACCGTTCGACGTCGATGCCGCAGGAGACCGGGAAAGCCGCGTCGGTGAACCCGTTGTCCTGCAGCAGCTGGACGGCGCGAGGGGTCGGTGCGGTGACCAGCTGCGCCTTGCCGTAGTGCTTGATCAGGTTGTGCCACAGCAGCCGGCCGGCCGCGTCCTGCAGGAACTGCGGGACCTTGATGTAGCCGAAGATGTTCTCCGGCATGAAGTGGTTGGTCGCCACCAGCGGCAGGTTCCGCTTCCGGGCCGCGTTGATCAGCCCGCGGCAGATGAAGAAGTGCGACTGGACGTGCAGGACGTCGGGCTGGATCTCAGCCAGCAGCCGATCGGCCCGGCGGGCCTGCCACGGCATGATGCCGCGGATCGAAGGGTGGAAAGGAGAGCCGTAGGAGGGCACGCGGTGCACCGTCACGCCGTCCTCGACCTCGAGGTGCTCGGCGCGGTCGTCCGAGTGGCAGATGACGTGCACATCATGGCCGCGGGCAGCCAAACCAGCCGCTAGGCGGTAGCCGAAGTTCGCTGCCCCGTTCACATCGGGAGGAAAGGTGGTCGCGCCGACCACAACCCGAAGCGGATTCCCGTTGAAAGGTCGCGACGTCAAGTGAAACTCCCGTCAGGACGATCTGTCGAACTCGGTCCGGCTAAGTCACGGCAGCATCCTGAATGCTGGTAGCAACGACGAACTGCACCATCGCCATTCGCGCTGGAGCGCACGATCACGGGGATCGACAACCCCCGAATCTCTCGCCCATGAGGACGCCCCACCGGACACCCAGCGTTTCGGCCAGGCCGACGTGCTCAAACCGACGGGCAGCCTCGACAGCACCAAACCAGGCCGCTGACGAGCGGAGCCAATGTCCGTCACGAACTCAGACCTGCGATGACTGCCGGGGCGATGCGCAGTGCGTTGGCAGCGATCGTCAATGCTGGATTGAGCGCGGCTGAGGACGGGAAGAACGACGAGTCGGCCAGCCACAAGTTCTCGATGTCGTGACTGCGGCACGAGGCATCGAGGACGCTGTCCGCGGGGTCGTGCCCGGCGACAGCGGTTCCGCACATGTGCGAGTTGGTCTCGATGCCCATCTTCTGCGTGAAGATCAGCGGGTAGCCCGCCTTCCGCACAATCCTGGTGACCCGGCGGACCAGCTCACGGTGCGCACCGAGGTTCGTGGGGATCCAATCGATCAAGGTCCGGTCGCCGTCCACGCGCACCCTGTTGTCCCGGGACGGCAGGTCCTCACTGGTGAGGTAGATGTCCAGGCTGCGGCCCGACATGAACTCCAGAGCCCACATCGGCGCCCACTGGCGTGCCGACTTGAGCATCGGAGCCTGCAACTTGCCGAGCATTTGCAGGTTGCCCAGTGGGTAGGGCGTTGCGTTCGAGGCTTCGTAGAAGTCGTTGATGCCGAGCGTTTTCTGCCACTTCGTGGTGTTCGTCCGGAACGGGTTGACACCGACGAAGAACGTGCTGTTGTGCACCATGTAGTTGCGGCCGAGCAAGCCCGACGAATTGCCGAGGCCGTCGGGGTGGGCGCGCGTGGCGGAACGCAGGAGCAGAGCCGCGGAGTTCGCGGCACCGGCGGCCAGCACGACTCGTCGTGCGTTGATCCGGATCGTGCGGCCTTGGTGCCGTGCCTCGGCAGCGACGACGGTTCTGCCGTCCGGCGAGGTCAGCAGACGGGTGACCTCAGTGCGGACCATGAGCTTGACCCCGCCGCGCAGCGCGGGCAGCACGACCTTGTTCTCCGCATCGGCCTTCATCCCGGTGTTGTCCGGACATCCGTCCGCGGTGGACACCGCAGCGCGATCTGCCTGGGTTTCCACGTTGAGGCCGTTCGGTGTGTGGAAGGGGTGCAGACCTTGGCCACGCAGCGAGTCGGCGAAGCGTTGGACAGTGGGCTCGTGCTCGAGAGGCGGGAAGGGGTACGGGGCGGAGCGCGGTGGCTCGGTTGGGTCTTCACCGATCTGGCCGTGCACGTCGAACAAATGCTCAGCCGTGGTGTAGTACGGCTCCAGGTCGTCGTAGCTGAACGGCCACGCGCGCGAAACCCCCTCCACGTGCTGGACTTCTTCGAAATCGCTGCGCCGGAACCGTGGCAGCGAGGCGCCGTAGAACCGGGTGTTCCCCCCGACCCAGTAGTAGGTTCCCGGGGCGAACGGCTCTCCGGTCCGGCCGTCGTACCAGCAGCCCGCGTTCTTGTACCGTCCCTTGAGGTACATCTCCTCCGGTCGCGAGTTCTCCGCCTCGTGAGGCAGGAACCCACCGCGCTCCACCATCAGGACGCGGAGGCCGGAATCCCGCAGTGCCCAGGCCAGTGTGCCCCCGCCCATGCCTGAACCGATGATCAGCACATCGGTATCGACCTCGTCGGTGTCCTCCAGCGAGATGACGGATTCGGGGTCGAGACCGGGCGTGTCCTGGACATCAGGAACTGTCTGGTGCGGATCATTCGATGGAACAGGCATGAGCAAGGGGCTTTCTGGTTCGTGAGCCGTTGGTCGGAGATCAGGCGGAGGTGCCCCGGATGAAGCTGGCTGCTCGCTCGCCGATCATGATGGCGGGTGCGTTGGTGTTGCCGGTAACCAACGTCGGCATGACCGAAGTGTCCGCCACGCGCACGTTGTCGAGGCCATGCACGCGCAGCTCGTCGTCGACGACCTTGCCCAACATGCAGGTTCCCGACGGGTGGTAGAAGGAGAACGATTGGGTCTTGATGTAGTCGTCGATGTCCTGGTCCCGGTCGGATGCAGGGGCGAGACCGGCTGCGGCCGCGGTCTCCAGGTCACCATCGAGCATTGACGTGAGCGTCGACTCGCGCGCGATCCCCATGCACATCCGCACGCCTTCGCGCAACCGAATCCGGTCGTCGGGATCTGCCAGGTAGCTGTGCACGATTCGCGGCTTCGCGTAGGGGTTGGAGTGCCGCAGTCGGACGGCTCCCCTGCTGGCCGGACGGGCGACGTAGGGACCGAAGGACATGCCGGGCTCCAGCGGGGCCGCCAGCCCTTGATCTCGGACGATGCCCAGAGCCGCGTGCACCTGGATGTCCGGCGCGGGCACGTCATCGGAGGAACGGAGGAATCCGCCGACCTCGGTCCACGCCATCGGGCCGGTGCCTTCACGGCGCAGCCGCTCCTCCTCCTGCGTCGTGTCAGGGCCGACGATCGGAGGAGTGCTGCTGAAGAAGCTGAGGAAGCATCCGGCGTGGTCCTGCAGGTTCCGGCCGACGTCGGGCAAGTCGTGCAGCGGCGTGATGCCACCTGCGGTCAGCTCGTCGGCGGGCCCGACACCGGACTGCAGCAGCAGGTGCGGCGAGTTGTACGCCCCCAGGGACAGCACAATCTCCCGAGCCACACCTATCGTTCGGACCTCACCGAGGTGGTCGACCTCCAGACCTGTCGCGCGGCTGCCGTCGAAGCGCAGTCGCAGCGCCAGTGTCGAGGGGAGGACGGTCAGGTTCGGACGGTCGGCGGCTGGCTGGAGGAACGCCACCGCGCTGCTGCAGCGCAAGCCGTCGCGCTGGGTGACCTGGTAGTAGCCGACACCCTCTTGTTCCGCCCCGTTGAAGTCCTGGTTGGGTATGTGGCCGGCGTTCGTCGCCGCCTCCACCCAGCCCTCGAGCAGAGGGTGCACCGAGACCGGATCGCTGACCGTGAGCGGTCCACCAACCCCGTGGAAGTCGTCCGCACCGCGCTGGTTGTCCTCCGACTTCTTGAAGAACGGCAGGACGTCGTCGTAGCTCCAGCCCTTGTTCCCGAGCTCGGCCCAGGTGTCGTAGTCGTAGCGGTGGCCCCGCACGTAGAGCATGGTGTTCATCGAGCTCGTGCCGCCGATAGCACGGCCTCTCGGCAGGTAAGCCCGGCGTCCGCCGAGTTGCTCCTCCGGTTCGGTCTCGAAATCCCAGTCGTAGGCGGTCTTCAGCTGCTGGGAGAACAGCGCCGGGATTTCGAACAACCGCCCCCGCGCCGGCGGGCCAGCTTCGACGAGTGCCACAGTGACGTCTGGATCTTCTGAAAGCCTCGCCGCAAGTGCGCATCCGGCAGAGCCCGCGCCCACCACGACGTAGTCGAAGCGCTCGTGTTCATTGGGTGACATGACTACCTCTCAAAGGTCGAGATCAGTGGCCTGCTGGCACAGGACCTGCTCGGCAGGGACATCCGCCTCAGGGTTCTGATGGACGTCCCCGGCGCGGAGAACCGCGGGCCGATGTCGGGGCATCGGCCCGCAGCACGAACCGAATCAGAGATGCTGCTCGGACGCCCGCGTGCGGTGGTATTCGTCCTGCCGCTCGTCGGTGACGTAGGCCGGCACCGGGAAGTCCCACCACCCCGGCACCCACGGGCCGGCGGCGTCGCGGTCCGTCGGCACCTCGACCAGTGCCGGGGCGCCGGACTCGACAGCCTTGCGCAGGGTCGGCTCGAGCGAATCGTCGTCGGAGACCTTCCACGACTCGATGCCGAAGGACGCGCCGAGCGCGGCGAAATCCGGGCTGTAGGGCGAGCCGTCCGGTCGCGAGAACTCGGTGCCGATGTGTCGGGAGGTCTGCTTGCGCTGACCGCCGCGGATCGACATGTAGCCGGCGTTGTTCTGCACGACGAACACCACCGGCGCGCCCGCGGTGACGCTCAGCGCGATCTCCTGCGCGGTCATGAGGAAGTCGCCATCGCCGAGCACGCACACGACCGGGCGGTCGGGCTGTCCGAGCTTGGCTCCGACCGCCGCCGGAACCGCCCAGCCCATCGACGAGAATCCACCGGAGGTCAGGTGGGTGCGCGGGCCGTAGACCGGGAAGGTCTGCTTCACCGCCCCCTGGGTGTTGCCGGAACCAGCGACGATGATCGCGTCGCGCGGCAGAACCGACCGCAACGCACCGAGGGGGCGCTGCGAGGTGAACGGGAACCGGTTGCTGTCCCGACGCCCAGCCAGTTTCTCCTCCCAGTCCTGCTGCAGGCCGGCGAGCTCGGCGAGGTACTCGTCCCGCGACGGGCGCGTGTTCGGCAGCGAGTCCACGATCGCGGCGACAGCCCGCTGGGCGTCGGCGACGATGCCGACCTCGGCCGGGTAGTTCTTGCCGATCTCGTGCGGGTCGATATCGATGTGGATCAACTTCGCCGGCGGGATGGAGAAGCTCACGCCCTTGGCGTAGCTGGACGCGGACCAGTCGGTGAACCGGCAGCCTACCGAGATGACGACGTCGGCCGAGCTGGCGATCGCGTTGCCGGTGGTCGTGCCGGTCTGGCCGACGCTGCCGGCGAACAGCGGGTGGTCCTCCGGGAACGCGCTCTTGCCGTTCCAGGTGGTCACGACCGGGATCTGCCACTTCTCGGCCAACGCCAGCACCTGGTCAGATGCCTCGGAGGTGATCGCTCCGCCGCCGACGACGATGACCGGACGGCGACTGGCGCTCAGCACCTCGACGGCTCGGTCCACGGCCTCCGGGTCGGGGTGCTGGCGGCCGACCGGCACTCGTCGCGCGAGGTCGTGCAACTCGACCTCGGCCGCCTCCGCCTGGACGTCCATCGGTACTTCGAGGTGGACCGGGCCAGGCCGTCCGGTCAGCATCGAGTTGAAGCACCGGTGCAGGACGAACGGCAGTTCCTCGACCCTGGTGACGACCCAATGCCGCTTGCTCACCGCTTCAGCGACCTTCGGGAAGTCGTTGGCCGTGTACCGGTCGAGCTCCTGGAGCAGCCCGTGTCCGCGCATGTGCGTGGGCGGACCACCGGTGATCACCAGCGCGCTCGTCGAATCGGTGAACGCGGTGCCCATACCGATGACGGTGTTGCTCGCCCCGGCGCCGATGGAGGTCACCGCCGCGATGGGACGGCCGGTGGCGCGGTAGAAGCCGTCGGCAAGGTGCACGGCGCTCTGCTCGTGGAAGGTCTGGATGAACGGGATGTTCGACTCGTCGTCCAGGAAAGCGTCGGTCAGGGACCAGATCCCGTGACCGGGGATGCCGGCCACGTAGTCGACTCCGTAGTTGCGCAAAGTGCGGGCGACGATCTGACCGCCGGTGAGGATAGGCATGGGGGTACTCCCACTCGAATTGTTCTGCTCGTTACTTGGCGTCCCGGGCGGCCCAGGCGAAACCCTGGGCGCACAACCGGGTGACGTCCGGGTTCTGCAGGTCGTCGAGGTCGTGGCCGATCGCGCTGTAGAACACCCGCCCCTCTCCCCACGTGCGGGTCCAGGCCTGCGGGACCTTCTTGCCCTCGAGCCACGGAATGTGTTCGCCGGTGAAGGTGGTCGTGGCGAGCACGTGGTTGTTCGGATCAACGGACATGTAGTACTGCTCGGAGGCGACTTTGAAGTCGTTCACGCCTGCGGTGATCTCGTGCCCTGAGTCCACAATGGATACTTCGTATGGGTACTTCACGCCTTCCCCTGCCGGGTGCTCGAGGAAGCTCCCGCCAAGCAGCCAGTGGTACTTGATGCTGGTGCGGAATGCAGCAGCGGCACCGTGCCAAGCGGCGATCCCGGTGCCGGACTCCACCGCGGTGAGCAGGCTCGTCTCTTGAGCTGCCGTGAGCCCTTCGGTCAGCAGGGCGTTGTTCCAGTTCAGCGCGATCAGGTCGTAATCGGTGAGATCGGCGTCGAGGACGAAGAAGTCGTTAGTCTCGTCAACGTCGAAACCGAGCTCCTCGAACAGCGGCAGCGCCCATTCTTCGGCGATCTCGTACGGCTTGTGGCCGGGCCAGCCTCCGTAGAGGTAGAGCACACGGGTCATCATCAGCTCCTTTCGGTGATGGCGGCGCGCTCGCGGAGCCGAGCGGCGACTTCGAGGGCGTCGCCCTCCGGCGCGGTGGACTTGCGCTCCGGTTTGGCGACCAGGAGGTACACCAGTCCGACCGCGGAAACGATGAGGAAGCCGATGAGCGCGATCCAGCGATCGACGAACGGCGTGTCGGCGTCCCCGGTGGGCATCGCGAGCAGGACCATCGCGAAGATGCCGTAGAGCAGGGCCGCGACGTTGACGACGTTGCCGAACCGGCCGAGTGTCCAGTCACCAGCGGGGCGCCAGCCGCGCAACCGCATGCGCAGGGCGGCGAGCACGACCATTTGGAATGCCGCGTACCCGGCCAGCACCTGGAAGGCGGCGATCCGCACCAACGAGTCCGGCGAGAAGTAGACGAACACGAAGAGCACGACCGGGACGACGTTCACCCCGATCAGCGCGTTGAACGGAACTCGGTACCGCCGTGACACCTTGGAGAAGATCCGGGCTCCCGGGAACATGTCGTCGCGGGCGAAGGAGAACACGATTCGGCTTGCGGCGGCCTGTTGGCTCATCACACCGGCGATGAACGAGGTGAGCGTGACCACCAGGATGAGCTTCGTACCCACTGTGCCGATGGCGTTCTGCAAGATCGCCGGGATGGGGTTGCTGTCCGAACCGGAGATGATCGAGCCCAAGTCCGGTGCTGCGAGTGCGTAGCCGGCGAAGGCCAGGATCGCGGCGAGGCCTCCGACCACCACTGTCAACTGCATGGCGCGGGGGATGCTGCGTGCCGGGTTCGGCACCTCTTCGGCGACTTCACCACAGGCCTCGAACCCGTAGTAGAGGAACAGCCCCACAAGTGACGCTGCCAAGAAGGCACCAAAGAAGCCACCCGCGTGGCCGGTGCCCATGTCGTCGAAGAAGATCGAGAGCGAGTTGTGCCGCTGGAAGATCAGCAGGTACAAGCCGACCAGGATGATGCCGATGAGCTCGGCGGCCAATCCGATTTTGGAGATGACGGCCAGTGTCCTGGTCCCGAAGCTGTTGCACGTCATGCACACGACGGTGACGACGAGCGCGATGAGCAGCCGCTGGCCCGGTGTCGAGGTGATTCCGGGGCTGGCTGCAGTGCCACCGAACAGGCTGGCTACGAAGTCCGCGCTGAACAGCGCGGTGCTGGTGATGCCGATGGTGATGCAGCACATGTAGGTCCAGGCGGTGAACCACGCGTAGCGTCCGTTCCACAACCGGCGGGACCACTGGTAGAGCCCGCCTGCGAGTGGGAACTGGGCGACGATCTCACCGAAGACCAGCGCGACGAGCAGCTGGCCGAGACCGATGATCGCGATCCAGAAGATCGATGGCGGACCTGCAGTCGACAAGCCGACCGCGAACAGCGAAACGACGCCGACGAGAGGCCAGAGGTAGACGAAGCCGAGCGCGAAGTTCGCCCACAGGCTGACCTTTCGGTCGAACCGCTGCTCATAGCCCAAGGCAGCGAGCAGTTCTGCGTCCTCATCCGAGGATGCCAGGACCGCGGCTCCGGGCGTCCGGGAAGGTGGATCGGTGGTGGGCATCGCTCCCGCGGTTTTCTCCGTGTCTGGCATGACGAACTCCAAAGGTGCTGGGGTGGCCGTTGATGCCGGGATGCTCAGGCTTGGGTGAAGGTGTGATCAGTCCAGTCCAGTCGCGCCGAGCCGAACCTGGCGCTGCGAACGTCACCGGACCTGGCGTGCCCTTCGAAGTTCTCCAGCCGGGAAGCCCTTCCGCAGATCTGGCCGAGTTCAGCGCTCGCTCGAGCGTCCCGAATCTCCTGGTACGTAACAGTTTTGAGGTACTTGCCGACCCAGAGGCCACCCGTGTAGCGGGCCGCACCCAACGTCGGCAACACGTGATTGGTGCCGATCACCTTGTCGCCGTATGCGACGCAGGTCTTGTCACCGAGGAAGAGCGCGCCATAATTGCGCATCCGCTCCAAGGCCACGCGCGGCTCGGCGGTGAGGATCTGGACGTGCTCGCTGGCGTACTCGTCCGCAAGTGCGTACGCCGCGTCGAGATCCGCTACGACGTGCACCTGGCCGTGGTCGTGCCACGCCTTGCCAGCGACCTCGCGGGTCGGCAGGTTCACCAACAGCTCGTCGACGTACGAGATGGTGCGCCGGGCAAGGTCCTCCGAAGTCGTGATCAGCACGGCGGGGGAATCCGGCCCGTGCTCGGCTTGCGACAGCAGATCGGTTGCCACGACGAAGGGGTCTGCCTTCGCGTCGGCGACGATGAGCACCTCGGTCGGGCCGGCGAACAGGTCGATCCCGACTTCGCCGAACAGCTGGCGCTTGGCCTCGGCGACGTAGGCGTTGCCCGGCCCGGCGAGCATGTCGACCGCTGAGATGGTCTCGGTCCCGAGGGCGAGCGCAGCGACCGCCTGAACGCCGCCCATCACGTAGATCTCGTCCGCTCCCGCCAGGTGCATCGCCGCAACGCTCACTGCGGGCGGGGTACCGCGGTCCGGCGGGGTGGTGGCGGCGACCCGCTCGACACCGGCGACCTTGGCCGTCACCACGGTCATGTGCGCCGAGGCGGTCAGCGGGTAGCGGCCGCCCGGGACGTAGGCCCCCGCTGCGTCGATCGGAATGTTGCGCTGCCCCAGGAAGACTCCCGGCAGGGTCTCGGTTTCGAAATCGGCGAGGGAGTCGCGTTGCGCCTGCGCGAATCCTCGCACCTGGCGCTGGACGAACCTCAAGTCGTCGAGGACGGTTTTCGGGACAGCAGCCATGACGGAGGCGATCTCGGCCGGGCCCAGCCGGTACGACTCCGGCGTCCACGAATCGAACTTCTCCGACCAGCGCCGTACCGCGTCATCACCATTCGCCCGGACGTCCGCGATGACCTCGGCGACGCGGTCGACGATCTCGGGGCTGCTCACCCGTGCCGCAGTCGGCGCTGCGGGCTTTTTCACGACTGTGGTCGGTGCGGACACTCCGAACTCCTTAACGAAAGGGGAACCCCTGTTGGCTTGTCCATGGAGTCTGCGGAAAGCAGAAGCACACCAACATGCACAAGCCGTGTAATAACCGAGCTCCTCCTGACACAGAGTGGAAAGATGGGCGAACGGACTAACCGTTGCTTCGACTGCTAATCGCGCCGAAAGACAGGACGGCTGAGCAGGTCGTGGCCGCGGAGTGCGAGCTGCAGGCGCTGCTGATGCTCAATTTCGGCGAGATCGAGACCGAGCACGACGGAAATCCGGTCCAGACGGTGGTAGAGGGTGCGCCGTTGGACGAAGAGCACTTCGGCCGCGCGCGCCTTGTTACCGCCGCACTCCAGGAAGGCCCGCAGCGTTGGTAGCAGCGGATGACTGGCGGTCGCATCGTGTTCGAGCAACGGCCCCAGTTCATCCTCGACGTCTTGGGTTCTAGTGGTGGTTGCAACGCCTGACTCGTTCAGGGGTTGCAGTGTTCGAGATCCGCAAGGACCGGGCACCTCAGGGCCGTAAGAAGTT
>NZ_JBWKKU010000087.1:0-35211 GCF_056431445.1 Saccharopolyspora sp. NPDC045941
CCTTCGTGTGGACCAAGACCGCTGACGAGATCCTCGCCAGCCTCGCCCACTACTGCACCAGAATCAATAAAACTATTAACGACTCGGAACACTAGCTTGCGATGGTCAACCCGAAGAGACTGCCAGGCTCCTGCGAGAGCACAATTTGATCATCGTCTACAACAAGTCAGGCTCGGTCGTGACATCCGACCGAGCCTGACCAGCGACAAGACCCCTTACCATGGGGTAATTATGTGTCCGAGACTTGAACCCCTGCCAGTGGGAGGAATCCCCGAATCGGGGATTCGTCTCCATGGCGGCGATGCTACAGCCGGGGGCTTGGGTTGTCGAAAGATCCAGTGAGCTTCCTCAGAGCTCAGCCCGATCAGGTGTGGTTGCCGTGTCCGTTCGTGCTCCGGGTGCGACTCGAACGCACACTGGACAGATTTTGAGTCGGCTCCACGTTGTGGCTCCTGTGAACTACCTGGGCAGAAAGGGCGAAACGGTGGTGAAGTCACCGCACTATGCCAATCGTTTGCGGAGACTCGCACCCAGTAACCAATGACTGGGTGCGACCCTGGGCGTATCAGAGGACTCCTTTGTAGAAGATCTCGTTGTGCTCAAAGGGCGAGTACTGCGACAGCAGATTCAGGAGACAGCAGCGTCGTTTCCTTGCCATATGTCGACATGTGAATTGAGCCATGTATCCATATAGTCCGACCAGGCGTGCGGCCGCACAGAAGCATAGGAAAAGACATCGTTCATTGAATGGTGTGCCAAGCATTCATCGCGGCTAATCGAGTTAGCTATTTCGTCTAGTTCCAGAAGTCCGATTGCAACGAGAAGCCAGCCATGAAAGACCTCGTCTCCGTAGACAAACACCCTGCGCGAGATGTCTCGCAGCGGCAAACCTACGCGTCTATCGATTTCCGAATGTGCTGGAATTGGCGAATTAAATACGTCCCAGTCAGCACGGCCTCCTATCGTTTTGAGTAACTTAACAGCTCTACTGACAGGCAAGCATTTACGAAAAGATGAAGAGAAGCTGTCTACTACCCATTCGATGGTAGATGATGGACCGAAATCTTGTATCGGTCGGCATGGTTCAAATAGCCGAGTGTAGTACGTGGCGTGTTGGAGCACGTCTTTGTCGATCACACCTAAATGAATAGATAGGTTCCATGCCAGAGAGTCATTGTATGCGTACCTTGATTTCATCCTGTTTGAGGACTGGCGAGTGATTTCCTCTCGGACGTTCCGTACGGCTTCGAGATCGCCTTCGTGGCCGTACAGACTACTGCCAATGTACCCGAAATGTGAAGCCACCCACGCTAGCTTAGACAAGCTTCTATCGGAATTCGGCGTAGAGCTACTGTACTCGATTAGTTTATTTGATAAAATAGCAGCGATCTTTTCGCCTGCGCGATGCGAGTATGGATGATTTCTTGTCAGTAACGATCCAAGGCTTTTGCTTCTATTTTCCGAGAATAATTCGATAGCTATCTCGACGAGATCGTCAAGGGCGTCACCGCTTATTGATACGGCGTCCGAGCCTCTAACAAGAAAGTCGATCAGGGCTACATCTGAGCGACTCGTATAAGGGCCAGGAGCTTTTTGAGGGCTTTCCCTCAGCAGCTTCCTGCGCGTCTCTTCGTACTTTTTGCGGTCATCAATTAGCGATTGAGCGTGCGCTATTATGTGGCGGTACATTCGTGTAGCGCCGGCCGTAATATTTCGCGCCTTGAGTGATAGGCAGATTTGAGCAAGGATTTCCCATCGACCATATGAAAGCCCAGGGATGAGTGCATCAGCCGCGTTTTCAGGAGTATTGCTGTTGCGGTCGATGTAGCGTGCTGCGAAATATTCGAGAAAACTCGCATGGGTGAATGAGAATAGATCTTCTCCGTGTTCATCGAGAGCTATATCCGTGAATATCCATGCCCGCCCACGGCATGTGTTAATAAGTTCTCTAACGATCTGTTTCGCAGATTCTTCGTCAGGCACCGACTCAGACAGAAGGGCGGGGACAAGTAATTCGTGAAGAGACTGTTCGGTCAGTCCGTCAGCGTATACCTTGTCAGTCAAGGCGGAGTATGCCGTATAAGTGAGACCAAGTTCCACTTGGTCCATATCTACTGAAGGGCTAGTTATCCCACGAGCTTGATCCCATTCATACAACACGAGGTCTACGCATTTTCGGAATATCTCTGGCTTTTTGTGAGGTATGTAGCTATGTCCGCGATATAGTACACACATGAACGCGAGCATGAGCGGACTTCGTCTTAGATCATCGATAGGAGCGCTTGCTTTCAAGAAGTCCTCAGCAACTTGATCAACAGTTTTTTCTTCAGCTGAGTCATCCAAAAGAAACCAGTTTTTTGCATATTGCCGAACTTGCGTTTCAGAAAAATCTGAAATAGTGAATTCGTCGAAGCTGTTTTTGTCTAGACGGGCGATTTCGTAACCCACGGTTCGGCAAGTGACCAGCAATTTTGTTAGAGGATATGCACGGGAGATTACGTCAATAACATCCGCTGCTTGTTGACGCGTCTTCCCGTCAAGCAGTTCGTCAAGCCCATCGAATACTATGAATGCATTACCTTCGGAAAGCAGGCGTTCAATTAGCCCTCGCGGGGCAGGGCATTGGTATATGAATCGTAAATTGTGCTCGATAGTATCAGCAACGCTGAAGCCTTGCCCTGAGAAGTTCACGCTTTTCAGCTGGATTATGAATGGCACTGTGTCAAGTTTAGTCCAAGATTTTATTGCTAAAAGTGCTGATACTGTGGACTTCCCGGCTCCAGGGGCGCCAAGTATCACAGTTCTGTCTACTAGCCCTAAGAGGTCGCTCTCGCTTAGTGCTTGAGCTTCCCGGTTCCCGGTGACAGTGGAGGCCCAATTTGCAGATTTTGTTGTACGCGGTGTAAGCCTCGTTCCCACGTACAGACGATCATAGTGGACCTTTCTTCTGTGCAAGAGATCTGGAACCTGAATTTCGCGATGTCTGAACTCGAATATATCCTGATACTTAGTTCTCCATTGCGCAGTATGTTCCTTGGTTGGTGAAGATTCAGATACGATTAGTTCCAAGTATCTATCGATGGATCTCAAGTGCTGATGAGCGATGTTAGATGAAGCCCACTCATAGCTCTGGGTCGGATTTTGAAGCTTTAGTAAAAGTTGCTCGGAGTAACGCTTTGCATGATCGTCCATGAGCGTGTATAGATCACACACGTACTGTTGTAATTCGATTACCGGGAGATCGACTTCGCAATATTCCTGAAACAGCGAAACAATTGCACGTTCTATCTTCTTGCGTTGCTCGCGATCAGCTTCACGACGATGCGCAATTCTGATAGAGACTAGAAATCGAATTAGATTTTGAAATTCAGAAGTATTTAGAACCTTGTCTACGTCCCGTTGAGTGATGTTGTAGGGCATCTTGAACAGTAGCCCGAGGGCGGACGGTCTTGTGCCATTGCCTGCTTCAACCAAATGCAACGACGTGTGAAGGTCCGCTTTGCCGACGCCGTTTCTGGAGAGTGCCCTGCGGGCACTCTCGGCTAGCGGTTTAATTGCTAACGAAATTGCCCGAGGGATCAGGGTTGCTTCGAATCCGGTCATGGCAGGCTCCGACATGGCTAGGATCTTGGTTCTCCTTGCTACTTATACACGAACCTAGACCGGCGCCGAGAGGTAGTGCCGTATTTGACTAATAATTACTCTGTTTGGGCTACGCGAGGGAGCATTGACTTGCTCAAAGCTCTCTTTGAGAGCGGGTATGTTGAAATAGGATTTGGCGGGTGGCAGTGTGATATTTCCAGTTTGATCGTACGGGTCTTTCTTATAAATTCTTGCCGCACGCGGGCAGGGCTCTGCTGCGGCTTCTGGGCGCATACATGACCAGGCGCCGATCTACCCCTGTGAGGTCAGCGCTCGAGCTCTCGCATCACAGACTGGTCAGGGCGCGGATTATCTGCCGCTGCCTCTCTGATCCAATGGTTGACGCGAGCTGTGCGACGTCTTGACGGCCTCGTTCTACCCGGCGCTTACGGCGCCGCGTGACTGACGGAGTCGAGGTTGCGACGGTGGTGGGAGTCGTGGTCTTCCGTCGAAACCAGTACGGAGCATTCAAGCTGACGCGGAGAGGTCACGTGCAGCTTCCACTTTCCGTGCGCAGATGGTGCGGCGTGATGCCAGGGGATCGGGTTTTGCTTGCTGCGGCACCTGGATGGGGTGTCTTGGTCGTGCACACGATGGCGGTGTTGGACGAAATGGTGCTCGCTTATCACCCGGCGTTGTCTCTGGGGGATCAGAGATGAGAGTCGCCAACTCTCAAAAGGAAGCGGCGCCTGCGGGAAACCCGAGTTCGATGCCGCACGTTTGCTCGTGTCGCGTATCGGGGTGAGCCCGGCGGGCCTACTGACCGATGCGCCACAAGCTGGGCCGGCGCCAAAATTCGCGGACTACGTACCAAAAGTAGCTGCCGTAGTAAGAGCAGGCACGCGCCGGGTTTACGGTACGTATTTTGAAATTGCGACCCAGCGGAGGGCACCTGGTCGTCGCGGCTGCTAGCGGTTCGTGGTCTGTTCGGGGATCCGGATGCGGTATTGCGCCATCTTGCGGTAGATCGTTGCTCGGCCGACGCCGAGTTCGGTGGCGGCCTGTGCGACGGTCGTTCCCGGTTCGGTCAGGCATCGGATGATCTCGTCGCGTTCGACGGCCTGGAGTCGGGTGAGCGGGCGGCCTGGGCTGGTGAAGACCTCAGCCGGGAGGTGGTGCAGGTCGATCGTCGTGGCACCTGCGGCCGCTTCACGCATCACCTTCCGGAGCTGGCGGACGTTTCCCGGCCAGTCGTAGGAGGTCAGCGCGCGCTCCGCGGCCGAGGTGAAGGTCGCGGCACGGCCCCGGTCCTGGCGGACGAAGTGGCGGGCGAGGGGGAGGATGTCGTCCGGCCGGGAGCGCAGGGCGGGTGCCTCCACCACGGTGTCGATCAGCGGGCGCAGCTCCTCCGGGATCACGGAATCCGTCCGGGCGGTGATGACGAATGGTTGCAGCCGGTCGGTGGCCCGGTGCACCGCGCTGAACAGTCGGGCCAGTTCGGTCGTGGCCCAGGCCGGCAGTGCGTCCACGTCGGAGACGATGATGCAGGTCTTGTCCTTGCCGAGTTCAGGAGCCCACAGCGTCAGCCACGCGTCGATGTCCTCCGGTGCCGGAGGCCGGGCGCTGAGCACGCGTTCCCGCGTCAGCTCCCGGCGGGCCAGGGACACCAGAGCCGTTTTGCCCGCCCCCGGCTCGCCGACGACCGCGACGCGCAGCCCCTGCTGGAACACCAAGCGTGCTTGCGCGACGGCATTGGTCCACGTGGGCGAGAGCGCAGCGCAGGTGGTGCTCGGCTGCTGGAGGCGGTCGGCGTAGACCCGGAACACCTCGCCGCGCGGCATCGGTCGGATCTTGCGCCCCGCGCTGCGCGCCAGCATCAGCGAGGTGGTGTTTCCGGCCGCTGCCTGGGCGAGGGCCATCAGGAGCTCGGATGAGGAGTCGGACCAGGTGGTGAGGTTGATGCTGCCGGCGACGCCGCCGTTGACCGGATCCAGGACGGGAGCAGCGGCGCAGGTGTAGCCGCGCAGGCCGGTGCAGTAGTGCTCGTTCGCCCGCACCAGTGACGGAGTGCGATCGGCCAGGGCGAGGCCGAGCCCGTTGGTGCCGGCGTTGCGTTCGGCGAAGTAGAACCCGGGTGCGAGGTGTACCCGATCGAGTGAACGGTTGATCGAGCTGTCCTCGGACATCCTGCCCAGCACGAGGCCGTCGCTGTCGGTGACCATCATGCTCACCGGTTCGTTGGCCAGCGTCGCCTGCAGGCCGCGGAGCACCTCGTGGCCGCATTCGTACAGCAGCGAGTCGGTGTCCACCGAGCCGGTGAACACCGGGCGCAGCTCGTCCGCTGCCAACCCGTAGCGCTCGCTGCGCCGCCAGGAGGCGCGCAGTCGCGGAGCGATTCCGGCCGCCCGGCCGGGCGAGAAGGGGCGCTCTGCCCTTTCTGTGTGGGGTGCGCGCTGGGGTTTGTCCATTTCCGGCCTCCACGCGACGCGTCGTCGCGCCGACCTCGGCCACGGTAACGCCATATGCGCTGATCCTCATAGGTCAGCGTGTCTCAAACTGAGACACGCGGGGGCTCCCCGGCGCCTGCCGTCGTGTCTAGCGTTCCGACCCAACGTGCCACAGCAGCCACGTACCGGGAAGGTGCAGACATGTACCACAAGGACGGCGAGAGCTACTTCATCGTCGACGCGCACATTGCGCTTTGGGACGCACGTCCCGAAAACCAGCTCAACATTCACGGCAAGCAGTTCATCGACTGCTTCTACGACTACCACCGGAACCTGAGTCCGGAGTCGGAGCTGTGGTCATACGAGGAGTACCTCTACTACGGCAGTGAGCGCCTGATGCGCGACCTGTTCACCGAAGGGTACGTCGACCACGCCATCTTCCAGCCCGCCCATCTCGGGGCGTTCTACCGGACCGGCTTCGGGCAGACCGAGGAAGCTTTCGCGCTCGCCCAGCGGTACCCGGACAAATTGACTTACAACCACTGCTGGGACCCGCGTTTCGAGCAGGCCGGGCTCGATCAGCTCCGTCGCGACGCCGAGTGGTTCTCGCTCAAGGGCGTCAAGCTCTACACCGCGGAGTGGCACGGCGACTCCCGCGGCTACAAGCTGGACGACCCGTGGACCTACCGATACCTGGAAGTCTGCCAGGAACTGGGTATCCGCAACATCCACATCCACAAGGGACCGACGATCCGGCCGCTGGACCGGGACGCCTTCGACGTCGCCGACGTCGACAAGGCCGCCACGGATTTCCCGGAGCTGAACTTCGTCGTCGAGCATTGCGGTCTTCCGCGGTTGGAGGACTTCTGCTGGATCGCGACGCAGGAACCGAACGTGCACGCCGGGCTGGCCGTGGCGATGCCGTTCATCCACTCCCGGCCGCGGTACTTCGCGCAGATCATCGGCGAGCTCCTGTACTGGCTCGACGAGGACCGGATCCAGTTCTCCAGCGACTACGCGCTGTGGACGCCCAAGTGGTTGGTGGAGCGGTTCGTGGACTTCCAGATCCCCGAGGACATGACCGAGTACGCGCCGATCACCGTGTCGCAGAAGAAGAAGATCCTCGGGCTCAACGCCGCGGCGATGTACGGCATCGAGGTCCCGGAAGGGCTCGGCCTCGCCGAGAAGGCGGTGGCCTGAGATGGGCCCGGAACTGCTGGAGCGGATGGCGCGGGCGGCGCTGGACACGGTTCTCGATCCCGAGCTGGACGAACCGATCACCGATCTCGGTTTCGTGCGGTCGCTGGAGGCGACGGACGTCGGGGTGGTTACCGCCCACCTGCGGCTGCCGACGTCGTTCTGCGCACCGAACTTCGCCTACCTGATGGCATCCGACGCCAAGGACGTGCTCCGGGCGCTGCCGGATGTCACCGACGTCGTGGTGATGCTCGACGACCACCACGACTCGGAGCTGATCAACCGCGGTCTCGCCGCGGACGCGGGCTACCGCGGCACGTTCCCGCACGAGGCCGAGGAAGACCTTGAGCAGCTGCGCCTGACGTTTCGCCGCAAGGCGCACGCCGCGGCGATGGAACGCTCGCTGGGCCTGCTGCTCAGGGAGAACCCCGAGCTCACCGAGGAAGACCTGCACGACGTCACGATCGCTGATCTCCCCGACGTGCCCGCGACGAGTTCCCTGCTGCTGCGGCGGCGCGCCCTCGGCCTGACCATCGTCCCATCGGCTCCCGTGCTCGTGAACGACCACGGGCACCCGTGCTCGCGCGAGGAAGTACCGCTGCGCCTGCGCTTCGCCCGCGCGATCCGGATCTCGATGGAGGGCAACGCGCACTTCTGCCGCGGCCTGCTGCGCACCCGCTACCCGGAGTCGGCCGCCGACCAGTTGAAGGAGAACGCATCATGAAGGCAGTCCAGGTCGTCGGCTACGGTCAGCCGCTCCGCCTGACCGAAGTTCCCACCCCGGAGGTCACCGGCCCCCACGACGTGGTCATCAAGATCGGTGGCGCCGGTGTGTGCCGGACCGACATCCACATCCTCGAAGGCCAGTGGGCGCAGAAGACCGGCGTGGAGCTGCCCTACACGATCGGCCACGAGAACGCGGGATGGGTGCACGCGGTCGGCAGTGCCGTCACCAACGTCGCCGAGGGCGACAAGGTGATCGTGCACCCGCTGATCACCTGCGGTCTCTGCCGCGCGTGCAGGTTCGGCGACGACGTGCACTGCGAGCAGTCGCTGTTCCCCGGCATCGACACCGCCGGCGGATACGCCGAGTACCTCAAGACCTCGGCCCGCAGCGTCGTCCGCATCGACGACTCCCTCGAACCCGCCGACGTCGCGGCGCTGGCCGACGCGGGCCTGACCGCCTACCACGCCGCGGCCAAAGCCGCCCGCACCCTGCGGCCCGGCGACCGGTGCGTGGTGATCGGCGCGGGCGGGCTCGGGCACATCGGCATCCAGGTACTGAAGGCCATCACCGCCGCCGAACTCATCGTGGTCGACCGCAACCCGGACGCGGTGAAGCTGGCCACGTCCATTGGAGCCGACCACGGCATCGTCGCCGAAGGCGGCCACGTCGACGACGTCCTCGACCTTACCGGCGGGCACGGCGCCGAAGCCGTCATCGACTTCGTCGGCGAGGGCGGCGCCACCCGCGACGGCGTCCGCATGCTCCGCCGCGCCGGTGACTACCACGTGGTCGGCTACGGCGAGAACATCGACGTCCCGACCATCGACATCATCTCGGCTGAGATCAACTTCATCGGCAACCTCGTCGGCTCCTACAACGACCTGTGCGAACTGATGGTGCTCGCCGCTCAGGGCCGAGTCCGGCTGCACACCAGCAAGTACCCGCTCGACCGCTTCCAGGACGCCCTGGACGACCTCGACGCCGGACGCATCCGCGGCCGCGCCATCCTCACGCCCTGACCGACGGAGACCATGATGATCTTCATCACCGCGAAGTTCCGGATCAAATCCGAATATGCCGACCAGTGGCCCGAAATCGCCCGGGACTTCACCGAAGCGACCCGCGGCGAAGCGGGATGCCTCTGGTACGACCGGTCCCGCAGCGTCGCGGACCCGAGCGAATACGTGCTGGTCGAAGCATTCCGCGACGAGCAGGCCTGCGCCGCGCACGTCAGCTCCGAGCACTTCAGGACCGCGCAGCAGACGCTGCCCGCCTACCTCGCGGAGACTCCGCGAATCGTCAACACGACGGTGCCGCAGAACGACTGGTCCCGGCTCGGCGAGCTGGCCGTGCCCAACGAGTCCTGACCCCGCAATTCCACTACCGGTTGGAGGAAGCAATGTCCGCACAAGGGAAATCGCCGCGCGTCGCACTGGTCACGGGTGCCGCGCGAGGCATCGGCAAGGGCATCGCGCTGCGGCTGGCCGCTGACGGCCTGGACGTCGCAGTCAACGACATCGAGGCCAACACCGACCAGCTCAAGGCTGTCGCCGACGAGATCGCGGCGACGGGCCGGCGGTCGACCACGGCCGTGGCCGACGTGTCCGACCCGGACGCGGTGCAGTCCATGGTGGAGCAGGTGGCCGCTGAGCTCGGGCAGCTCAACGTCATGGTCGCCAACGCCGGGATCGCCAACGTCAAGCCACTGCTGGAAAGCACACCCGAGGAGTTCGACCACCTAATGTCGATCAACCTCCGCGGCGTGTACCTCTGCTACACGGAGGCCGCCAGGCAGATGATTAAGCAGGGAACTGGCGGCAAGATCATCGGAGCGGCCTCGATCGTGGCGTACCGGCCGTTCCCGCTGCTCGGCCCGTATTCGGCCTCCAAGTGGGCGGTACGCGGGCTGACCCAAGCCGCCGCGATGGAGTGGGCGCAGCACGGCATCACCGTCAACGCCTACTGCCCCGGCATCGTCGGCACCGCGATGTGGGACTACATCGACGAGAAGCTCGCGGAGAACGAGGGCCTCCGCAAGGGCGCGGCCATCGAGAAGTACTCGGAGCTGATCCACCTTGGCCGGGTCTCGGTGCCCGAGGACGTCGCGGGCTTCGTGTCCTACCTGGCCTCACCGGACTCCGACTACATGACCGGGCAGTCGGTGATGATCGACGGCGGCATCCAATTCTCCTGATTGCTGTAGCCCTGCGGGCTTGTCGGCGAAAAGGCCGCCGACAAGCCCGCAGGGCAACCGGATTCCCCGGTCGGCGAAGCCGTTCGTTCCATCGCCCCGTCGTTGCCTTTGTTGCTGTCCCACCATCTGCGCCGTTTCTTCTTCGGCTGCACTGCCATGAGCACTGCGGCCCAGCCATCGCCAAGAAGCCCAGCCTCAAATATGAGATCCGGCGAGCTCAGATCGCCTGGATGTGGCTCTCCAGTCCGGGCCGCTGAAGCCCTAATCCGAAGTGGACAGCGGCGTCAAAGGTGCGGCTGTCATGGCGCTGGCGCCCACAGAGTCCAGGAGATCACCGATCCGCAGGGTGCCCTCGGCCATAATAAGCTCGGTGATCCTGCGTCCTGCTGCTTCCCCAGACGGGCGTCGACGGGATGTCCCGGACATCGTCGTTCCCTTCACACCTTTGTCCTCCGCCGGCAGGATCCCGTCCTCCTCGCCATTGCGGTGCGCACTCCTTGACGTCCGGCACCGCGCCGTCGTCATCATCTTAATTCCGTAAAAACACCATTCTGAAGCTATTGCAATGTTGGTTTTTTGATGCCACCCCGCGGGTGCCGGGGTCACTACTCCAACGGAGGGTCATGGCGCCGGTCTCGTGCCGATCACGCGTCGAACCGACCGACTCGAATCGGCACCATGTTCTGCTACCAGGAGATTCGTCGGATTTAGCGGTACAGGCCAAGCCGCTGCATATGACCGGACTCGTGTACACGTGTTGCCCTTGCGCCAGTACCGTCCCGATCCAATCCATTTCGGACAGCCAATCGATGTCCCGCTGTGCCAACGGCGGCATGACGAGAGGAACGGCATCATGAGTCTTGGTGAGATCTTCCTGTGGGAGTTGCTGGGGACGGCGACGCTCACCCTGCTGGGTTGCGGGGTGAGCGCGAACGTAATCTTACGAAAAGCCTTGGGGCACAACGGCGGTTGGCTGTTGGTGAACATCGGATGGGGCTTCGCGGTCTTCGCCGGCGCCAGCATCGCGACCCCGAGCGGCGCCCACATCAACCCGGCCGTGACGCTGGGTCTGGCAGTGAACGGGCAGGTCCCGTGGTCACAGGTGCCGGTCTACATCGTCGGGCAGCTCGTCGGCGGCACGCTCGGTGCACTGCTGTGCTGGGCTGCCTACAAGCTGCAGTTCGACACCCACGACGACCCGGCCAACACCCGCGGGATCTTCTGCACCGGACCGACCGTGCCGAACGCGCCGTGGAACCTCGTCACCGAGATCATCGGTACTTTCGTGCTGGTCCTGTGGATCATCCTCAGCCCCGGTGCCGAAGCGGGCTCGGACGGCGTGCCGCAGTTCGGCAACTCCGCGCTGGGCTACGCCGCGGTCGCTTTCCTCGTGATCGGCATCGGCAACTCGCTCGGCGGCCCCACCGGGTACGCCATCAACCCGGCGCGCGACCTCGGGCCACGCATCGCCTACGCGATCCTGCCCATCCACGGCAAGGGATCGGCCGCGTGGGAGTACTCCTGGGTCCCGATCGTCGGACCGGTCATCGGCGGGGTGCTGGCCGGTGGGCTGGCGCTGGTCCTGCCCGTCAGCTGACGCCAGGGGCCGAAGGACCGAAAAGTGGTACACAGGAAGGCAGAACGAGAATGGCCTCGTACGTCGGCGCCATCGACCAGGGCACGACCTCGACCCTGCATGGCAGGTTTCAGGGGTTGCGGGTGCGTGCACGGCGGGGACCGGATCGACATCCTGTCGGGGCAGCGTGCGCGCGGTCTTCGACCTGGCGCTTTGCCCTGAAAGGTGCATCGGATGCAAGATTCCTACGTTTGTTCGGTAGCGTCGGGGGTCGGTGTCGGATCGGTGCCCGGCGTGGCGCCCGGTTGAGAGTGCTGCGGGTCGGCACGGCCAACTTCTGCATGTGGCCTGCGGCCATGCACCAGCACAGGAACGCCTCAGCTACGGGTATCGGCCAGGAAGACGGGCCCAGGATGCCATCGCCGAGATCCACAAGATGACCACCCAAGCCTATGAGTGGGTGGTCGAAGGGGACATCACCGCCTGCTTCGACAACGTCGACCACCACGTCCTGATGGACCTGGTGGCCCGGCGCATCGCCGATCGCAAGGTGTGTTGCGGTTGGTCCGTGCGTTTCTGCGGGCAGGGATCGTCGAGCAGCATGGTGGGTTCGCGGCGAGCCTGAAGGGCACGCCGCAGGGTAGGGTTGCTTCTCCTCTGTTGGCCAACATCTACCTTTCGGTGTTGGACGAGTATTTCGCCACGATCCAGCAGCGGGACATGACTCCCGCCTGGCGGCGGCAGCATCGCCGTCGTCGGAGGTTGCCGAATTATCGGCTGGTGCGTTTCGCGGACGACTTTGTTGTGCTGGTGCACGGCAAACGTTCCGACGCCGAAGCGCTTCGCAACGAGATCAGCGAGTTGCTGGCCCGCGAGCTGAAGATGACCCTCTCGGCGGAAAAGACACTCGTGACACACATCGACGACGGGTTCGTCTTCCTTGGCTTCCGCACCCAGCGGCTGCGAGGTGACGGTCGTCGGGTGGTGCTGACCATCCCGTCCAAGCAAGCGTTGGCCGGGGTGATGCACAAGATCAAGCAGGCCACTGGGGCCAGCACCGTGTCACTGGGATTGGGGCAACTACTCCGGTTGATCAATCCGATCCTACGAGGCTGGGCTGCGTATTTCCGCTACGGCGCCTCCAAGAAGACCTTCGCCTATGTGGGCTGGTACGCCTGGTGGCGGGTGATCTACTGGATACGTCGCAAGCATCCGCACCTGACCTGGAAACAGATCCGGTGGCGCTATTACGGCGTCGACCGGATCGCAGCGGACGGAATGACCCTCTACAACCCGGCGAAGATGCGTGTCGGACGCTATCGCTACCGCGGAACCAAGATCGCCACGCCGTTCAACATCGACAAGGTTGACTCGGCAGGAGCACGCTTCCGCCGCACCAGCCACGACGATGTGGCCTTCCTCGGGCAGGTCTCAGAACTGGTCGGCTAGCCCAATCGGGACACGTGGAGAGCCCGGTGCGGGGACGACTCGCACGCCGGGTTCGGAGGGCGGGGATGGGAAAACCGACGGCCGAAAGGCCGCACGGCGTCCCGTCCCCGACCCAACAGATCCAGGCCCTGGACCGGTCCCAGCCGATACTGCCGATGATGCCCGCCTTGCCCGAACGCCGTACGCACGACTACCTGCGACACGGCTTCCGGCGCAGGACACACCAGGATCCGGATCCGCCGGCTGGGTGAACCGCACTCTCTCTTGACCGAGTTGACGCTCCAGCACCGTGATCTGATGGCGCAAGGTCAGGATCTCGACGCCCTTGTCCCGGTCACTCATCGGCAACAGGCGCAGCGTGGCGAACACATTCGCCACGCCCAGATAGGCCAGCCGCAGCAGCACAGTCGACGACCATGCCGTGGCGCTCGATAGCAGCGAAAGCGCCTGCTCGAGCGACTACGGTCGACCTACCACTCCGCCGCGCCCGCCGCTTCTCACCAGGACGGATGAGGTTATCGGCAAGGGCATGGGAACCGCGGTTCTGCGGTCAGGTCTGCGCTGGAGGAAGGGGCGGGGTGCTATCGATCTCGACCCGGTTGCGGCCAGCGCGCTTCGCCCGGTAGAGGGCGCGGTCCGCGGCGGCGAAGAGGGGATCGAAATTGGTGGGCCCGGCGGCGACGCCGACGCTGACGGTCGGTGGGCGGGTTCTCGGGCCCACCTGCGGCGTCCAGTCGTGGGTCTCCACCGCCGTGCGGATGCGCTCGGCCAGCTCGGGGCCGGCGGGGCTGGGATCCGGCTGCTGGTCGGCGAGCAGCACCACGAACTCGTCGCCCGCCCACCGGCAGATGAGGTCGTCGGATCGGCACTCGCGCCGCAGCAGCTGGGCTACCTCCTGCAACACGGCGTCGCCTGCGGTGTGGCCCGCGGCGTCGTTGATCTCCTTGAAGTTGTCGATGTCCATCACGAGCAGCCACCGCACTGCGACCTGACCGGCAGCCGCCGCCCGTTGCTCCACGCCGCGCCGGTTGAGCAGGCCGGTCAGCGTTTCCCGGCACGCATCTTGTTGCGCGGCGGACTCCTGGCGCTGCGCCTGAATGGCGACGCGACGTTGCTCCAGGGCCTGGCCGAGCCCGACCTGCAGCGCGTGCATGGCGGCGCTGCTGGCCGCGACCACGCTGCGCAACGCGTTGGCCTCGCCGACCGGGTCGTCCAGCTCCTGGCAGATCGTGGTCAGGGCCTGCGAGAACCGCATCCGCAGCCTGGTGTCCCGGATCCATTCCACTGTTTCGACGGCTCGACCGGCGAAGATCCTGGCTTCGACCAGGCGGCGCTGGTGCCGGCGGATCTCGGCGAGCACCCAGTTCGCGATCGCCGAGGTGTAGCGGTCCTCAGCTTCCTCGCTCGCAGTCAGAGCCTGCACCGCGCGGCTCTCCGCCTCGGGGCCCTGCCCGAGGGCGACCAGGGCCCGGGCGCTGCCGGCCAGTGCGCGGTGGCGGACCTGTCCGGGGGAGGCCAGCGACAGCGCTTCGTCGAAGAGCTCCAGCGCCGTGCGGAAGAACTCGTCCGCCGTACCGTTGGCCCTCATGGCCCGGAGCTGCCAGCAGTTGGCCTCCCGTTCCAGGCAGTGCGCGAGAACCTCCGGCTCACCGCAGCGCCGGGCGACCTGAACGGACTGGGTGATGAGCTCACCCGCGGCGGCGTGGTGCCCGACGGCCTGCAGCAGATCCCCGAGCATGCCCATGGTCTGGGCGGCGGCTCCACCCCGCGGCCGGTCGACGTCGAGCCCGGTCCACCCCTCGGCGACGAGGTCGAGGGCGAGCGGGATTCGATTCAGCCGCCACGCCAGGTAGGCCCGGTGCACGAGCACGACGGCGGAGTCCCACCGGCCGTCGACGTGGTTCGCCCCGCCGGCGACCAGCCGCTTGAAGGCGAGGCCGGCGGCGTTCGGGCGGCCGGACTCGAGCAGCACCCGGACGTGCCGGTCCGGCTCGGGGACCAGCCCCGCCATCAACGGATCGTTCTCCCGCACTGGCTCGTCCTCGCAGCCGCGCAACCCGGTGACCTGCTTTTCTGCGCCACCGCGGTGCGTTCAGACTACCGACCCCGGCGGATCGCTCAGCCCCACAGGCCGAGCGCGAATTCGGCGATCACGGTCGACAGCAGGAACGACGCCGTGATCGCGACCAGGCCGACTGGGATGATCTTCCAGCCGATCCGCCGCAGCAGCGGGATGTCCTTGCCCAGCGACAGCCCCGCCAGGGTCAGCATGATGGTGGCGATCGAGAGGAAGTCCACCGACTTCACCAGAGGGTTCAGCACCTCGGCGCCGGGGAACCAGGGGCTGGAGATGGAGGCGCCCACGGTGGTGATCCACACGATCGCCGAGATCTTCCGGGACACCTTCGCGAGGAGGAGTCCGAGCAGGACCAGTACCAGGAGCACCGCGTAGCCGCCGACGACCTTCCAGCTCAAGGCGCCGGCCGCGATCGAGGCGGTGCCGATGCCCAGCACCGTCAGCACCCCGAGCGACAGCCACAGCGGCAGCGCGACCTGGGTCGAGGCCGCGACGACCTGCTCCCGGAACGCGCGGTTCCCAGCGACCTCGTCCGACCCGGCACCGGCGGAGTCCGCCGACGCGCTCGGTCCAGGAGCGGGGTTGCCCTGACGGCGGGTGAGCAGCCGGTAGAACCGGTCGGCCAGCGGCAGCGCGAGGTAGATCCCGACGTACACGCCCAGGATCGTGGTGATCAGGTTCGACACGGCGGCCATGCCCAGGACGGCCTCTTCGTCGGCCGGGTACGCGTCCACGATGCTCGCCGTGGACGCCGCCATCATCGAACCGGACCCGACGCCCGCGCCCATGGCCAGCGCCAGCGGATCGAAGATCCGCCAGTTCGCCACCAGCGACGTCAGGAGCGTGATGAACACCGCGCCGAAGAGCGTGCCGAACACGTACATCGCCAGCACGCCGCGGTACTGGTCCGAGTCCGGCCCGTACTTCTCGGAGACCATTGCGAACGACGGTTCGCGGTCCAGGGAGAACGTGGCACCGATCGTCGCCTTGCCCATGCGCAGCAGCACGGCCAGCGGTAGGGCGAGGACGATCGTCCCGAGCAGGTGGCCGATCTCCTGCAGCAGCAGGGCGGGCCCCGCTTTGACCAGGGCAGGCAGGCTAGGCCCGATGTTGAAGGCGAGCCGGGCCACCAGCAGCATCACCGCCACGCCGACCAGGGCCGAGGCCGCCTTCTGCAGGTCCAGGCCGAGCGGCTTGAACCTCTGCACCGACACCAGCAGGCCGAGGACCAGCCCCCACACCATCGGGAAGATGATGATGGACCCGATGCCCAGGTTGATTTCGTGTTGGCCGACGAACTGGACGAACAGCGCGATGACCAGCGCCAGGGCGGCGATCGGCAGCGTTTGCTTCGTTCCGGCCTTGGCCGGGACGGCGGAAGTGGTCATCGGGCTGCTGCTTCCTGCGAGGGGTTCCGGAGGTGAGCCGCCGCTATGAACCGCTGTTTCTGCTGGGTCGGTCCCATCTCGCCTCCTAGTAGCTCAGCGACGGGAACGGTGCGCCGGCGGCGCGGGTGGGCACCCAGACGGCCTTGGTCTGGGTGTACTCGTCGAGCACGCCCGGGCCCGAGGAGCGGCCGTGGCCGGAATCGCCGAAGCCGCCGAAGGGGACGGCGACGTGGATCGTCTTGTAGGAGTTGATCCAGAAGGTGCCGACCTTGACGGAGCGTGCCACGTGGTGGGCGCGGGACACGTCGCCGGTCCACACCGCGCCCGCCAGGCCGAAGTTCGTGCCGTTGGCCCGGTCGATCGCTTCCGCATCGGTGTCGAAGGCGTCGGCGCCGACCACCGGACCGAACACCTCGCTGGTCTCCAACCGGTTGGCCGGTGTGACCCCGTCGAGCAGGGTGGGCGCGACCCAGTGACCGGCTGCCAGCGCGGAGCCGGTCAACGCTGCGGGCAGCTCCGCGCCGGTGACCCGGCGGCCGCCGTCCTGCAGCCCTGCCTCGATGAGGGAGGTCACGGTGGCGAACTGCGGCGCGGTGATGATCGGGCCGACCTCCGTGTCGGGGTCGAGCGGATCGCCGAGGCGCAGTCGCGCCGCCCGCGCCGCAACGCGTTCGACGAACTCGGCGTGGACGCTGCGCTGCACCAGCAGCCGGGAGCCGGCCACGCAGGACTGCCCGGCGCCGGAGAACACGGCCGCGATGGCGCCGTCGGCCGCGCGGTCCAGGTCCGCGTCGGCGAAGACGATGTTGGCGCTTTTGCCGCCGAGTTCGAGGACGGTCGGGATGCCTGCCTGGGCCGCTGAGACCGCCACCCGGCGTCCGGTGGCGACCGAGCCGATGAACGAGACCTTCCCGACGCGCGGGTCGCTGGTGAGGGCGGCGCCGACGGTGCCCCCGAGGCCGATGGCGACGTTAAAGACGCCTTCCGGCAGACCGGCCTGGTGCGCCAGCTGCGCCAGCCGGAGCGTGGACGCCGGGGTGAACTCGCTGGGTTTGACGACGACGGCGTTGCCGGCGGCCAGCGGGGCCGCCGAGTTCCAGCCGGCCGTGAACAGCGGCGCGTTCCACGGGGTGATGGCCACGACGACGCCCCACGGGACGCGTTCGGTGTAGGTGTGCCAGTTGCCGGGGACGGGGATGGTCCGGCCCATCAGCTTGTCGGCCCATCCCGCGTAGTAGCCGAACATCTCGGCGACCTTGGCCGCCTCGCCCCGGGTGTCCCGGAGTGGTTTTCCGGTGGTGGCGGACTCCAGCACGGCCAGCTCCTCGGCGTGCTCCAAGATCGTGCGTGAGACCTCCCGCAGGATCCGGGCCCGTTCGAAGGCGTCCGTCGCGGCCCACTTCGCGGCCCCGCGGACCGCGCTGGTCAGGACGGCGTCGGCACCTTCCCGACCGGGATCGTTGAAGTCGGCGTAGTCCTCGCCGGTGGCGGCGGAGGTGAGGGTGATGCGATCGCCGCCGCCGGTGGCGATGGCGCCGTCGACGAAGGCTCCGAGGCCCCGCGGGAAGGCGGCGTCCAAGGCCTGGCGCGCGGTGGCGGCCGAAGAAGTGGTCGGGGCGGTGCTCATGCTTCTGGAGGTCCTTCACGGGTGAGGGAGGGGGCGACGGTTCGCGCGATCTCGGTGAAGTCCGCGCTCGGGCCGACGCGGGCGAGGGCGTCCTGCCAGCGCTGGCTCGCGGCGGCCAGCAGGCCCGGCTGCTCGCCGCGCTGGCCGGCGATCTCGATGGCCAGGGCGGCGTCCCGGGCCATCAGCCCGAGGGAGAAGCCCGAGTCGTGGGTGCCGGACAACACCCAGTTCGGGTACATCGCGGCGGAGACCTTGCTGCCACCGGAGGCGCCGCTGATTCCCGCTGCGGCGACGGCGGGATCCACGCCGTAGGCCTTCGCGACGGCAAGGGCCTCGCCGACGGACACCAGGTTGGCCGCGGCCAGGACGTTGTTGAGCAGCTTGACGACGTTGCCGGAGCCGGGGCCGCCGAGGTGCTGGTACTGGCCGCCGGTCAGCGCCTCCAGCACGGGCCGGGCCGCGTCGAGGGCTTCCGCCGTGGCCCCGACGAAGGCGGTCAACCGGCCGGTCGAGGCCCCGTCGCGCCCGCCCGAGACGGGTGCGTCGACGAAGGCCGTGCCACGTTCGGCGGCGAGGGCGGCGAGCTCGGCGCTGGTGGCCGGCTCCGACGTCGTCGTGTCGACGATCGCGATCGTGCCCGCGCTCTCCAGCAGCCGGGGGACCGTCGCCTCGACCACCCGGGCGGAGGGCAGCGACAGGACGACGTAGGGCGTTCCGGCCAGTGACCCGACATCGTCCACGGTGCTGATGCCGGCGGTTTCCGCAGCTGAACGTGCGTCGGGGGAGGGGTCGAATCCGGACACCTGCCAGCCCGCCTGGTGCAGAGCGGAGGCCATGGCACCGCCCATCGACCCCAGGCCGACGACGGCGATTTGCTTGTTCATCAGAGCTCCGTTTCGCGGAGGACGTTCCGATTCGTCCTAGTCGAGGTAGATGTCCAGGTCCTTCCACAGCTGCTGGGTGCGGCGGATCGCGGCGCGGCTGCGCTCCGGTTGGGCCGCTTGCATCCCGGCGAGCAGCCCGTAGACGACCGAGGTCGCCGCGGTGACGGACTGGAAGAAGGAGATGCCTTCCGACGGCACGATCAGCAGGTGGTCGGCCACGGTCGTGGCCAGCCGGCCTCGGCGCATGTCGGTGATCGCGATGATCGTCGCGCCGGCGGCGCGGGCCGCCTCGGTGGTGGCGATGAGCTGCTTCATGGACCGCCACATGTTGATGACCACCAGGACGTCGCCCGGTCCAAGGCTGTTGATGGCGGTGGCCAGGTGCACCCCGGCCCGGTTCTCCAGGGAGATCGGGTAGCCCATGGTGGAACCCAGGTGGGCCATGACGCTGGCCGGCCCGGCGAAGGAGCCGACGCCGACCACGAGGATCGACTTCGCCGCGGCCAGCGCCGCGATGGCGGCCTCCGCGTCGGCGGCGGTGTTGGTGTCCAGCGTCTGACGCAGGTTGTCGATGTCGTGCGTCAGGGCGTCGTGCAGCGGGCTGCGGTGCTCACCGTGCTCGACGAGCGTGTCCTCGGAGGAGATCAGCACCAGGTAGCGGGCGCGCAGCTCGCGCTGCAGGTCCGGCCAGCCCCGGTAGCCCAGCGTCTGGGCGGCGCGGACCACGGTGGAGTTGTTGACGTCGGCCCGCTGCGCGATCTCGGCGATGTCCGCGTAGGACGCCAGTTGCGGGTTGCGGGCGATCACGTCGACCACCCGTGACTGCGCCTTGGAAAGCGGCACGTCGGGCAAGACGTCACTCAGCCACTGGGCGTCGGCGTTGCCGAAGATCTCGTCGTGCTGTGCTGTGGACACGAACCCTGCTCCCGGGTGCGAGGCGGAGCGCGCTGCAAGCGCGGTTGCGACAATGTACATCGCAATTCTGGTTGCAGGAAGGTCCTGCCTCGCCGAACCGGCCGGCAGCTATCGGCGACGTCTTGCCGTTGGAGTCATCGCCGCGGACGAGTGCGCCTCGTGCGGCGCTGTCGAGGAGGTAGCCGAGCACGCCGATGACCAGGATCACGGCCGAACCGACTTGTGGAACCCCACAGGGTGCGGTCAAGGCGGGGGCGATGATGACGAGGTCGGTGTTCAGCTGTTTGGTCTCGGTGATGGCGGTGTGGAGCGCGGCTCGACCTTCCGGGTGGTCCGGGACGGCGACTACGACGGACATGGGGCCGGTCTTCCCGAGGTGATGATCACGGGTCTCGGGCGCGGATCTCGTCTTCGAATTCCTCGAGGGTCTTGCCGCGGGTCTCGGGGACCTGGGTGGCGACGAAGACGATGTCCAGCACGCCGATTCCGGCGAAGACGAAGAACGTCGGGGCGATGCCCAGCGCGGCAACTGTCGGGGGAAGCCGAAGGTGACACCGGCGTTGGCCATCCACAGCATGAAGACGCACACGCCCATGGCGAAGCTGCGGATCTTGAGCGGGAAGATCTCGGAGAGCATGAGCCAGACCAGCGGCCCGAGGGTGCCCTGCATCGAGAACACGAACGCCACGACGAAGACCAGGATGATGTACGGCTTGGCTGCGGTGTCGGGCAGGAACATCGCAGACGCGCCGACCAGGACGTGGAACGTGGTGATCAGTGCGAAGCCGCCGATCAGCATGGTTCGGCGGTCGATCTTGTTGATCAGCAGGATGCCGATGCTGACGCCGATCACGCTGAACAAGCCGTTGGCGGTGTTGGATGATCGCGCCGTTGCTGGAGAAACCGGCGGTCTGCAGCAGCTGGGTCCCGTAGTACATGATCGAGTTGATGCCGGTGAGTTGTTGGAAGACGCCGAGGACGGCACCGATGATCACCAGCCGCCGGATCCACGGGACCGCGAGGTCGAACCAGCCCCTGGTCTGCGATTGCTGTTCTTCCTCCGCCAGTGCGCGGACCTCGGCCATCTCGGCCTCTGCGCGCTGCGGGGACCGAACCTCCTTGAGCACCGCCAGCGCATCGGCGTCGCGTCCCTGGGAGGCGAGCCAGCGTGGGCTTTCCGGCAGGCGCAGCATGCCGATGAGCAGTGCGATCGCGGGGAGTACGGCCATCACCAGCATGTAGCGCCACACCGACGCGTGCTCACCCCAGACGTTGATGATCAACGCGTTGACAAGGAAGGCCGCGAACTGGCCTGACACGATCATCTAAATTACAAACCACACGAGCGGATCGTTGAAGCTACGATCTCACCTCGTGTGGTTAGCGCACGTGTCTGAGGGGGAGTTGCACACTATTCACCCGCCTTCTGCTTCCCGAAATCGGCTGAGGCAGAGGCGTTTTTTGCTGTCCCGCCTGTCCCGCAGGTTATCCACCTGGGACACGCCTTAACGGGACAGGCGGATTTGCTTTGTGAACTGCGAAAAGGTCGACTGGTGCAGGGTCGGGACAAGTGCTACGGGTGTCCCGACGTATGCCCGAACGGCCCCCATGGCGTGTCTGGCGGGTGCTCGGTGTCGGGACACGGTTACCTGTCCCGCTACAGCTATGCGGGGAACGTCAATGCCTGTCGCGACACCTCTCCAGCTTCCTCGGGCGAGGCCGCCCGCGACGTGCATCCGCACGCTGTTGAGCCTCGATCGGAAAGTACCCATGCGGCCCAGAATTGCGTCTGATCTCACGCGAGACCACCGAATGATCCCGGTTAAGCAATCGCGCGATCTGACGAACCCCGTAGCGCCGCTCCAAAAACCGGCAGATCCGATCATGCTCCCACCCCGAAACCCTCAGTCCTCGCACCGAAAACCATCCCTCGGACAAGATCGACAAGTGGTGCACTGAACACTAGTCACCAAGCCTGCGAGGGGACCAGTGCTGGCGGATGACCACCACGGCGCCACGCGGGCCGGATGCAGCGGAAGTGACAGATGGGCCGTCCCGGGGTCGGGATTGTGGATCTGCACACCGGTGTGGTGGCAAGGCTGTGTGGCCTTCTCTTGTTACGGACCTGTCGCGGCGTGACCGTGGACACCGTTCGCGCAGCTCGTCGCCAGACCGCGCGCGACTTGGTCCCGAACGAGACGGAGGATGATCCGCATGCTCGACCCCGAGATCGCCGAGCGCATCACCGCGGCGGTGAACGAGCGCTTCGACGAGCAGCTCGCCTGGACCGCTGAGCTGGTCCGCCGCCCGAGCCTGCGGACCGGTGAGGCCGATGCGCAGGACCTGATCCAGGGCGCGCTGTCCGAGGCGGGTCTGGAGATCGACCGCTGGGCCATCGACTCGCCGGAGTTGCGGGCGCACGAGGGGTACGGCCCGACGACGGTCGACCCGGCCGCGCTGGAGAACGTCGTCGGCACCTGGAACCCGCAGGTCGAACGGGGTCGGTCGCTGATTCTCAATGGGCACGTCGACGTCGTCCCGACCGGACCGGATGAGTACTGGAGCCGGTCCCCGTGGGACGCGAGCGTCGTCGACGGCTGGATGTACGGCCGGGGAAGCGCCGACATGAAGGCCGGCATCGGCGCGAACGTGTTCGCGCTCGGCGCGCTCACCGCCGCCGGGCTGCGGCCGACCGGGCGGATCCACGTCCAGTCGGTCGTCGAGGAGGAGTGCACCGGGAACGGCTCGCTGGCCGCGCTGCTGCGCGGCTACACGGCCGACGCCTGCGTGATTCCCGAGCCGGAGGACGACAAACTTGTCCGGGCCAACGTCGGCGTGCTGTGGTTCGACGTGACGGTCCGCGGCGTCCCGAGCCACCTGCGGGTGATGAGCAGCGGGCAGAACGCCATCGACGCTGCCTATGCGGTGATGAACGACCTGCGCGGGCTCGAGGCCGAGTGGAACCGGCGCAAGGACGAGCACCGGTACTTCTCCGGTACCGAGCACCCGATCAATTTCAACTTCGGCGTGATCAGCGGCGGAGACTGGCCCTCCAGCGTCCCGGCGCAGTGCACGTTCACCGTCCGTGCGGCGCTCTACCCGGGGATCCCGGCCGCTGACGCGTGGGCGGAGATCCAGGAGACCCTGGCCAAGTCGGCCGCGGCGATCGACCTGCCGGACGCTGTCGTCACCACCCTGTCCGGCTTCTTCGCCCAGGGCTACGTGCTGGAGGAGGGATCCGACGCCGAGACCGTGCTGGCCCGCTCACACGAGCGGGTGTTCGGCAGCGAACTGGAGTCGTTCACCACTCCCGGCTACCTGGACGGCCGTGTGTTCACCCTCTATGGGAACATGCCGTGCCTGGTGTACGGCCCGGTCTCGGAGGCGATCCACGGCATCGACGAGCGGGTGGATGTCGAGTCGGTCCGGCGGATCACGACCGCCATCGCGCTGTTCGTCGCCGAGTGGTGTGGTGTGGAGCCGATCGAGGACTGAAACACCCGCATGGCGCCCGCATGGTCCGACCCCGACGGAGGCCCCTGCCGTCCGCGTAATATGTGCACATGCACAGCACTGAGGGCCGGGGCGACGAGAGCCCGGTCGCCGGGGCGTTTTCGGACGCACGCTGGGAGGCACTGGTCACCCGGCTGCGTGGGGATTGCGACGCTTTGTCCCAGGCGTTCCTGGACCGCGTTCGTCTAGTGCCGCCGTACGCGCGCGGTCTCGTTCCGACCGAGCGGATGGAGGAGGACGCGACCCGCACGTTCGATTATCTGCTGCGCCGGATCAGCGGCACCCCGGTGCCGGCCCGGCTGGCCGGGATCGGGACCGAGATCGGCCAGGACCGGGCGCACCGCGGTGTCCCGCTCAACGACCTGCTCACCGCGGTCCGGCTGAACTTTCGGATCGTCTGGGACGCCCTGCGCGACCAAGCAGGCCCTGCCGACGGGCCGCTGCTGGTCGAGCGGGTCGACCGGGTGTGGGCGGCGGTGGAGGAGCACGCGCTGCAGGTCCAGGTCGCCTACCAGGACGAAGGCGCACTGATCGCCCGGGAACGCCAGGGCGAGCGGTCGATGCTGGTCGCGGCGTTGCTCGGGCAGGTCGACGGGCCTGACGATGCGCTCCCGGACCCCAGCCCGGACGATGTCGCCCGAGTGACACGGGCGCTCGCCGTCGACGTCGACGACGAATTGCTGGTGGTGGTCGCCCCGGCCTTCGCCGGAGCGAAGTTGCGCCGGGTCGCGGATGCCCTTGCCGCGCAGGGGCGCCCGGTCCACGTCCAGGCACTGGCCCGGCATGCGGTGCTGCTGGCCCAGTGGACGGGGGCGCCACCGGAGGACGGGCCTGCCGGGATCCGCGCGCTGCGCTCCGGTCTCGGTGGGCTGCTGGACGCGGTGCCGTGCGTGCTCGGACCGCCGTCGCACGGGGTGTCGAACGTCCCGGCGAGCGCGCGGACCGCGCTACGGGCGGTGGATGCGCTACCGGACCTGACGGGGCCGGTCGATCCGTACGACGCCTGGCTCCCGGTCGCTGCGGCCGCGCTCTCCAGGACTAGGGGGATCGGGCAGGAGTTGGTGGCCTCGGTGCTCGGTGGCCTGCTCTCGCTGCAGTCCGCCGAGCGTGAGCGCCTGCTGGAGACTCTCCGGGCATGGGCCCGTACCGGATCGATCACCGACGTGGCGCAGGAGCTCTGGTGTCACCGCAACACCGTGCTCAACCGGCTGCGCCGCGTCACCGAGCTCACCGGCCGCGACATGACCGTCCCGGACCAGGCGACGGTGGTCCTGCTCGCGCTCGCCTGCTCGGCAGTGCCGTCTTCGGGCTGCCACTGACCGTTTCGCGGACGGGCAAAGGGGCCGGGGACGGCCTCGCCCGTCCTCGGCCCCTCGCACGGCGGCTCACCTCGTGGCAGTCTGCTCCGCAGTCGTCACCTTGTCCCGGCCTGCGAACAGCCGCGGTGCGGCGAGCCCGCACCCGCAGGTGACCAGGGAGATCCCGACCAGCAACAGGGTCGGCAGCACCGAGCTGCCGCCGCCCAGCGCGAGCAGCGCAGTCGCCGCCAGCGGCACGAAACCACTGGCGACGCCGGCGATGTTCGCCGAGAGAGCGACCCCGCTGTAGCGGAGATGCGGCGGGAACAACTCGGTGAGCAGCGCACCCGAGACGGCATACGGGATCGAGAGTAGTGCGGTCACCAGGGTCACGCCCGTGACGACTGCGACTGCCGCGGTGGTGTCGATCAGCAAGAAAGCGGGGAACGCCACCAATGCCGAGCCGATCGCTCCGGTGACGGTGACCCGGGCGGGGCCGTAGTGCTCGGCCAGCCGGCCGCCCAGGATCAGGACGAGGATCTCCACCGCGGCGGCGACCAGCGTCGCGGTGAGCAGCAGCCAGCGCGGCATGCCGAGCGTGGTGGTGCCGTAGCTGATCACGAACGTCGTGATCAGGTAAAAGCCGCCGACGCCGAGCAGCGCGGTGCCGGCGCCGACGAGCATCTGCGGCCACGCGGTGGCGAAGACCTCACGGACCGGGGACGAGGCGCGCTCGTCCTCTTCGAGGAGCTTCTCGAAGAGCGGGGACTCCTCGACGCGGCGGCGAAGCCACACCGCGATACCGAGCAGCGGGAATGCGGCGAGGAACGGCAGCCGCCAGCCCCACGAGTCGAACGACCCCGGCGGCAGCGTCGACACCGCCAGAAACGCGCCGGAGGACAGCAGGGTGCCGACCGGGGAACCGATCTGCGGCATCGCGGCGTAGCGGCCGCGGCGTTCTGGCGGGGCGTGCTCGACGGCGAGAGTGACCGCCCCGCCCCACTCGCCGCCGACGGCGACACCCTGCAGCAGCCGGAACAGCGTCAGCAGGATCGGCGCGGCAACGCCGATCGCGGTGTAGTCCGGCAGCAGGCCGATCAGCGCGGTGACCATCCCGATCATCGTCACGGTGATGATCAGACACCGCTTGCGCCCGACCCGGTCACCGAGATGACCGAAGACGACCGCGCCGAGCGGGCGGGCGGCGAAACCGACCGCGAACGACGCGAACGCCGCCAGGGTGGCGACCAGTGCGTTGTCGGTGGCGAAATAGAGCCGATTGAACACCAACGAAGTGGCGGTGCCGTATAGGAAGAAGTCGTACCACTCCAGCGCGGTGCCCACGAACGCTCCGAAGGCCACCTTCCTGGCTTCGGCGTCCGTCACCGTCGCGGCCCCGGCAGGGCCGGATCTCTCGCTCATCGATACTCCTCGGGCCGGGGGTAGTGATGCAGTGCGCACAGCATTCAGACGAGATCGGTGTCATGTAACTGCACAGTGCACCGACTTGACCCGGTTGCGGTAGGCATCTGCACAAGCCGTGACACCGGCGCCATGTGTTGGAAATCTGCACAACGATGGCGCCGGTTTACGTGGCGTACGCCGCTTCTCCACCTCCCCGACGGCTGCTGTGCTGTGGGCCTGCCACATCCACAGGGGAGGAAGTCGTGTCGAACCCGCAGAGCGGCCCTTGCAGCGCCGGGCACTTGGTCGTCCGCCAGCTCGAGCGTTCGGGAGTCGAGCGCGTCTACTGCGTACCGGGGGAGAGTTACCTCGACGTTCTCGACGGCCTGTACGACTCGCCGATCGACACGGTGGTCTGCCGGCACGAGGGCGGGGCCGGCTTCATGGCCGTGGCCGAGGGACGGCTCACCGGCCGGCCCGGCGTGGCGATGGTGACCCGCGGGCCGGGTGCGGCCAACGCCGCGATCGCCGTGCACACCGCCTGGCAGGACGCGACGCCGCTGGTGCTGTTCGTCGGCCTGATCCCGGCTGACCAGCGCTACCGCGAGTCCTTCCAGGAGTTCGACCCGAACGCCTGGTTCGGCAGCACCGCCAAACGGGTGCTGGTGCTCGACGACCCGGCGTCGGCGGCTGGGATCGTCGCCGAGGCGATGCAGGTCGCGGCGTCCGGGCGGCCGGGACCGGTCGTCGTCGGGCTGCCGGAGACGACGCTGACCGAACCGACCGACGGGGTCACCCTCCCGCCGCGGGCTCCGGCCCGGCCGGTGCCGTCGCCCGCCGACCTCGACACGGTCGCCGCGTTACTGCGGGAGGCGAGCGCGCCGGTCGTCGTCGCCGGGGGAGAGGGCTGGACCGAGCAGTCGGCCCGGGACCTCGCCGAGTGGGCCGAGGCCGCCGCGCTGCCGGTGCTCACCGACTTCCGCGCCTACGACGCGATCGATCACGACAGCCCTTGTTACGCCGGCTCGCTCGGATATGGCCGTTCCCCGTCGGCGGCAGCGGTGATGCGCGACAGCGACTTGCAGATCTGGTTGGGCTGTCCGCGCAGCGACGTTCCCACCGACTCGTACGCTCTCGGCGTGGACGTGGCGTCGGTGTACGTCGGGCCGGACCCGATGGCGCACGGGCATCACGGCCGGCTGGACGCGACCGTGCTCGCGACCCCGGCAGCGTTCGTGGCCGCCGCCCGGGCCGCGCTCGTCCGCCCGGATGCCGATCCGGCGCCGATGCGCGCGGCGCACGAGGCGCACCGCAGTTGGTCGCGGCCCGCACCGGACGGCGACCGCGGCGTCGATCTCGGGGTCGCGTTCGGGATGCTGCGCCGCGCGCTGGAAACCGACCCGGTCGTCACCTTCGGTGCGGGCAATCACGCGATCTGGCCACAGCGTTATCTGCCCGCGCACCGGCCCGGCTCCCTGCTCGCGCCGCGCAACGGTGCGATGGGCTTCGGTATCCCCGCCGCTGTGGCGGCCGCGCTGGTCCAGCCCGGTCGGCGGGTCCTGTCGGTCGCCGGTGACGGTTGCTTCCTGATGAACGGCCAGGAGCTCGCCGCCGCGGTCGAGCGGCGGCTGCCGGTACTGGTGCTGATCGTCGACAACGGTTGCTACGCGACGATCCGGGCGCACCAGGAGGCCCACTACCCGGGCCGCCCGAGCGGTACCGGACTGTCCAATCCGGACTTCGCCGCGCTGGCCCGGGCCTACGGGGCGTTCGGAGCCACCGTCACCGACAGCTCCGAGTTCGAGGTGGCACTGCAGAAGGCGCTCGACACACCCGGGCCGGCCGTGCTGCACCTGCTCACCGACCCCGGGACGCGGGGTCCGGCAGCCTGACCGCCAGCGGTGTGCAGATGCCCAGAATCGGTCGACGTCTCTTGTGTGCCCGGCAATTGTGCAGTTCAAGGCGCCGAACCAGAGTGAGCGAACCATTTCACAGGGCTGACCCACGGAGGTTCTCATGACTCGGTCGGCAACAGAGGAATCGACCGGCGACGCGCCCGAGGGCGGTCGTCTCGACCGGACGAAGATGCGGCGGATCGCCACCGCCAGCGTGATCGGGACCACGGTGGAGTGGTACGACCTCTTCGTCTTCGGCACAGCGTCCGCGCTGGTGTTCAACAAGGTCTTCTTCCCGGATCTGCCGCCCGCGATCGGGACCGTGCTGGCGTTCCTCACGTTCGCCGCGGCCTACCTCGCGCGAATCGTCGGCGCCGTCCTGTTCGGGCACTTCGGCGACCGTGCCGGGCGGAAGTCGATGCTGCTCGTCTCGCTGATCACGATGGGGGTCGCGACGCTGGGCATCGGCCTGATCCCGGGCTTCGCGACGATCGGTCTCGCCGCCCCGTTCCTGCTGCTGGCCCTGCGCATCGTGCAGGGACTCGCGCTCGGCGGCGAGTGGGGCGGCGCGGTCCTGATGACCGTCGAGCACGCCCCGGAACGGCGGCGCGGGTGGTTCGGCTCGCTGGTGCAGGTCGGCGTACCCGCCGGCACTCTGCTGGCCAACGGTGCCTTCCTGATCGTGACTGCGGCGGTGTCACCGGAGATGCTGCTCGCCTGGGGGTGGCGGGTGCCGTTCCTCGCCTCGATCCTGCTGGTCGCGGTCGGCATCTACATCCGGCTCAACATCGAGGAGACACCCAGCTTCCAGCAGGTGCGCCTCCGGGGCGCCGAAGCGAAGCTGCCCTTCGCGGTCTTGATGCGGCACAGCTGGAAGCAGGTCGTTCTCGGCGGGATCGCGACCCTGTCCACCGGATCGACCTTCACCCTGATGGTCGCCACGGGCGTCAGCTACGGGACCGCCGAACTCGGCCACTCCAAGGACTTCATGCTGTGGGTGGTCCTGCTCTCCTGCCTGGTCGCGCTGGTGGGGCTCCCGTTGTTCGGCCGGCTGTCCGACCGCGTCGGGCGGCGCCCGGTGATCGCGGCCGGCATCGCGGGCGAGGTCGTGCTCGGCTTCCCCTTCTTCTGGCTGCTCGACACCGGCTCCTGGAGCGCGACGCTGCTCGCCTACGCACTGATGATGCTCGCGTTCTCGGCCAACTACGGCCCGATCGCGACCTTCCTCGCCGAGCTGTTCGGGGCGAAGGTGCGCTACTCCGGCCTCTCGGTGTCCTACATGCTCTCCGGTCTCCTCGGCTCGGCGATCACCCCGGCGGTCACCGTGGTCCTGCTCGACCTGACCGGGCAGAGCTCGTCGATCGCCTGGTACATCGGTGCTGCCGCGCTCGCCTCGCTGGTCAGCGTCTTCCTGCTCGGCCGGGGAACTCGCGACCTCGATGGCGTCGATGTCGCGGCGGTGTCCCGGTGACCGCGATCCGGCGCCTGCGGACGGTCGATGGCGTGGCCGATCCGGTCGGGCCCTTCTCCCCGGCGGTCGTGGCGGGTGGGTTCGTCTTCACCTCCGGCCAGATCCCGGCCGGACCCGACGGCACCGTCCCCGGTAGCTTCGAGCCCCAGCTCGCCGCCACCTTGGAGAACCTCCGCCGGGTCCTCGAAGGCGTCGGCAGTGGGCTCGACCGGGTCGTCAAGGTCAACGGCTACCTGACCGACCCCGGGCACCTGGACACTTACAACCGGGTGTACCGGGAGTGGTTCGGCGAGGCGCTCCCGGCCCGTACCACCGTCGGCGTCACGTTGTGGGGCGTCGCGCTGGAGCTGGACTGCATCGCCGTCGCGGGGGAGCACGGCGATGGCTGACCCATTCGCCACCGAGCGCACCGCCGAACTGCTGGCCGCGCTCGCGGCGGTGGAGTTCCCGACCCTGGGGCACTTCCTGGAGGACGGGTTCTGCGACCCGGGCCTGCGGTCGCTGGTGCCCGGCCGACGGATGCTCGGCGTCGCGTTCACGGCGCGGTTGGCCGTTCCCGACGCCGTCGCGGTCAACCACGCACTGCTCGCCATGCCAGCAGGTGCGGTGCTCGTCATCGAAGTCGTCGGGGGTCGGCACGCGCCTATCGGGACGGTCACCCGCGCGGTCGCCGAGTGCCGCGACGCTGCGGGCATCGTCGTTGAGGGGCCGGTGACCGACGCACTCACCATCGCGGACTCTGCGCTGCCGGTCTTCGCACGCGGGTTCACCTCTCTGACCACCAAGCGGCTGGGCAGCGGCACCGACGGCGTCGGCGCGCCAGTCAAGGTGGGCGGAGTGCCGATCTCCTGCGGGGACCTCGTGCTAGGCGACGACAACGGTGTGCTCGTCGTCCGCCCCAGCGAGTTCGCCCCGTCGGTAGTGACTCGCGCCGCGGAGTCCGACCGGGCCGAGCCTGCGCTGCTCGACTGGATCCGGTCCGGCGACGACCTCGCCGGACTGTTGGCCCTCTGACACCACCGACGCCGTCCGATCACGACAGAGGAGCGACACCACCCATGACCGAACCCGGTTACGCCGTGACCGACCCGGCCACCAACACCGTCGTCGCGCGGTACCCCGTCGCCACCGAAGAGCAGGTCGCCGCAGGCGTCCTCGCCGCCGCCACCGAATTCGCGGCCTGGCGCCGGGTCCCGATCGAGGAGCGGGCGGCGCGGCTGCGCACCGTCGCCGGGCTCTTCCGCGGCGACCGCGAGCGGCTGGCGGCCATCGCGACCCGCGAGATGGGCAAGCCGACCGCGGAGATGCTCGGTGAGATCGACCTGGTGGCCGACATCTTCGACTTCTACGCCGACCACGGGCCCACGTTCGCCGCGGACCGGCCGCTCTCGGTCGGGCGCGGCGACGCGTTCGTGCGCTCCGAGCCGATCGGCGTCCTGCTCGGGATCATGCCCTGGAACTACCCCTACTACCAGGTGGCGCGGTTCGCTGCGCCGAATCTGGTGCTGGGCAACACGATCCTGCTCAAGCACGCACCATCATGCCCGGAGTCTGCGGCCGCGATCGAGGATCTCGTGCACCGTGCGGGCGTGCCGTCGGGTGCTTACGTGAATCTCTACGCCACCAACGAGCAAGTCGCCGATGTGATCGCCGACCCGGCGGTGCAGGGCGTCTCGCTGACCGGCTCTGAGCGGGCCGGCCGTGCGGTCGGCGAGCTCACCGGCCGTGCGATGAAGAAACTCGTTCTGGAGCTCGGCGGCTCCGACCCGTTCATCGTCCTCGACGACGCCGACGTCCCGGCCGCCGCGGCTGCGGCAGTCGCGGGCCGGATGGGTAACGCAGGCCAGGCCTGCACGGCGGCCAAGCGTCTGATCGTGCACGCCGACGTCTACGACGAGTTCATCGAGCGGTTCGTCGAGGGCGTGCGGGGCCTCGTGCTAGGGGATCCGCGCGACGAGCACGTCACCGTCGGCCCGCTCTCCTCGGAGGCTGCCGCCGTCCGGGTGACCGAGCAGCTCGAGGACGCCCTCGAGCGCGGCGCCAAGGCGCTCGTCGGCGGCCGACGGGCCGACCTGCCGGGGGCGTTCGTAGAACCCACCGTCCTAGTCGACGTCCCGGCCGACGCCCGCGCCCACCGTGAGGAGGTCTTCGGCCCGGTCGCTGTCGTGCACCGCGTCGGCTCCGTCGACGAGGCCGTCGAGGCAGCGAACGATACGATCTACGGCCTCGGCAGCACGATCTTCGGCGCCGACCGGGACCGGGTACTCGCCGTCGCCGATCGGCTCGACGTCGGCATGGTCTCGATCAACGGGGCCGCGCAGACCCGTCCCGACCTGCCGTTCGGCGGGGTGAAGGCGTCCGGGATCGGGCGCGAGCTGGGTGAGTACGGAATGGGTGAGTTCGTGAACCGCAAGGTGATCCGTACCGCCGGCGACTGAACCCCGCGACGGCGACCTTGGCGAGGAGCGCCGGGACGCGCTGCCGGGGCCCGGGAGCTCCTGGACCCCGGCAGCGAGCTTGGACCGTTCTGTTCGTTCTCGCTGATCGTGGCGGACGCGTCGCTTGGACGGTGTTGGCCGGACGTGTCCGTCTGGCTGCTTTGTGCGAACAGCGTCCGCACACTCCGGCGCATCGCCGCCCAGTCGATCGCGATCCTGGTCGTATTCGGCGCCGGGTCGTCGGTGCGCCCGTGGTAGGCGTGATCCACGACCGCGACACCGGTCCGACCGGTCGCGTAGCGCGCGATCTTGACCGCGTTCTCGACGGCCTCGGAGCCGGTGTTGAACAGCGCGGTGCGCTTTTCGTGGTCGCCTGGAGTGATTGCGGCGAGCTCCTCGGCGAGGCGCACGTAACCCTCGTACGGGGTGATCATCGCGCAGGTATGGGTGAACCGGGCCAGTTGGTCGGCGGCCTCGGCGACCACTTTCGGAGCGGAGTTGCCGACTGTGGTGACGGCGATGCCCGAGCCGAGGTCGACGAAGTAGTTGCCGTCGACGTCGACCAGGACGCCGCCGTCGGCTGCCGCCGTGTACAACGGCAGCGCTGAGGACACCCCGGCGGAGATGGTGGCCGCGCGGCGCCCGGCCAGCTCGCGCGAGCGCGGTCCGGGGATCTCGGTGCGCAGCTCGCGCCGTTGCGGGAGGACGGGACCGCCGATCAGCTCGGGGGGACGGATGCGGTCATGTGCGTGGCTCCTTCACGGCGGTGAGGTGTGGAACGACTCCGACGTTAGGAGGCCCGGCGTCCCGTGTTGAATGTGCAGATCGGATAGTTGCGTGATCGCTGGTGTACAAAAACTGACATAGTGCTGACCACGCCGATGTCATTGCGATCCCGGAACTTTCCCTGCGCACGGTGGTCGAACCGGCCATGTCGCGGCCGCTGCGGTGAGCCGCAGCTCGGCATTGGCAGCGGCCCGTGCATCAACCGGATCTACATCGGCCGCGACGGTCTGTGCCTGCACAACCCGGCCACCAGCCGCGAGCAGTTGATCCCGCACACCGCGCCGGCGGCGGCGCACCGCAACCAGGTCGTCGTGGTCGGTGGCGGTCCGGCCGGGTTGGAAGCGGCTCGGGTCTGCGTTGAAAGCGGGCACTCACGGTACGCCGCGCCGACCCGAACACGCAGGACCGGGCTCGTGAATTCGCGGACCAGCTCGACGCCGAGACCCTCGCCGAACTCGACCGCATCTGGCCCGGCCCCGACGAAGCCCCGCAGTCCTACGCCTGGTAATCGAAGCGTCAGGCGGAGCCCTGGGATGACCGATCAGGCCGGCAGCATCGGTCGAACGGAGCGAGACCGCACCGTGGAACGGCCAGCGCTTGGAGCCCGGCATCGGTAATCGACGGTGGGAGCGGAGGTGGGAGAATTTCGGGAGGAACGCGGTGTCCTGAAGTGCGTTGTACTGCGCTGGGCGGCACTGAGCGGCACCGGGTTTTCCCAGTTTTCTCTGGTCGCCTGGGGATCAAGGGGGTGTGTGTTCGAATCCCGCCATCCCGACGGAGCGAAAAGCCCGTTGATCAGCACGCAAGTTCAGGTCAACGGGCTTTCTCACGTGCTGGCGTGGATCTTCGGTGATCGCCGCGGAGGGATCGTTCCCAGGTTTCAAACCCGCGCAGATCGAAAGTTCGTCACCCCGGCTGCGCGCCCCGCAGCCAGTCCGCCGCTCGGGAAGATCCAGACGGCCGATCAGAGCACGATATTCGTGCCGTCTGAGCGTTGCAGGTCGAGTCGATACCCGGCGGGCGAGCCGACGACTGTGTCGGCGGCCGTACCCGAGGCCAGGCCTAGTGCGGCGACTGCGCGGCGGGTGGGCTCGGGATCGGGTTGGATTCCCTGCAGGGACAGCAACTCGAGCGCCGGGATGTCCGCTAGGCCGGGGTGTGCGGTGCGTCCCCAGTCGATCAGGAATGGTACGTCCGGTCGAGCTCCGTCACCGCGCGCCAGCCGCCACTCAAGGAGGTCGCCGTCCGGAGTGCGTCGGGAGAGATCGGTCACGTCACCGGGGTCGTGGCCGTTTCCCCTGGCCTGGGCGACGATTGCGTCGATGTCGTCGGGGTGGATCGCGTAGGTGACGATCCGTGGCCGGTCGAGGGCGGCGATGCCGAAGGTGTCCGGTATCAGCTCGGAGTCAGGGTTTGGACCGATCAGCTCGATGTACTGCGGACCCCGGACGCCGCTGATGGTGAGGGCGACCAGCGCGTTCGACGTTCCCCTCGGGTGGACACCGCCGGGAGCGGTGGTGACTCCGGTACGTTCGGTGAACCAGTCCACCAGTTCGGCCAGGTCGGGCCCGGCGATCACCACGTGATCGAGAAGTCGCGGGATGCTCATCGGGAGTCTCCTTTCTTCAGCGCGCGGAACCTCGGGCTCGCCGAGCGAGAGCATCAGTCGATTGGCCCAGTTGAAGAAGGCCGCGCTGTTGATCACGTCGACGATCTCGGCGTCATCGAACCCGGCGGATCGGAGGCGCTCGATCTCGGCGGCGCCGAACGCTGACGGCGTCCGGGCAAGCGCGGCCGCTGCTGCCGCGACGGCGTTCCACCGTTCGTCGCCGAGGTCGGCGTCGGTTCCTTCGTCGAGCAGTCGCTGGACGTCATCGGTCCGGCCGGACTCACGGGTCGCGGCGGCGGCGTGCACGGAGGCGCAGAAGACACAGCCGTTTTGCCGGGAGGTCGTCGTCGCGGCGAGTTCGCGTTCGGCGCGTCCGATCCCGCCGGTGGTGTTGAAGAAGATGTCGAGGTCGGTCAGGGTTCGCGCCCGAAGCGCGTCGGGGTCGCGGGCCAGCAGACGGAAGTACGGGTTCTTCGCGCGGCTTGGTTCGATGAGCGCGTCGCGCTGATCGTCGCTGAGCTCTGCTTCTTCGACCGGTGCCAGCCATGGCACCCAGCCGAGCCTGTGCTGGGTGAAGCGGTCCGGCCGACGCAAATCCGGGTATTTGGTGACAGGCGCGCTCATTGCGGATCTCCTCCGTTCAGGACTCTGTTGCTCAATTTCGATCAGGCGGCCAGTTCGAGATTGAGGGCAGTGAGGTGGGAAGTTCTGGTGTTTCCCAGGGGTGTGCCGGT
>NZ_JBWKKU010000088.1:0-35205 GCF_056431445.1 Saccharopolyspora sp. NPDC045941
GCTTCGAGGGCGGCAAACTCGTCGAACGCCCCGACGACCACGCCCCACCCACCGCCGCCTAAACAATCTTGACCCACAGGTCTTGACTATTCCTCTTCGAGTCCAACGACCATCGGCAGCACGGTATCCTCCTGCTTACAAGTAAGTTCCACACAACGTTTCCGATTGCCTCTGGGGCAGCAGGATTTTCGAAGCCCGACCGTTGGCAGCTGGACTGGATCTGGCTACACCCCTACGAACGAGGCACCGGCTACCTCAACAACGCGTGGGATGAGCTGGAAGACCTGTTCGGTCTATTCCTGATCGATGGCCCATACTCGACCGCAATGAACGCTATCATCCGCCGCCGAGGTATCCCGAAGGACCGACTCACGCACCCCATCACACAGGATTGACCATACAGCTACACATACTCAGTTCTCTGTTCTAGAAAGGGTTGGGCCGCCGGTGTTTCCGCCTTGTGAACGAGTCAAAGTCACTGCGTAGGTATGTGCGGAACTCGTCCCGCAGCGACGTCAAGCTTGGGGTCAGTCCTGGGCTTGCTGCTTCTAACAACTGATCCACCGAACATGTCAGCATCCGCCCCTGACAACCCGCATATACCGCCAAGTTCTCCAGGTGCAGCGCATTATCCCAGTCCAGGAGCAGGTAGCCGAGAAGCTGCCGCAACCACCGGTCGACTGGCGGCCTGGGTTTCCTGATGAGTTTGACGTCCACCAGCGTGTGGCCAACCACCAGATCTGCGATACCAAAGCCTCCAGCAAGCTCGGGCGCGATGATGGCCCGCTCCCCCAGCGCATGAAACGCTGCGCGCCCCTGCTCGACATACCGCGCCCACGCCACGCCCAGTTCATCCCTCATCTCAGGATGATCACTTAGCGCCCCTTCCTCAGTGACCGCCGTAAACCAAGACCGTCGTTTGTCGACAGTCCAATCTGGATGGTTATGGGCCAGTCCGTCCACTTCCATCAGATCCAAGCACGTCGCGAGTGCACGATGCTCTGTATGGCCGTCTGAAGACTGTGGCCGAGCTGCGGCTCTCCAGTCCAGCAAGACTGGGTCACTGGAACCGCTGCTCGAGAGCCTTCCTACTCGATTGGGCTCAAAACCCGCAGCCGCCAGCAACTCCGAGTACCGATCTGGCGGAAGATATGTCAGCAAACGCGACGGTTCGGGCCGCTGGCCGAGATCGAGCCCAATCCGCAGCTCCAACGCACGACCAATCTCCCCCCGCCCCTCGAGCACGCCGCACTCTGGAACAATCGCTTCGGCCACCACTTCCATCCAGGCATCTTCAACAAAGCCACGATGAGGCAGGAGAGCATCAAGGAAACGAGACAGACGGCTGGCACGATTCCGAGCCTGACCATCGATCGACATGCACCAAGCTTCCCAGAGCCCACTGACACGGTCAGGACAGCCGAGAAGATACGGCAATCGCGGTACGCGTGCGCCCCAACTACGGCCGCCCATGCCGCATGAACGCTGTAACGACCAGCCGGAAGAGCACTACCGTGTCAAGGTAGACAGCTACAGCGCCCTGACCTGCGAAAATCGAGAATCAGCAGGTTGCGACCGCACCGTTCCCGCTACCTACATACGGTTAAGTGCAGTTCAACGCACATCCATCCTCCCAAAATCCTCCCAAAGCCTCACTCCCAGAGATCAACAACGCTCACCGTGCTCGACCACAGCAACGACCGCGGAGATCGGATAGACGCGGGCTGCCAAGGACAATCGGCCCCGTGCGCGGGCAGGCGAACCCACCCGCGCACCGTCCCGGGGATCGATCACAGGACGAAGCCCTAGACGTTTCCACCCCGGTTGAGCCAGCAGCGGACGGATCCGCCGTCGTAGACGACGACGTAGTCGGACTTGCCGTCACCGCTGATGTCGCGGAAGGTCGATTCGTCGCGGGAATACCCGGTCTCGTTGGCGAAGTACCGGTGTTCGGTGAAGCCGCCCTCGCCCCGTCCGCCGTTGTTGATGTAGGCGTGCACGGCCCCCTTGGGGCCGACCATGAGGTAATCGGCCTTGCGGTCACCGTTGACGTCGGCCAGCCGCAGCTTCTCCCGGGATCCATAGGGAACGCCGGGCGCCCAGTTCCGGTGTTCCTCCCAGCGCCGGCCGTCGTCGGTCAAGAGGTTGTAGTAGGCGTGCACGGACCCGTCCTCGCCGACCCGCAGGTAGTCATCGCGGCCATCGCCGTTGACGTCCGCGAACCGGATGGCCTCCGGCGGAACGTCGTCGAGTGCCAGGTCGACCCCACCGGGGCCGAACCACGTGATCTTCCCATCGTGCACACCCATGTTGAGAGCGATCGAAGCCTCCTCGCTGGACCCGCCGGGCGGGGTCTGGACGAAATCGTCGTCCCGATCCCCGTCCAGGTCAGCGAAGTGAACGTCCCAGCCCGGATGCCACGCCTGGTCGAAAGCGTCCGGGGGATCGGTCTTCACCTCCACCCAACGCGGGTTGCCGGGCGCGTCGCCCGGGCGGTTCAACGCGATGCGCAACGTCTGCGACGCCTCGTTGATCCGCACGTAGTCGTCCCGGCCATCACCGTCGAAGTCCGCGAGATCGGTACGCCCATCCGGATGATCCATACCCGGAGCCACCACGCCCAACGCACGCCAGCCCGGACCGATGCCGTCGTCACCGTCACCCGGGTCAGGCGATTCGCACTTGGTCGGCTCCCGGTTCGGGTTGGGCTTCTCGATCCATCCCCGGTCAGCGGCCTCCACAACACCGTCGTAGAAGTCCCCGCCGAGCTTGGCGTAACCGTGGTCGTTGGGGTGCGAGTCGGTCTGCAGGCCATCGTCGACCTCGACGTCATCGGTGTCCACCAGCAGGACATGCTTGCCCCGCTTCTGGAAGTCGGCCACGATCCCCGGTAGCTCCGCGTTGAAGGCGTCGATGCGCGGCTGCATGCCCGCCTTCGCGGTCGGGATGACCTTCGCGACCACCACCGCGGCCTTCGGAGAATCCTCCAACGCCTGCTCGATCAGGTCCTTCATGCGCTGCGGAGCCGAGGAAAGCTTGTACTCCTGGTCGAAATCGTTGGTCCCGGCATGCAGCGTGATCACGTTCGGCTGGTACTGGGGAACAGTGCAGTCGGCGATCGACGCGATCTCGTCAATGCGCCAGCCCGGATGGCCCTCGTTGTCCGGGTCCGGCATCGTCCCCGCCCGCGACGAGCCGACGAAGTCCACCTGATCCGGACCGAACCTGGTCTTCAGCTCGTCGTTGAGCTCATCGCGATAGCCGTTGTTGTCCGAACTCTCCCGGCCGGCGGTGATCGAATCGCCCAGCGGCATCGCCCGGATCTCCAGCTCGTTCTGACCGTCCCCGACCTTCTCGAACCGCCACGGATGCGCCCCGGGCGTCATCCGGACGGTGTCGAGAAACACCTCGTCGTCATGAGCGGGCCCGAGACTCACAGCCTCGTTGGAGTACGGGTCGAGAATGTGTCCGTCGCTGAACGACCAGTCTGAACTCTTGTCATCAACGTCGCAGGAACCGAAGCCTACCAACACGCGACCCGCACGATAGAGGCAGCCCTTCTCCATCTTGAGCTTGAAGGTGCCCGAGTTCTTCCCGAGCACTACTTGGAACGACTCCTCGGGCCAATCACCTTGACTCGGGGCAAAATGGGGAACATCGGTGTTGTTGTCCGTCCTCACCAATTGCCGCTCCGACCCGTCTTTCCCGATCGAGAAGAGCCGGTAGCTGTAGCCGGGGGTCAGTCCTCCGCATCCTTCCGAGCTCGACGCAGCAGCCTCGCCCGATCGACCACACAAGAGCGACATTACTATCAGAATCGAGATATGATCAGAAATAGCCCTGCCGCGGCCGAAGAAGAAGTTCCAGAGGGTCGCATCGCTGTAGAAGGTGAAGTCCAGCTCACGGTCCACACTTCTTCCGATATGAGTGGGCTCTCCAGTCCTGACAATATATCGCTGAAGCGAGAGCGGAACATTGGTGGGCTCAATGTTAAAGTCGCCCAACACCCTCCAATGCGAAGTGGGCATGCGACTGGCAGCATAGGATCGCGCCCTGTCGACGATGCTCCCGACATCGGCACCGGCATCTTGAAACCCAGGATATGTGCCCGCGTAGCCATGAGCATTGAAGAACCAGGTTGTTCCAATAAGCACGCCCATGATCGGTCGCGAGTTGACGTCGCTGTGGACCGCCAACTGGACCGCATCGTCCACTCTCACCCGGCTGACTATCGCCATGCTGTTGCGCTGCTGACCAACGTCCATCCAGTAGAGGTAGTAGGTCCTTCCAGCGATCTCATACTCGAATTCGGCGATCCCACGACCATCCTCACCGAACCGACGGTTGGTGTATCTCGCACCAGCGGGCTCTTCCGATCCCGCCTCCTGCAGTGCCAGCACGTCCACGTCATTGCCGAGAACGTTCGGGATGTCGTCAGCCCATCGGGACTGAGGCGAACCGCCGATCCCATCTCGCTGCCCCTGCATGTTCCACGTGCTGGTCACCAAACGTCGTCCGTCACCGTCATCCGCAGCCGCCGTCGGCGCAGCACCAGGGATAACGACGCTGCCAGACCCCACAACACACAGAGCGACGAATGCGGCTGTTGTTCGACGTAGCCACCACAGCGGCCACTTGTCGCGCTTGCGGCCTACCGACCGTCCCCCAGAGAAACGCAATGCACCCACCAGATTCCCTCAGAACTTGCGAAGGGGCGAACCGCCGATCGATCCCCCCGCACGCAACCGTCAGTCTCGCTGCACGCTACCGAATCGATTCAAGGAGCGATACGGTATTTCCACTAAAACCACGCCTCGCACGGCGATCTCACCCGAACAGATCAGAACGGTGCCCCAGCGGCCGAGTTGGAACCGGCACTGGAGTGACGAAAATCTTGCCCGCTCACACTTACTACTGAGGTGATCTCAGTGAAATGGGCGGGGTGTGGTGCGCCAGTGCCCGACCATCCACTCGTGCAACGTATTGCCACCGGGGTTCCCCGTCACGAGGCCGTCGGCACCGTGGTACCACTGAGTAGCGCGGCGGTGCGCTCGAGTCTCCGCTGCATCGGTGACATCGCCGCGATGGCCTGAAGGTACGCCTCTTTGGCCGGGTGCGAGTGAGAGCGCGCCGAGGTTGTGGACCTCGCCGGCGGTGACGTCGACGCGGCGCCAAGCGGTGTCGGGTGGCAGCGCCTCCTGTTGAGAGACGAGATCCGACCCCAGTGCCCGCCAGCGCGCCACTGTCAGGTCAGGCTGCGCAGCCCATTCTGTGAGCATCTCTTCCTGCTCCGGAGTGGGTACGACTCCCGGAGGATATTCAGCCGTCAGGCCTTCGCAGTGCACGATCGCGCCGTGTGCCTCGCGCTCCGCGATGATGCCACGCAGCTGGCGGTAGTAGGACTGGACAGCGAAGTGCTGGGTGCCCACCGCGGTGATCTCCTTGCCGTTCTTCTTATGACGGTAGGTCATAACGGCAGTTTCGATCACTCTTCGGCGCCGACGCACACCCACATGCGCCGGTTTTGTCTTGGCCACTGGGAAAAATCCTCCTCAATCAGGACACAATCTACTGTGGAACAGTCTTCGGGCCGCAGTATTCGCCTGCGGTGGAATCCGGGATGCGGCGTCGTCAGGGGTCGCCGCCACTCCGTTGTGGCGGCGACCCGATCATGGCCTGGCTCCCTGGGGTCGAGGGGCGGTGGACGATGCCGGCTACAAGGTGCGGATTCACCGGCTCCTCGCGGGTTGGTGAATCCGAGGCCGCGGCTACCGACGTAGCCAGCACGATCAGAGCAAGGCCCGCTCGGCGTTCACGCGGTCGGCGTTGTCGTGATCGTCGGCCATGGTGTACTGCTGGTGGGCCTCGGTGTAGTAGTTGCGTGCGTCGCCGACGTCCGCAGCGTGGTGAACACTGCCAGGCGGTGCGCCGCAGCATGGGAGAACTTCGCCGAGCGGTTGGAGAAGCGCCAGGAGTCGATGCGGATGTCGTCCTCGTCGGAGGGAGCTTGAGATTCCCGGCCGGTCTCGGGCCCGCGGCCGGTGTTCGACTGATCCGTCGTCAGCAGTCGAACACGTCCAGCCGATCAACGGGCCCGTCGAGATTCCAGTGGTGCGGTCGAATACCGGAAAAGAAAACCGTGCGCGAAATCTAGCGAATCGGAAGCGTGGCCGCGGGTTGAAGCGCCTGTTGGGCGCTGGCGCACTGGCGGCGCGCTGCCGCTCATCGCTTCGACCGCCTGGGGGCGAAGACCTCCAGCTGGACAAGGACTCCGCGCTGACCTTGCCTTGCCGGAAGTGTCCTCCGCGCAGGCCATTTGGCGTATTTGTACTCGTGCAGGATGAAATCAACCAGGGTCATGAAGACATCGTGAAGAAGGCATGAACCCACGTCGAGGATGCTTCGTTCAGAAGGTATGAGAAGCCGATGCTTGGGAGTGCGGACATGATGGCAAACGATCACGGCACGGTGCTCGCCACCATGGTCTTCAACCTGGTAGCCCCGGCGGGAGTGATCGCGCCGGTCGGCGTGGAACTGCGGTACGACAGCCGCAACCCGTACGAGGTCGGCATGAAGTTCAACGCCGGCAAAGCTGGTGAGGTGGATTGGGTGATCGCCCGCGACCTGCTGGCCGACGGGCTGGTCGCCGAGGCAGGCGAAGGCGACGTGCGTATCCGCCCCCGCCTGGACTCTTCGGGGTTGGTCGTGATCGCGTTGAGCGCGCCGTCCGGGCAGGCCACCTTCGAAGTGAACGCCGAGCAGCTTGCGGACTTCCTGAACGACACCTACGACGCAGTCGCACCCGGCGACGAATACCGGTGGATGAACGTCGACGAGACGCTGAGCCGGCTGCTCTCGCACAACCTGTAATGGCCCAGCTCTTCCGAAGCGCCGCACGCCAGGCGACCGGCCGCGGGACCTGGCGGCGCTGAAAACCTGAAAACTCCGCCACGCTGCGCGTTCGAGCCGGGACTCCACCCAGCCCGGAGGCGCAGCGCTGCATGCGGGGAATTCGTTGCCGCCGGGAGACCCAATGCCAGCGGACGATCATGGACGCAATCTTCTGCCTGGTGTCCCGGGGCCTGATTGATCTTGTTGTTGACTGGGGTGGTGGAGTATCGCTATGTCGCGGATTTGTCCAGGAGCTCGACTAACCCCGGACGAGGCCGACCACATGATCAACCGAACCCTGCTGGCCGCACCTTCATCCTGGTGAGTTCGGCGTCCCCGGCATGACCGCCGTGTACCCGGATCGCCACGTAGCGCGCGGCACCTCCCAAGCGCACTGTCGTGCTCCTGCGGGAGGTCGGTGGGGGCGCTGGCGTGTACGCACGCCCGTCGGTGCTCGTTTCGACGGTGACGGCGGGCGGCGGCCCGTCGGTCCATGTCAGTTCGACCTCGCCGAGTTGCCAGACCGCGCCGAGGTCGACGACCATCCGGCCGTCGGGGCCCGGGTGCCAGGAGGTCCGCTCGTCACCGTCGACCGCTGCGCTCGGTGCGGACATCCCCGGGGGCAGCGGTTCGGTCGGGAACGTTGTGGCCCCAAGGGCGAGATCATCCTGTGTGTAGGGTCGGGTGTTGCGGGCCTTGATCGTCACCGTGTGGCGTCCCGGCACCGCCACGTGGCGCGGTGGCTCCCCGGCGGGCTGCACCTGGAGGCGCAGTGGCGGTCCGGCGGGTGCCGTGAGCAGGAGTGTCGCGGCGTCGGCGACGGTCGCCTGTAGCCCGGCGGGCAGATGCGGCCCTGCGGCGGCGCGCACGGTAAACCAAGCCGGTTCGACCCGTCCTTCCGCTTCGGCCAACGACATCGTGAGTTCACTGCCGGCCTTCGTGATCACCTGAACGCCACGGTAGAGCGAGACGGTGCCCCCGGCGTCGGGCAGTGCGACGGTCCCGCGCACCGCCGAGCCGGACAGATTGAGCATGACGAGGTATCCGTCGACCACGGAAGTGCGCACCGCGGCGGCACTGGACGTCGGACGCGGTGCCGTCGCCGCAGTGGCCAGGGTGCGCGGATCCGGGTGACATTCAACTTGCAGGGGTGCCGCGCTGCCGCCGGAGAGCAGGATCTGGTCGCCGGTCACGATGATCGGGTTCGGGGAACCGGTCACGACGAACCCGGCACGCCCATCGACGTTGAGCCAGTCTCCGGTGGTGCTGACCGCCGGTCGCGGGTAGGTCGCCGCCGCGGTCCAGGTATCCCCGTCCTGCGAGGTCTCGATGCGGTAGTACCGTCCGGCCGCAGCCTCCCACACGATTTTGACGCGGTCGAACCGCTGTGCCGAGCCAAAATCGACGGCGAGCCAGCTGTCGGTACGCGGGCGATCGGCCGTGGCGACCGCCCAGCGCGTGGTCGCGTCGCCGTCGGTCGCGTACTTCGCTTCCTTGCCTGGCGCCGCTGACGAGGCGAACGCGGTAGCCGCGCGGGCAAGGTCGGTCCTGCCGGCGCCATCGCGCACTTCGAAGGACAACACCGAATAGCCGTACGCCGGATCCGGTAGCACGCCGAGCATCCGGACGTAGCGTGCCGTGACCGCAGGGAAAGCGACCTCGTCGGTCCGGCCGCCGCCGGGCGGGGACCCGGGAGCGACCGGGACGGTCACGGTCCCCTCGGCGGTGTGGTAACTGCGTTTACCGTTCAATCCCGGAATGCCAGGCATGTCGAGGTTGTAGACCGACACGACGCCCTCTCCCGAAGCCAAGCCGGTCGTCGCGTATACCGCGGCGCCCGAGGGCAGCGTGGCAAAACCGGCGTAGCCGTTGTCGAATTTCAGCACCGCTGCGGTCGCGTCGAAACCGTCCCGCACCTTCGTCCACGTCGCGGCGTTCCGCTTCAGTATCTTGAGCGCCGTCGACGGCAAGAGCATCGGCGTCGCACCGCTTACGACGAACAGCCAGTCGTCGTGATGGGGCTGCCAGGCGAACTTGACGAAGCCCGGCTTGCTCACCGCCGCCGTCCACGCGTAAGACGTTCGGTGCGCCATCAATCCGGGCCCCTCACCGAAATCGCTGACGCCTATCGCGTACGCGTCGAACTCGGCCTGGCTCACTGCCTGCACCGGGCCACCGTGACTCGCGCGCCACTCGTGCAGCAGGTAGCTGATCGCGATTTCCGCGCGGGCCTCTGGCTCGTACTTCGGCTCACCGGAGAACTTCGTGATGCGATCGGCCGGCGGGTATGCCTGGTAGGGCTCGAGCCGCTCGGCAAGCTGCACCTCGGCGCGTGCGGCGTAACGGTCGCCGAGGACTTGGGCGCGGAAGGCGAGCGGGAGGACGTCGCGACCGTAAAGATGTTCGCGGTCCGCCACCATCGGCATCAACGGTTCGCCCGCGTCGCTGGCCATCAGCAGCATAGTGTGCCACAGCCGCTCGCCGTTCGGCTGCGCGGTGAGCACCTCCGGCAGCGGCTGCCCTGCGAGCAGGAAATGCATCGCGTTGCGCCCTGAGGTGCGCCACAGCTCCTCCTGATAGTGCGGGCCGAACGAACCGTGGTTCTCGACCAGGAACGTGTCGTACAGGTTCTCGGCGGTGTTGGCCGAGATCGGCACGCCGTCCACCACACACGGGTTGGCCAGGTCCGCGACGGGCAGGCTCGTCTCGTTGCGGCTCCACTTACCAAACCACTCACGCCACGCCACGGCTTGCGGATCATCCGGCGCCCAAGCGATTCCCGGGGTCAGTGCCTGAGCGTAGACGCCCATCTCCTCTAACTTGGTGTCCCCGACGTGCCCCCCGGACAATCCGAGCGGCGTCCAGCCACTCGACAGCGGGTCGTCACCTGAGCCCAACCCCGCCGTATAGACCGCTTGGCCGATCGCGATCTTGTCTAGGTTCTCCCGAGTACCATCGTCCAGATCGCTCCAGAGTAGACGCCCGGCGAGCTGGAAATAAGACTGGAACGTCGTGTCGAAGTACAGTCGGCGCCCCCACTCGGTGCCGCCGGCGATTACGTTCGATGCGGCGAAGTGGCGGATCGTGTCAATGGTTTGCCGGTGCAGCACCTCCCGCTCGACCCCAGCGATCGTCGCGTCGTAGCCCTCTCTAGTCAGCAGGACGGCGTTGCCGAGAACCACGGCGAACGTGAAGTCCTTGGCAGGGTAGATTCCCGAAGCCGGGTCGAACTGTCGCTCGGCCCAGCGCGTGTGCCGCAGCAACACCCTCAGGTAAGTTGCCGCCACGTCGTCCGAGGCGCCCTGGCGTTGCGAAACGATCGGCCGCGCGGCCACGGCCCGTGCACAGGCTATCGGCGTCACCAATCCGGCGGCCACGAGCGCGAGTCCACCTGTGCCAGACGCCTGGAGAATCCATCGGCGAGAATGCTCAATACTCAATGTTCTCCGCCCCGTCGACAACGCTGTCAGCGACGATTACGTGATTCTGCTTCGTTCCGGCGCGGAAAGGCAATGCCGCAGAGCAAACCTGTCCGTTTTCAGACAACCGCACTTCCGGTCGGGGACGATCTGCGAGGCCCGAACTGGCGGCATATGACGCCTTTCCTCACTGGCCGCGAGGCTCCCGGCCCGTGGTTGGCCGATGAGCCCGCCGATGTTCGGGCGCCGCTACTGGACTTCCAACGCACGCACCGTTTCCGGCGCAGCTACGTTATCTGTAGCGCCGTTGTCTCTGTGAGGAACGTGGGTTTCGCGGCGTGACACTGCGCTTGCCGGAAACCCCATCCATGCTGGTCACGCCGCATGTTGGTACTCGTGCAGGATGCCGCCGAGCCGTTCGTGTCGGCGTATGTCGAGGCGGGCGATCCTTTCCGGATCGGCGATGGGCGTGGGCAGCCGGCGTAGCGGGGCTGCGTTCGCGATGCCCTGGTGTGGCCGGTGGCCGTTGTAGAACTGTTCGAACTCGCGCAGGGCGTGGAGCAGATGGCGCTGGTTCCAGATCAAGGTCCGGTCCAGCAGCTCGCGCCGACAGGTCTGCACCCAGCGTTCCGCGATCGAGTTCATCCTCGGCATCCGGACGCCGCTGAGCACAATGTCGATGCCCGCGTCGTTGAAGACTGCGTCGAACAGCTCAGGGAACTTCCCGTCGCGATCCCGGATCAGGAACCGGGCTCGGCAGCCCGCGTCCTCGAGGTCCATGACGAGATTCTTCGCGACTTGGGCAACCCACGAAGCGGTCGGGTGCGAGGTGGCTCCCAGGACCCGGATCCGGCGACTGCTGTGCTCGATAATGGCGAAGATGTACATCCGTGCCCCGGACAGGGTGACCGTTTCCAGGAAGTCGCAGGCGAGCAGGGCGTCAGCCTGGGAGCGCAGGAAGTTGGCCCACGTGCTGAAACTCCGTTCGGGTGCCGGACCGATGCCGGCGTCTTTGAGGATCTCCCAGACGGTGGATGCGGCCACCTTCACTAAACGAATCTGCTGGACGCCCACCGAAGCCGTCACTTTCCTCCAGTTCTGCGCCGACATCAACGATCCACTGGCAGAGCTGTACGAAATCCTCATCGGCACCGGCATGCGCAAAGGCGAAGCCCTCGCCCTGCACTGGAACGACGTCCACCTCGACGACCGGGTGCTCTACGTCCGCCAGACACTGTCCAATGTGAACAACACGACACCCGTGTTCACCACACCCAAAACCAAAACCAGCCTCGACTGGATCGGACTCTCCTCCCGGGTCACCACCGCTCTACAACGACAAGCCACCCACCAACACACCCAACGACTCGCAGCCGGAACCCCACGCAACCACGACGGGCTTGTGTTCTGCCGGGACGACGGTCAACCCCTACGCCCCGAATACGTACTCCGCCACTTCCACGACCTCACCGACGCAGCCGGCGTCCCCCGCATCCGCGTCCACGACCTCCGGCACCTCGCCGCCACCCTCATGATCGCCAGCGACGTCCCACTCGGCGTCGTCTCCAAAACCATGCGCCACTCAACCCTCTCCGTCACCGTCAACATCTACGGCCACCTAGCACGCCACACCGCCCACCAAGCCGTCGACGCCATGGCCGCCACACTCAACGCAGCCCAAGCCGCCTGACTCACGATCACACAAGGAAAGGATCAACTCGAATGCGACCACATTGCGACCACAACAGGGCCAAAAACGAAACCAGCGGGTTCACCTTCCGATGAACCCGCTGGTCACAGACGTCGGGCTGACAGGATTTGAACCTGCGACCCCTTGACCCCCAGTCAAGTTCAGGGGCAGCGGCATGCTCAAGCTCATTCTTCGAGGTCGCTTCCCAGTGTACTCAGCGAAGTAAAGGAGTCTCCAACTCGGCGCCTGTTGAAGCTTGCTTCCAGTTCACATGCTGACGATACCGAGCAGAGGCCCCCTCGGACACCGTTTGCCGCAGAGCCCGAAGGACGCGCAAAAGACTGCAGCCTAGCCGACAGAAGCTAGCCCGGAAACCCGCTTCCCGGGGCTAGCGCGCATGGTGCCACCTCCGACACTCCACCCGTAGCGAAGTGATCAACCCGGGCGTCTAACCAAGCCCCGAAATCGCCCAAACAACCAGCCGACAACTCGCACTCACTGGCCTGCCGCCAGTCCCACCTAGCGACCTCGTGCATGGTTAGTGATGGCGCGCATCGGGGTATTGTGCGGTCTTGATTCACCTCGCAGAGGCCGTCAGTGCGGCGATGTGTCGCTTGCGTTGTGGACGGTCGATGCGTTGTTGGTCCGACAGCAGCCCAGCGATTGCGCGAACGGTGTCATCGAGGCTCTCCCGGCGCCCGAGATGGCAAGCCAGGCTGCGCCAGTTTTTCAGATGGGCAATGCCATGTTCCACTCGCACTCGCCGTCTGGCGTGGGATTTCCGTTGTGCTACACGGAGTTCGCCTATGCCGGGCATACGCTCCAATCGCTTTTTGTGATGCTTCAACGTCGGGGTGAGCACCTGGCCGCAGGTCTGTGCACCGAGGCCTTGGTAGCCGGCGTCGGTAAGGATTTCGACTGCCATGGTGTGCTCAAGCCAGTCGGTGACACCGGCCTGCCGGGCTTGGGTGATGTCAGCGGTGCTGCCCCGGGTCGTGGCCCCGCAGAACAACACACGTCCCTGCGCATCAGTAATCATCAGCGCTTTCATGGCATGCCGGGACTTGCCGGAGATGAACTGATGTTGGCCCGCCCGCTTGACGGTGGGCCGGCGCACCCGGATCTCGGTTGCGTCCATCAGTGCGGTCTGCCGCACGCTGTCGAGGTAGGCGACCACATCGGCGACCGTGCGCAGCCGAATCCCCTGTTCCACACGGCAACCGCGATCGGCTAACAGCGGCCGGATTTCGTTGATAGCCCGTGTGATCGTCGAACGGTCGACCCCGAACCACGCCGCCAGCACATCATGCGTGCTGCTATGCCGCAGATGCACCAGCGTGGCCAACAGCCGATCCACGAACACCAGCTTGTACTTCGCCCCCGCGCCCGGTGCCCGCCGTCGCGGACGGTCAGACAACCGAGCATCCTGGCGGGCCTGCCACACCGGGCCCACCTCCGCCACCAACTCGGCGATGATCTTCCCGGATAACCCTGTCACCCGACGACTCGACAACACCCCAGCACGACCCACACGGAGATCATCTCAGTCCAAGATCACTAACCATGCACGAGGTCGTTAGGCGGACGGAACCTGTCGGCGCTTGTGGTCGTTGATGTCGGGCTACGTCTCCTGCCCGCCGGAGCTGGAGCGCCGAGCGATGTCGTCCTCGGACTGCGCGGCCCCGTGCTCCCGCGACAGCGGCGCTATGTACGACGTGGACTCATCGCGCAGACGGGCTGTCGTGCGGCCGAACGGCGGGTGGGGCTCCTCCAACGGCATCACTTCACCTGAGGGAGAACCAGCCTGCTCAGACCGCCCCCAAACGGCAACCGAATCCACCTCACCCAAACCACCCTCGGGGATCCACTGGAGAACCGGATCCGGCGCGTCGGAACGAGTGCCCGAGCCGGCACCTGGCATAGCGTTCGGATCCGTCACAGCGACATCCGGCACACCCACCTCACCCAGACCGGACCGGCCCAAAGCCGAATCCGGAATCACCGCAGTGTCCGTTATGGATGGATCAACAACAGCAGCGGGCATGTCGTCGAACCAGCCGTCCGTTCCTGCAACGACAGCATTCAGATCTAGCGCACCGCCGTCGAAGTTCCCCTCACCCCGACCGGCCTGGCCGGAAACGAGCTGTTCGCCGGCGTGCGGCCGGCTGCCAGACGGTGCTGAGCGGGAGTGGAAGTGCGCACCGATCCGGTCACCACCGCCAGTGGCAAGCGGCCACGCCTCGCCGGCGTTGTCAGGTAGCCGCCCCCCAGTAAACGACGGCGGAGTGTTCGCGAGGAACGCGGCCCCGGCCCGCTCACCGCTGCCGCCGACGAGCGGCCAGCCTGTCGGCTCCAGGTGCTCCCGCGACGGCGCGATGTCCGACATGGACTCCTCCTGTGGGCGGGCTGTCGTGCGGTCGACCGGCACAACACCGTCGAAGCCCCCCACGCCAGACCAGTTCACCCCAACAAAATTCGGATCCGGCACAACATCGTCGAACCCATACCACCAGCCCCCGCCGAACTCGACATCGCGGATTTCCAGCCCCAACCCCCTCGCCTGCTGCTCGGGAATCCCCGGCAAACCACTGGACGAATCGATGCTCAGGGCACCGTCGGTCATGAACGCGTTGACGTCAAAGCCGCTGCCGTTCTCGGCGAAAACGTCGTGCGGACCAGTGACCTGGCCAGTGTTCGAAGCGTTGAGCGGGGTCTGCATCTCCTCTTCGGACGAACGCAGGATGTCGTCGATGCTGAGGGCACCGCCTGCGACGGCGGCGTCGGGGGCGGCCTCGTTGAAGAACCGGTCGAGTTCGACGGGGTCGTAGGACAGAGCGTTCAGGTCTGCGGGGCCGAAGGAGAAGACGTCGAAACCGGCCGAAAGAGTAGCGTCTATCATGGCCAGCAGGGTGTCCACAATGCGGCGTTCTTCAGCGCGACGCTCCGCCTCCTCGTTCAAGCTGATCAACTCTTCTTCACCACGCCCACGGCGGATTTGCCTGTCGGCTTCTCGGAGGCTGCTGGTGCCCGGGACCACCGGTAGCGGACGCGGCCGGCCCCATACACCGGGGTCACTGAAGATGACGAGTGCTTTCCCGTTGGGATAATACCCGAGTGGCGTCTCGTACTCGAGCCACTGATCGGGATGGTCGGCGAGATGCTGGTCTAGAGCGCCCTGGACGTGCTCCGGACTACCGCCGAGCAGGATGACCCCGTTCTCATCGGCGATGTCGACACCCATCAGGGCCAGCCAGTCCTCGGCGGGCAGCGGGGCATCGCTGAGCACGGGGTCAAGAACGTAATTGCGCGGTCTGTACGGAGTGTCGACCACGATCGCAGGCGCCACATGGAAGTCCCAATTGACCGTGCCAGACGAGCCAGGCAAAGCATCGATGGCATTGGCAGAGGCAACCGAGAGACCTGGGTTAGCACGGACAACGAAGACCTTGCTCGGCTGGGCGCCCAAACGCTGCAACTGGAGCGACCAGAAATGCGCCCGGATCTCAGAATCACCGTCCAGATAGTCGATCCGGATGGGGACGGTTCCGCTGGAGTGATGGTTGAATGTGGAGTTCTTCAACTGCTCGTGCCACCGGGCCGCCTGCTCCAGAGAGACCGGATTAACGTTAACCAAGCCCAGCGCGTCGAACACCGCATGGGCGTGCTCGGGTCGCAGATTCACCAGATCATCTCCGAGGCCGCGAGAGCTAGCCGCCTGGTAGGCGTCCTGCACAGCCCACACGGTGCGCATGTCACGGTCCAGGCCGTGCAGCATGATCATCGCCTCGTCGAACTGATCGGCCTCGATGTGGCGCTGCAACTGTTCGGCGAACGCCCGGACGCCCGGGAGCTCGGCGGGTTCCTGCGATGGGCGCGCAGCCAAGGACGGCGCGGAGTGGGCGGGGTTGACGCTGAAGTCCTGCCGGAGCCCGAGCTTCGTCAGGGCGTGGTCGAGCTCAGCATCGCTGAGGGCCTCGTACAGTTCGGCGTGCAGATCCCGGCTGCGCTGCCGGAAGGCGTCGATCAGGCCGCTGATCTCCGCGTCGCCCTGCACTCGGGCCAGTTCGCGCAGAACCGCGCCTGTGTCGGGGCTCTCGCTGCCCAGCTGGCCGGCGATGAAGTCCGCCCGGCGTGCGGACAGCGCCGCCACGTTGTCGCCACCCGGCTGAGACGCCACCGCGCCGCCGTGGCGTTCGCCGACTTGCGTTCCCCCAAGTCCGGTCGCATGCGGCGCAGTCGGCTCGTAGTCCATCAATTCCGGCGATCCGTGGTGCAACGGACCGGATGTCTCTGCCGCCGGAGCTGCATTCGGATCCGACACGGCACCGCCGAAGTCCCCCGTACCAAACGGATTCATCTCACCGGCAATCGGATCCGGGGCGCCGCCGTCGAGGTACCCATCGCCCAGAGCAGCCTGGCCGGAAGCGGGTTGCGGGGCCACGGAGTCTCGTGGCCCTCCGGCGGTGTGGGTGTCTTGCAGTGGCCGCGTGGCCATGTAGTGGTTTGTGCCGTTGTAGATGATGTAGCAAGTCAGCCAGTCGTCGTGGAACTCGGCGCCTTGCGTGGACTCGCGGCCGCCGGGACCGATCACCACGATGTTGACGCCCAGCACGCCGGCGGCGAGCTGGGGAGCGATGTCCCCGCCGACGTTATCCCAGTTCCCGAGTGTGCGTATGTTTTCCTCGATCGACAACCAGGCCCACTCGTCGCCACCACCGATGGTGGCTGCGAAATAATCGGGATTGTCAATGATTCTTTGTAGAAAGTTATCGGCGAGCGCGTGGCGCAACCCCTGCACGGTCCGTTCATAGCCGAGCAGGTCAAGCCGAGGCCCCCATACGTACTCCGGCACCGAGTCCAGGACCGACTGGGGAAAGCAATCCCCGTTGGCTTCGCCATCTCGGATCTCCAGCCCCAACGCCGTCGCCCTCACACGCTGCCTGTCCCAGGAACCGCCATCGCCAAGCGGGACCGGGTCCTGGGCCAATTCGGACCTGTCCTGCCCACTGCCACCGATACCGCTGCTGCCCTCACCGGTGGTATCCCCCGCGCCCGGCACAACCGGGCCGGCATTGTCATCCTCCGGACCAGCGGTAGAACCGGCCTGCTCGGACCGAACGACATCGAACAACACGGCATCATACGAGTGGGCCCCCAAGTACGGCTGGATGCGGACGGAGTCCCGCAGGATGTCATCAACGGACGGCGAGCCGGCGGTGCCGAACTGGTTGTACATCGCGCCGACGGCGTCACGGATGAGCTTCTCGACCTCCCCCACGAGTTTCCGGGCGGCGGCACGGTCCGGATTCCTGAACAAGGCGGACCATCCATTGACCACCACCCCGACATTCATAACCTCACCATTGCCCGGATCCCCCAGCAACCGGCGGGCAAACCCCTGTACCATCCAGCTCACCCGCTGCCGCGCCGACTCCGACAACACATCGAATTTTTCCAGGAAGAACTCGGTAAGCGCCGAAGCCTCGTAGTAGCCCTCCTCGGTACCATCCGGCGTCGCGTGAACACTGATCGAAACGCTTCGCCATGGGTCTTTCGACCGCTGGCTGAGGTAGGTAAAACGCAGCCCACGCAGCCTGGCGGTCGTACCACCCCGCCCCCGCACCCGCGCCCTGAGCGCACGGCGCACCGCAGTCTCGACAACCCCGTGCGCGTCCCCACGCCGCCCGTGCTGGAACTTCATACCGTGGTATGTCAGCCGTATGTCCGGCATCTCCAGTCCCCGCTCCGCACGCTCAACCAGCATGCCGGCCAACTCGTCAGCGAACGCCTCCAACTCCTCCCGGTCTTCGTCATCGAGCCTGACCCCCAGACTGTTGAAGTAAGCATTCCAACCGTCGATCGGTTTATCCCACCAAGGGTTTTCACTCCACTTGCCCTGCCCGGCGGTGGCCTTCCGAAACAGCCGTGCCACCGCGTCCGCAGGCAGCTTCTGGAGCCCCCCAACGAAACCCACCGACTGCGAAACAGGTTGAGCCGACTCGGCAGGCCGTTCGGAGACCTCCTGCAGGACCGCATCGTCTTCCTCGTCGCGTGGGCGCCTTCGGATCGGCTCGGGTTGGTCGGTCGGCGCCTCCGGAACCGGCACAGTCGCCGGCTCCACATCCGCAGCGGAGGCCTGCGTAACCACACCCGACGACGGCACGACGACGGTCATGCCGAGCGTCCGCGCACGGTTCTCCAACAGCCACAGATGGCGCGGCTTCACCGACGGCGGCGAGAGGTCGGTACGCCCCTTCTCCCGCAGTTCGCGCAGGTAATGCTTCAGGTGCTCGGTGAACAACCCATCGTCGGCGACAACCCGGTTCGAGCCCGCACCGCGGAACACCCAGTCATCACCATGCTCATCGCGGCGGACATACTCGTCATACAGGCCGTAGAAGTGCCCGACCTCGTGGGCCAGCGTGAACTCGTCGGCGTCCTCAGCCCAGCCCAGCATGTCCGTCTTGCCACCCGCAGGCCCGACGGCGATGACCGCGTGCGCGACAGGCGACGGGTCGTGCAGCACCCGCATGTGCAAGCCGTCACCACTGGGCAGACGGTAGCCAGGGTCGTTGAAAAGCCGGCCGAGACCCGCCTGCGCACGGTCGACGATTCGCCGCACGTCGACACTGGGACCGGCCTGAAACCGTAGCCGGACCGTGTATTCCTGCACCCATTTGCCGGGCCGGACCTCGTAGCGGGCGTGGTCGTAGGCGATCGGGTGCCGCCACGACGAGATCGGCAGTGCCGGTGTGAGCGTCGCCGTCGTCGGCCCGACATCCTCCGCAGACACCCTGACCGGCACAGCGTCGTGCCGCGCGGCCTCGCGTTCCTGCTCGGTCACCGGGTCGGGATCGGTCATCCACTCCGCGCTGGCGGCGGTGCTGTACGCCCAACTCATGTCGTCAAGCACCGGGTGTGGCTTGGGTAGCCAGCCGGCGGCGGCGGTGATCTCCAACGGCTCGGCGAGGCGGCGTTCCGGACCGGTGTCGTCGAGCGTCTGGTGACCGGGACCGCGCAGCTCCCAGTCAACCCGCAGCTCCACAACGCCCGACGGCAGCGCCGGCGCGGGGGTGATGGTCAGCGCGAGGCCCAGATCGTCGATGGTCGTCGGCACGCCCCGCACCCGGCTGGCATGCTCAGTGATCCCACCGGTCAACACCTGCTCCACCGCAGCTGCGGATGCGGTGTCGGCGGCGTGCAGGGTAACGACCGGAGAGGCAAAACCACGCTCCGCACGCGCGTCCGCCTGCTCCGCCAGATACCGGGCGTGCCCCGCCAACACCCTCCTCTGCGCCGGAGCGAGCCCGGCCTCAGATACCTCGACGACAAGCTCCGGACCGTCGTGACGCAGCGGTTCGGCCACGGTGGGCACTCGGCGCGCATAGCGCCTGGTGACCAGGTCAGTCGGCGAGGAAAAACTCGCACCGACCCGGGCATCACCGCTGGTGGCCAGCGGCCACGCCGTCTCGGTCTTGTCGGGCAGTGGTTCTTCGGTAGGTGACGGCGGGATGCTGGTGGGCAACGCGGCCCCGGTCCGCTTGCCGCGGCGGCCGACCAGCGGCCGGCCGTTCGACTCCGGATTGATGCGTGGTTTGGGCGAGAAGAGCGCGCCGGTCCGGGCACCGTGCCTGCTGAACAACGGCCACGCCGACCGGCTCGCTGCCGTGGCGCGCGTGGTGTCCGGGCTGACTGCCACTTGCGGGTGCGCGGGAAACGACACGCCGACCTGGTCACCGCGGTCGTTGGCCCAGGGCACCGCGCTCGCCGGCGCGTCCATCACAACCGCCTCGCCAGTCGCGGGTGACTGTGAGACATGCGGTGCCGGTCCAGGGCCGGGCAGTGGCGAGTCGCGTTCCAGCAGCAGCGTGTCCGGCCTTGCCGGTGAGCCTGGTGGGGGAGCGTCCACCGCTGTCGACGGCGGCGTGTCGGGCTGGACCGCCCGGGTGCGCTGCGGACGTGTGTCCGGACGGGTTGCAGCTGGCATCTCCTCGGGAGGGGCAACGATCACAGCAGGGTGGGCAGTCGAGCCCGCGTAGCTCCCGGCTGGTTTCAACCCGCTGGGAATACTGGTGCCAGCGTCGTACCGACCGGGCTGTGGTGTGTTTTCGGGTGTCGCGGGGCCGGTCAGAACACTGGGCAGTCCCCCCTCGTCGGGAAGCTGGTGATCCGCGCCCGAGTGCTCCAACTTCCGCCCGGAGTACTCGACGAGAACGATCTGCGTCGCTTCAGGCGAAAGCTTGCCGAGTCTTCCGGTCTGGCCATCCAGGAAGACGACACCCTCGGGCCGGTTGATGACGTTGAAGACGTGGGCCACCGGGTCTGCTGTCTCGACGTACACGATCGCACGAGACCCCACCCGGGTCTTCTTCATGTGCCTGATCACATCATCCCACGAGTAGAACACATTCCATTCGGTCGTGTGGAAATAGTTCCGGATAGCGGTGACCGTTTTTCGAGGTTGCGCCACCCATGGCGCCTTCGCGGCAATGTTGTCCATCGCCTTGTCGGTCGCCACGATACACTCGGAACAGTTGGCGTTCGGCCCACTGTCCGACAGGTGACGGTGGTACCAGTCCCGCAGCGCCGACCGCAGCCTTCCGGGGAAGCGGTCGTACCAGAGGAAATTGGCGGCATTGATAAACGGTAGGTGCGGAAATTCCGACTTGATGTATTTACTCGCCTGCCGCGGTGAGACCGAGTCGATGTGAATCGCCGGCTCGCTCACCACTTTGCCCTTCACGGCAAGCCCGCACCAGCTATCCGTTGGCATGCCAGCGGGTTTACCCGCGAAGAAATGACCGGCGCCCGCAGAGTAATCCAGGTCAGCGCCTGCAGAATCGGTCCGGTGGTCGTTGGTGAGGTCGGGCCACGGCACCACCGCAGTGTCCGTTATGGACCGATCAACAGCAGCGGGCACGTCGCCGATCGAACCATCGACACCCGCAACGGAATCGGGCCTGGGCCGCCAACCCTCCTGCTCATCGACGTTCGGCAGGTCAACACCGGCCAGGCCCAAACCAGCCGGGTCAAAGCCGATCAGACCCAAGCGACGCAGAACCCAGCCGGTCGGCCCCAAGCCAAGGTCAAAGTCAGGCAGGTCAAAGTCCGGCAGGTCAAAGTTGGTCGGGTCAAACTGGGTCAGGTCAAGGTGGGTCTGGTCAAAGTCGAGCAGGCCGAAGTGGGGCAGGCCGGAGTCCACCGCAGTGTCCGTTATGGACCGATCAACAGCAGCGGGCACGTCGCCGATCGAACCATCGACACCCGCAACGGAATCGGGCCTGGGCCGCCAACCCTCCTGCTCATCGACGTTCGGCAGGTCAACACCGGCCAGGTCCAAACCAGCCGGGTCAAAGCCGATCAGACCCAAGCGAGGCAGGTCCCAGCCGGTCGGCTCCAAGCCAAGGTCAAAGTCAGGCAGGTCAAAGTCAGGCAGGTCAAAGTCCGGCAGGTCAAAGTTGGTCAGGCCGGAGTCCACCGCACCCGGATCCACTGCCGAGTGCTCCGGCATCACCTCACCCGCCGCCGCGGCGGAATCCGGCCGCACCCGTTTCGCCGACGGCTCGAACGACTCCTGGCCACCGTCAGAAGAAGCCTGGCGTTTACGCTGCACCCCCGAATCAGGACCGGTGTCCGAGGCGGCACCTGCCTCGACAACAGCAGTGGCTCCGCTCTGCCCTGCATCTGCGTGCACACCTATGTCCAACCGGCTGCCAGACGACGAAACACCCGGCTGCACCTCGACCGCAGAGACCATACTTTCCGGCAAGCCCATATCCATCCAGCCGGCGAACTCACTGAAGCCAGCCCCCACACCCTCAACCCCACTCAGACCGGCGTGGCCGAAAGCGGGATGCGGCGCCTGCGGCACCACGTCGGCGGGTGTGTGTTCACCGGTATCCGCGTGATCACCACGCAGCCGGCTACCAGACGGTGCTGAAGCAGAAATCTCGGTGAACCGTAGCCCGTTCTTGGACCGGGGGAGCGAGCTGATCACCACGTGTTTGCGCAGCTCGGCGAGCGAGGGCAACCCGTACCGCGGCCGAAGCCCCTCATATACCTCTTTCAGAACACGGTCCCGTAGTTCCTTGACCCACTCCTCACGATCCTCACGATCCTGCGAGTTCTGAAGAATCTCGACGTTCAGCGTGGGACGCGCGTCAGGCGGACTCACGACAAACCGACCGACGAAACCCTCCAACTGCCAGAACAACCGCTGCTCATCGGCGGCCGACAGACGATTGCCTTTCCGCGCGATAAATTCCAGGGTCAGCTGGCGGGCGCTGCGATAGTCCTCCGCGGTCCGGCCCGACAGGCCACCGGCAGACCGGATGTCGAACTCGGGCACGAGCGGCAAGCTGGGATGCTCGCCGCGTTTCCTTTTAGGCTTGCCCCAAGAGCAGGTCACCGGCAGACGTTCCAGGACGGCCGCGAGTTCGTCACTGAAGCCGCGCTCACCGTCCCCATCGGCCCCGTTCTCGCCCTCACCACGCGACGGCCGGTGCTTCATCCCCTGGTCCAGCAAGCCTCTGATGCGGCTCTGCGTCCGCTCCTTCACCGTCGGCTGCAACGCACCCGGCAGCGACCCACCCGGCGGATTCGGCCTCCAGTCACCTTTGACATTCGTCCGAACCGTGATCCGGATGTCCGGCAACTCCACCTCCGGCCCCCACCCCGCAACCAGCCCCGCGATCACTTCGCCCAACTGCCTCCCATACTCCACAACACGCTTCCGGTCCAGGTCGCGCAACTCCGTCCCGTCCACATCAAGTTTGCGAAAGATCCCCTCACGCACATCATCCGGCAGTCCGGCCTGAGCGACACCAGCAGCGCGTGGCACCTGGCGAGCACGCCACACAAAGTCACGGCTAGCCAGCTCGCCGGACAGCTCCGCCACTCTGGTTTGGGTGAACCCCTCCGAGAGCAAGCCCTGAACCCACGCAGTCACCAGATCCTGCGTGACCGGATCAAGACGGTGACCCCTGCCGCGGGCAAGGGGCAGCTGCAGGTCGCGCTTCTGTCCGTCATCCCATTTGAGATCAAGCAGGAACTCCCGCAGTGTCCCCGGGAATTTCTGATCCTGCGGTGCCTGCGAAGATTCCTGTTCGGGCTGTGGACGCCACTCGACAATCCGCTTCCGCACCCACTGCGGCACCACTAGAGACTCGCCCCGCGCAGCTGCGTGTTCACCGCTATCCGCGAGATTACCAGCGCGCATCCTACTACCAGACGACACCACCCCAGTGTCCGATATGGACGGATCAACAGCAGTAGGCACGGCATGGCCGGAAACGGGTTGCGGCGCCACGAGGTCTCCTGATCCTCCGGCAGTGTGAGCGTCTTCCAATCGCCGGGTGGCCATGTAGTGGTCCGTACCGTTGTAGACGATGTAGTAGGTCTCCCTGGTGCCGTACTGCTCGACACCCTGGGTGGACAGGCGACCATCGGGGACGATCACCACAATGTTGACGCCCAGCAAATCCGCAACGAGCTGGGGAGCAACGTCACCACCAACATTGCTCCAACTCCGAGGTGCACGAATGTCGTCCGCGACGATCTGCAGCGAGGCCCGCTCAGCGTCGGTGCCGGCGACAAATCTTTGTAGATAATTGTCGGCGAGTGCGTTGCGCAACCCCTGCACGGACCGTTCCTTGCCGAGCTGATCAAGCCGGGGCCCCCATACCTCCTCCGGCACTGAATCCAGCACCGACCGGTAGAAACAGTCACCATCAGCTCCGACATCGAGGATTTCCAGCCCCCACCCCCTCGCCGTCGCCCGCTGCTCAAACGTCCCCCACGGACCAACAGCAGCGGGCACGTCGCCAATCAAGCCGTCCGCTGCGGCATTGTCATCCCCCAGACCAGAGCAATCCAAATTCTTCTGTTTCCTCGCCGGCTTGCCCCCCTTTCTCTTTTTATTTCGAAGTAATCTCACGGCATTTGCCGTGACCACGGGCAGCTCGCCGATCTTACCGGCCAGGCCCGCCACCTCCGCATTGGTATTTCCTTCGTGTTTTTCGTTTAGAACCCATTCATGCACCAGCTCCTGCGTTACCGAAGAGACGAAGATGCCGGTCTCGTATTTGCCAAGAAACAGGTTCAGGCCGCCCCTCTGAAGGTGGAGCAGGAACTTCCCCAGCGTTTCCCCGGGTTGCGACGGCGTGAAGTTGATGATCTTTTCCCGCACGCCGGGCGGCACCGGCGGCGGGTCGGGCAAATTCGTATCTTTCCACCGGTATTGCAGAGAGGTTTTTTTTAGCAGTCCGCCAAGCGCGCGCACCACTCTTTCCGCGCCGTAAACATATCCATTCGCGTCGAGATCCCAGCGCACGGATTTTGCCCACAAAACCGCCCATTCCCGTGCTTCCTGAGTGAACTTCCGCTGTCCTTCGTTCCCGGGCACGTAGAGGGTGATTTGCGGCTGATCCGGGGAAGCGTTGGCGAGATAGTGCTCCAGAAATTCGGGCCACGTGTCAAACTCGTCGACCCCGGGGCGCCACTTGAACGGGTCTTGCAGAGGCATCTCTCCCACCAGGGACTCGCCCCGCGCGGCTGCGTGATCATCAGCGTCCGCGTGATCACCGGTGCGCGCCCGACTACCAGACGATGCTGAAGCAGAGAGGTTAGTGGCACGGGACGTGCTGGGGGCTCCGCCACGCAGGCCCGGAATAAGCGGCCGGTCATGACCGTTACGCACCTGCACCTCGACCCAGGCGACTTCCGCAGCCAGACTCGTGGAATGCGTCGGCACCGGACGCTGAGCCCACTCCGGGAATCTAAGCCGGACCTGCCGCCACAACGCGTACCCGCGGCGCGCATCCTCCGCCGTCACCACCACATTTTCCTGCGGTTTCTCCCCTTGCTGCCGGGCCTTCCGCATCGCAGACCGCACAACTTCAAGCAGGTCACCACTCAACTCCACCGGCCACCCACCCACCACCGCCGACTGCTTGGCCTCGGCGTTCAGCTCACCGGACTGCGGCCGCTCGTGCAGGCCAGCGGGCCCGGCGTCCTGGGATTGATCGGTGTTGTGCCTCCCAGCGTGCGTGACCTCTCCCGTCAACGCCTGCACCCAACCCGGCCACAGCAACGCTGGGTCAAACGGTCGTGTGTCGCGCTCCAACAATGGTGTGTCCGGCCCTGTCGGTGCACCCGGTATGGCCGAGTCCACTGCCATCGACAGTGGGGTGCCGGGCTCGACCGCCCGGTCGCCCTGGGGGCGAGTGGACGACGGAGTCCCGGCCTGCGGCTGCCCGATCGACGTCGGCCAGGCGGGTGGGATGCTGCCGGTGTGGGCTAGGCCGGTTTCGGACAGCTCCGCGTGCGGATGGGTGGTTTCGGGCATGCCGTTGTGTCGCCCGGGCTGGGTGGTCTGGGGCACATCAGATTCGGTGCTGCCGTCGAGGACAGCGGACGTGGCCGAGGCAGGTGAGGGGGCTTGCGGCAGGGGCGAGCCCTCGTGCAGTGACAGGGTGACGACGCCGTCCGCAGGCGTGGCCGTGTGCGGGCCGGGTGACACAGTCCCGGGCAGCGGCGTTCCCACGTCCTGGCTGGGGGAGAACGTGCTGGGCACCGGTGTCGACGTGTCCGTGGCTGCCGGAGTGTCCGGCATCGGTGTGGCCGGGTGCTGTCCCGCCGATGGGGCGGGGTCAGTGACCAGGGCCGACGTGTCGGCTGCGGCCACGAGCGGCAGACCCGTGGCCGCAGCCGACACATCCACACCCGGCGGCACGCCGATAGGCGTGGGACCAGCGGTGACCGGATCCACGGCACCCGGTGTGGGCAGATGCACTCCCGGCGACGGGGTGCCCGCTGCCGTAGCGGGGGGGGCCGTGGCGCTCGGCCCACCGCCTTGACCACGCACGCCACCAACCCCCACACCCTCGGCCGCTACGGTCGTCATCGGGCCGATTCTGGTGGGACCATGGGCGAAAACACCGCTGCCGGCAGGCCCGGAGTCGCCATCGCTGCCGGAATCCGAGTCCGTGTCACCAAACTTGCTGCCGTAGCCCGAGTTCGCATCACCGGACTCGCTGCCGGTGTCACCAGACTCGCTGCCATAGCCGGAATCCGAGTCACCGAGACTGTGCCCGGGCTTGTCCCCCGTCTGCACAACCGGAACACCGACAGCATCCGGCATGTCGATCGCGGGGATGTCCGGGCCGCCCACCACGCCCACACCATTGACCAGTTCACCGATCTTCTCACCAGCATCGGCAGCACCCTTGTCAACTGCCCCGGTGAACCCGCCACCCACCGCACCGGTCCACAGATCATCCATACTGCCGCCCAGGATCCCCGCCGCACCCGCGCCGACCACCGTCTCCGCCGCCGCCTCGGTAAACCCGTGGAACAACATCGAGCCCGCAACCCGCGGCCCCAACTTCTTCATACCCATGAACATGGCGCCCATCAGGCCGCCCGCCGCGGCACCCGCGGTGAACTCGATCAGCGAATTCTGCCCGTCCCACTCATGCCGGTTGCCCTCAACGAACTGGATGATCTGCGCCAACGCGCCCTGCACGACTTCCTCGACACCCTCCTGGAGGGCTTCCACCAGCAGCCGCACCACCCAGTGCAGCTTCCCCAGAATGCGAGCCACCGCGATACGGGCAGCAGTAATAAACGCGGGAACCAACGGCGCCGTGAACGGGTCCGCCAGTGCCCAGATGATCGACGCCGCGAAAAACGCGATCTCGATCATCATCGAATAAACGCCCAACTCCACGTTCAACGCAAGATCAAGCAAAGCCGCCGACTGCTGCCTGGCCAGACCCACCAGCTGCGGCACCGCAGCGGCCAGCTCATCAACACGATTACGGAACGCACGCCCGGCACCACCACCGATACTCCGCTCCGCCACCGCCGCCAGCGACCCCAGAGACCGCCCCATCTCCTCCAGCGTCACACCACTATCACGCCAGCTCTCCGCCAACGCGCGCGCCGCCGCCACATCAACCCGTGGAGCCTTCTGCCCCACCACCAAAACCCACAACCAGTCAAACGCCGGATCAAACTCGATATCCACCACTCAACTCCGATCCACAACACAACCCACTCACAACCACACACCACTGCGATCACAGGTGCATGGTCCGCCTCGCGTTTTTCGGACAGCTTGCTTGCTGGGCTATTTCATTACCGCCGGGTTCGGCTGGCGGATGACCCGCATTTGTTCCGCTCGGGGCCGGGACGTGGCGATCATCGATTGTTTTGTTGGCATTGGAGTGAATGTTGTCTGCGTCCGCTCGTGAAATTCGCTCAGTCGGCTGGTTCTTCTTTTACATTGTTGTCTGTTTTTTTGAAGAGGTCGACATAGCCGTCGCCGTAGTCTGCGATGATGATCCCATATGGGTTGGTGAGGATGTCGAATGCGTTGTCTAGGGCAATGAGTGCCATGATGGACTGAGAGCGCAGCTGCCCGGTGTTGGTGGGCATATTTACTCTGAACTCTACAAATTGGGCGTTGACTCGATTTAGGTCGATGGCGGGTTCGGGGCCTTCGGTGACCGCGGTGTTGGCGAACGCTATGGAATTGGCTGCGCCTTCCGCGGACATGAGGTGGTGTTCCAGGCTGGGCTCGGCGTCGAGATTCATTGCGTAGGCGGGAAATGTGCTGTATCTGGTTCTCCAGTTGTCCAGAGAGTGCTGGTCGCGGATGACTGCGCCGAGGTAGACGCCGAGGATGCGGCCGTTGAGAAGTGATGGCTGTTCATCGAGGAACATGTCGGCGGGCGAGGGGGACAGGAAAAGTCCGTTTTGGCCGACGAGAATGTGTTCGTGCGGCCGGACGTGTTTGTGTTCCACTGTGCGGACGCGTACCGGGAAAGAGGGATTGGGATCTCCGAGGGTGAGGCGCCTGATCTCCTGGGCCACGGCTTTTTCCAGCTGCGGCCATACCCGGTTTTTGAGGCGGTCCATTGCGGAGTTGGGTAGCCGTGTGTCATTGGCGTCTGCCGCGATACCGGCCAGTAGGTTCCTTCCCGCGGCGTACATGCGGGCGGTGATCTGGTCAGCATTCTTCCGTACGAGGGGGTGCACGTTTCCGTGCTCGTCGGCGTAGGGGGCGAACACGCGGCGTGCGGGGTCAGCGCTGTCCCGCCAGGGGAACATGTCGTCCATGCCGGCTGCTGGCGTGACGGTGTGTGTGTCGATGGCACGCACGATGCGCAGCTCGTCATCCTTGTTGTCGGAATACCGGGAGTCCGCGGGCCAAGTCAGCTCGGTCCGGGCCTGGTCGAGATGGCGGATAAAGGGTTGTCCCGCATTTTCGGTGTAGCGGGAGGCTGTTGTCATCTCGGACGCATTGTGGCGGTGCGGTGTGGTGTGTCCCGAGGCGCCGGTGGGATCCGGATACTGTGTTCGTGGGGAGATGGTGTGCTGTGCGGGGTGCGGCGCAATAGGGTCGCGTCGTTGTTCTCCGGCGGTTTCGACGGTGTGGGTGTCTTGCAGGCGCCGGGTGGCCATGTAGTGGTTTGTGCCGTTGTAGACGATGTAGTAGGTCCGCCTCGTGCCGTCGTCGACGGTGCCCTGGGTGGACAGGACACCGTCGGGGCCGATCACCTTGATGTTGACGTCCAGCAAGCCGGCGACGAGCTGGGGAGCGATGTCACCGCCGTCGTTGTTCCAGGTCCTGGATTTGCGTATGTTGGCTGCGGCTTCCTGTAGCTGCAGTGTGGCCTGCATGTCATCGCCGTTGGCGAGGGCGGCGAAATAGGAGAGGTGGCTATCGTCTTGTAGAAGGTAGTCAGCGAGTGCGTGACGCAATCCCGGCACGGTCCGCGCATAACCGCGTCGGTCCCATTCCTCCTGCGGCACGGAATCCACAACCGATTGGTAGAAGCAGTCCCCGTCGGCTGCGACATTGCGGATTTGCAGCCCCAACGCCCTCGCCGTTGTGCGTTGCGCGTGCGGTACCTCGAACTCACTGGACGCGAGCGCGAGTCTGGCGAGCTGGGTCAGCCTGGAGATGTCCTCGTTCCTGCCGCTAAAGCCGCCGCTGCCCTCATTGGCGGTATCACCTGCGCCCGGCATCACCAAACCGGCATCATCCATAACGATATCGTTATCGTCATTCTCCGAACCAAGAAGTTCCGTCCTCACCCGTTTCTTCGGCGGCTCGAGCGTGTGCTGATCACTACCCGAAGAAGCATGACGTTTGCGCTCCTCGCTCTCTTTCTTCCGCCAGTGCGACACGGTCGTTTCGGAGATCGGGCCGCCGGACAGTTTCGCCACCCCGCGGGCGCTCATCTGCCCGGGCAAACCACGTGCCCATTCCTGCACCAGCTTCTGCGTGACGGGAGCAAAGTGGCCTCTCGCGTCACGGGTGAGGGGTAGTTGTTGGTCGTCGTCCCATGTGAGGTCGAGCAGGAAGTCGTGCAGTGTTTGTGGTCCATGACCAGGCTGTGGGCGCCACTCGGTAATCTGTTTCCGGACCTCGTCCGGCACGGTCAGCGACGGCGGCATCGCCTGCCACCACTTTGACACGGTCGGTTGGGAAACCAGGCCGCCGGACAGTTTCGCCACCTCGGTGGCGCTCATCTGTTGGTGCAAGCCTTGTGCCCATTGCCGTACGAGTTTCTGCGTGGCGGGAGCAAAGTGGCCGCGGGTGAGGGGTAGTTGTTGGCCGTTGTTCCAGGAGAGGTTGTCGAGGAATGTTTTCAGTGTCTGCGGGCCTTCGTTTCCCGGGCGCCACTGGATGATCTGGTTCTCTATCTCGGCCGGCACCTCCACAGACGGCGGCATCGCCTGCCGCCACGTGGACACAGTGCGGGCGCTGACCAGGCCGCCGGACAGCGTCGCCACCCCGACGGCGCTCATCTGTTGGTGCAAGCCTTGTACCCATTGCCGTACGAGCTTCTGCGTGACCTCAGAGTGAAAGCCATGCCGGCCGTCACGGGTGAGGGATAGTCGCTGGCCGTTGTTCCAGGAGAGGTTGTCGAGGAATGTTTTCAGTGTCTGCGGGCCTTCGTTTCCCGGGCGCCACTGGATGATCTGGTTCTGTATCTCGGCGGGCACCTCCACCGACGGCGACATCGCCTGCCACCTTGCCACAGTCGGTTGGGAAACCAGGCCGCCGGACAGTCTCGCCACCTCGACGGCGCTCATCTGTTCGTGCAAGCCCTGTGCCCATTGCCGTACGAGTTTCTGCGTGACCTCAGAGTGAAAGCCATGCCGGCCGTCGGTGGTGAGGGATAGTCGCTGGCCGTTGCCCCAGGAGAGGTTGTCGAGGAATGTTTTCAGTGTCTGCGGGCCTGTGTTTCCTGGGCGCCACTGGATGATCTGGTTCTGTATCTCGGCGGGCACCTCCACAGACGGCGGCATCGCGTGCCACCACGTGGACACAGTGTCGCGGCTGACCAGGCCGCCGGACAGCGTCGCCACCTCGACGGCGCTTTTCTGTTCGTGCAGGCCCTGTGTCCATTGCTGTACGAGCTTCTGCGTGACCTCAGAGTGAAGGCCATGCCGGCCGTCGGTGGTGAGGGATAGTCGCTGGCCGTTGTTCCAGGAGAGGTTGTCGAGGAATGTTTTCAGTGTCTGCGGGCCTGTGTTTCCTGGGCGCCACTGGATGATCTGGTTCTGTATCTCGGCGGGCACCTCCACAGACAGCGGCATCACCCGCCACCACGTGGACACGGTTGGTTGGGAAACCAGGCCGCCGGACAGTTTCGCCACCTCGACGGTGCTCATCTGTTCGTGCAAGCCCTCTACCCATTGCCGTACGAGCTTCTGCGTGATGGGAGCAAAGTGGCCGCCCGCGTCACGGGTGAGGGACAGTTGCTGGCCGTTGCCCCAGGAGAGGTTGTCTAGGAATTCCTTCAGCGTCTGCGGGCCTGTGTTTCCCGGACGCCACTGGATGATCCGGTTCTCTACCTCGGCGGGCACCTTCACAGACAGCGGCATCACCCGCCACCACGTGGACACGGTTGGTTGGGAAACCAGGCCGCCGGACAGTTTCGCCACCTCGACGGTGCTCATCTGTTCGTGCAAGCCCTCTACCCATTGCCGTACGAGCTTCTGCGTGATGGGAGCAAAGTGGCCGCCCGCGTCACGGGTGAGGGACAGTTGCTGGCCGTTGCCCCAGGAGAGGTTGTCTAGGAATTCCTTCAGCGTCTGCGGGCCTGTGTTTCCCGGACGCCACTGGATGATCCGGTTCTCTACCTCGGCGGGCACCTTCACAGACAGCGACATCGCCCGCCACAACTTGGACACGAACTGGTAGGAGATCAGGCCGCCGGACAGTTTCGCCACCTCGCGGGTGCTCATCTGTTCGTGCAGGCCCTGTGCCCATTGCCGTACGAGTTTCTGCGTGGCGGGAGCAAAGTGGCCGCCCGCGTCACGGGTGAGGGATAGTTGCTGGCCGTTGTTCCAGGAGAGGTTGTCGAGGAATGTTTTCAGTGTCTGCGGGCCTGTGTTTCCTGGGCGCCACTGGATGATCTGGTTCTGTATCTCGGCGGGCACCTCCACCGACGGCGACATCGCCCGCCACCTTGCCACGGTCGGTTGGGAAACCAGGCCGCCGGACAGCGTCGCCACCTCGGTGGTGCTCATCTGTTGGTGCAAGCCTTGTGCCCATTGCCGTACGAGTTTCTGCGTGGCGGGAGCAAAGTGGCCGCCCGCGTCACGGGTGAGGGATAGTTGCTGGCCGTTGTTCCAGGAGAGGTTGTCGAGGAATGTTTTCAGTGTCTGCGGGCCTGTGTTTCCTGGGCGCCACTGGATGATCTGGTTCTGTATCTCGGTGGGCACCTCCACAGACGGCGACATCGCCTGCCACCACGTGGACACGGTCGGTTGGGAAACCAGGCCGCCGGACAGTCTCGCCACCTCGACGGTGCTCATCTGTCCGTGCAGGCCCTGTGTCCATTGCCGTACGAGCTTCTGCGTGACCTCAGAGTGAAAGCGATGCCGGCCGTCGGTGGTGAGGGATAGTTGCTGGCCGTTGTTCCAGGAGAGGTTGTCGAGGAATGTCTTCAGTGTCTGCGGTCCTTCGTTTCCTGGGCGCCACTGGATGATCTGGTTCTGTATCTCGGCGGGCACTGTGAGGGACTCGTCCTGCGTGGTCTGGGTGGTCGGCGCGTTGCTGTTCTGGTTGCTGGTGTGGGTGTGGGAGCCGGTGGGTGTTGACGTGGTGGGGTTGGTGGGTGCGGGTGCGCCGCCGGGCAGGCCGGGGACAGGTGGCCGGTGCTGGCCGTTGTGCCGGTGTGCTTCGATCCAGGCGACTTCCTCGGCCAGGCTCGTGACATGTGTGGGTACCGGACGGTGGGTCCATTCCGGGTATGTGTTCCGGGTGTGGCGCCACTGGGCGTATGCGTGGTGTGCGTCTTGTGCCGTGACTGTGGGGTTCTTGTCTGGTTCGGTGCCGTGCCGGCGGGTCTTCCGCATCGCCGACCGCACGTGTTCGAGCAGGTCACCGTCGGGTTCTGCCGGCCACCGGAGCAGTGCCGCCGGTTGCGTGACCCCGGTGTCGAGTTCGCCCGGCCACGGCGCCTCGTGCGGACTGGCGGTGTTGTTGGGCAGTGGTTTTTCGGTGGGTGGCGGTGGGGTGTTCGTGGGGAACGCGGCCCCGGCCTGTTGGCCGCTGTCGTCGACCAGCGGCCAGCCTGTCGGCTCCGGATTGATGGGTGGTCCGGGTGAGAAGAGCACGCCGGTCTGGTCACCGAGCCTGCTGTACAACGGCCACACCTGGGTGTCTGGGCTGGCTGACACCGGCGGGTACGCGGGAAACGACACGCCAACCTGGTCGCCATGGTCGTTGGACCAGGGCACCGCGTGGCGAGTCGCGTTCCATCCCGGGGCCGGGAAAGACTCGATCGCACCTTCGGCGGTTTCGTCCCAAGTCTCGAACAGGTCAGCCCAAGTCTCGAACAGGTCAGCATCTGCGAAACCGTTTTGGTACTCGTGGGGCAGGTCGAAGCTGGTCGGGTTCCCGTGGGTCGGGTTGAGGCCGGTCGGGTTCCCGTCGGTCGGGTCGAAGCCAACCTGGTCGCCATGGTCGTTGGACCAGGGCACCGCGTGGCGAGTCGCGTTCCATCCCGGGGCCGGGAAAGACTCGATCGCATCTTCGGCGGTTTCGTCCCAAGTCTCGAACAGGTCAGCCCAAGTCTCGAACAGGTCAGCATCTGCGACACCGTTTTGGTACTCACCGGTCAGGTCGAAACCGGCCGGGTCCACCTGAGTCGGGTCGAAACCGGTCAGGTCCACCTGAGTCGGGTCGAAACCGGCTATGTCGAAGCCGGTCGGGTCGAAGCCGGTCAGGTTCGGATCGACTGCGGAGTGCTCCGGCATCACCTCATCCGGGAAAGGACCGTCTTGTTCCAACCTTCCCGCAGTGGCAACCGGACTCACCTCACCGGCCTCACCGGCCGCCGTGGCGGAATCCGGCCGTACCCGTTTCGCCGGTGGCTCGAGCGGCTGCTGGTCACTGCCGGAAGAAGCCCGGCGTTTGCGTTGCGCTCTGGTGCCGGGGCCGGTGTCCGTGGTAGCGCCTGACTCGACGACAGCAGCGGCCGCACCCTGTCCCGTATCTTCGTGCACACCGGTATCAACGTGGTCACCGATGCCCAGCCGGCTACCAGACCGTGAAACGCCCGGCTGCGCCTCGTCGGTGTCGTCGACCTCCGGTTCGGGCAGACCCTCAGAACCGGCGTCAGACCCGATCAACCCCAACGGTGTCGAGCCCGCGAACAGCGAGCCGCCGTCGGTCTCCTCGCTGGGCTGTGCACCCACAACACCCGGCACCGAACGGCCGATGAGAGCGTCCACACCCCACGGAACGGCACCACCCACCACCTGCTCATCCTGCTCGACCGGAAGCAGCACACCACCCCCCGCTACGTCGCCCTCACCCATACCGGCATGGCCGGAAGCGGGTTGCGGCGCCACGCCGTCGTCTCGTTGTCCTCCAGTGGTGTGGGTGTCCTGCGGGTGGGTGTCCTGCGGTGACCAGGTGGACATGCCGGTGTCGGCATGGCCACCGGTGCCCGGCCGGCTGCCAGCCGGTGCTGGAGCAGAGGTCTCGATGAGCCGCAGCCCGTTCCTGGCTTCGGGCTGGGAGCTGATCAGCACGTGTTCGCGCAGCTCGGCGAACGAGGGCAACCCGTACCGCGGGCGAAGCCCCTCATATACCTCCTTCAGCGCACGGTCCCGTAGTTGCCCGCCCCACTCCTCACGGTCCTGCGAGTTCTTCCCAATCTCAACGTTCAGTGTGGGACGCGCATCAGGCGGACTCGCCACAAACCGGCCGACGAAGCCCTCCAGCCGCCACAACAGCCGCTGCTCATCAGCGGCCGACAGACGACGATGATCGGCATTGCCGGGGAGAAAACCGACGGTCAGCCAACGGGCGCTGCGATAGTCCTCCGCGGTCCGGCCCGACAGGCCACCGGCAGACCGGATGTCGAACCCGGGCACGAGCGGCAAGCCGGGATGCTCGCCGCGTTTCCTTTTAAGCTTGCCCCAAGACCAGGTCACCGGCAGACGTTCCAGGACGGCCGCGAGTTCGTCACTGACGCCGCGCTCATCATCCCCATCGGCCCCGTTCTCGCCCTCACCACGCGACGGCCGCTGCTTCATCCCCTGGTCCAGCAAGCCTTTGATGCGGCTCTGCGTCCGCTCCTTCACCGTCGGCTGCAACGCGCCCGGCAGCGACCCACCCGGCGGATTCGGCCTCCAGTCACCTTTGACATTCGTCCGGACCGTGATCCGGATGTCCGGCAACTCCACCTCCGGCCCCCACCCCGCAACCAGCCCCGCGATCACTTCGCCCAACTGCCTCCCATACTCCACAACACGCTCCACGTCCGGGCGGAACAACTCCGTCTTGTCCACATCAAGTTCGCGGAAGTTTCCCTCACACAAGTCATCCGGCAACCCCAAGTCATCCGGCAACCCCACCCGAGCGACAGCAGCAGCATGTGACACCAGGCCTGGCAACAGCAGCGAGCCGCCGTCACCGACCACCTCACCGCTCGTCTGTACCTCGGCCGACACCGCCACAGACGGCGACATCGGCCGCCACAACTTGGACACGAACTGGTAGGAGATCAGGCCGCCGGACAGCGTCGCCACATCGAGGGCGCTCATCTGTTCGTGCAAGCCTTGTGCCCATTGTCGTACGAGCTTTTGCGTGACCTCAGAGTGAAGGACATGTCGGCTGTCGGTGGTGAGGGATAGTTGCTGGCCGTTGTTCCAGGAGAGGTTGTCGAG
>NZ_JBWKKU010000089.1:0-33784 GCF_056431445.1 Saccharopolyspora sp. NPDC045941
ACCACCGAAATGGTCGGGGGCATAAAAGAACACTAACCAAAACAGTCCGCTGTTGAGTTCTCAAAGAACACACCCACACCATCACCCCGACCCCTCATCGGGACCGCAGCTCCGGGGAGCTTCTTCACTACCTTTTCGGTTCACCCACTCTACCACCCGAAGGCAGGAGCTTGGTTCGCGACCCGTGTCAGGCTCGGCCCGGTTTTCCCGGCCCGTGTCGCTCTGACTTGGATAAATTTACACACCCCCGAAACACCCCCTGCAACCACCCCCCTTAAACATCAAAACACCAGGTCAGAGCCGATCTTGGGGCGCTTGCGCGGGATGGCCGCCGGGACCGCGGTTCGAGTCCACGTTCGTGTGGTCCTGCTTCGTCGCCGCGAATCGCCCGGGAAGCGCCGGTAGCCTCCCAGACGATCGTCTGAACGGGGGTAGCAGTGGACTCCACACCGATCTACACCGAGCTGCGCAAGACGCTTGGGGACCCGGAAGACCGGAACTGGGGTCCCAGCGCCCCGCCCGAGTTCGCCGCCGCCCTGGCTGAGCGGGTCGAGCGACCGAAGGCCGAGGCCAAGAAGGCTGCGCGCACCGGGCCCGGTGCGCGCAGCAGGTCGCGACGGCACCGCGCCGAGGACTGACCTCTCCTTCAGGACGCGGCCCGTCGCGCGCGCTGGCGGATCGGGTCGGGCACCGGAGCCGCGGCCAGGAGTCGTCGCGTGTATTCGTGCTGCGGGTCGCCGAGCACCTGGGTGCGGTCTCCCTGCTCGACCACCTCGCCCCGGTGCATGACGGCCACCCGGCGGGCGAGCAGGTTCACCACCGCCAGGTCGTGGCTGATGAACAGGCAGCTGAAGTTCAGCCTGGCCTGGAGCTCTTGGAACAGCCGGAGCACCGCGTCCTGCACCGACACGTCGAGCGCGCTGGTCGGTTCGTCGGCGATCAGCAGTCGCGGCTCCAGCGCCAGCGCCCGCGCGATGCTGACGCGCTGGCGCTGCCCGCCGGACAGCTCGTGCGGGTAGCGGCCGCGCATCGACGCCCCGAGCTCCACCGCGTCGAGCAGGTCGTCGACGCGCTCCGCCAGTTCGCGGCCGCGTGCAGCTCGGTGCAGGCGCAGTGGCTCGGCGATGCTGTCCGCGATGGTCATGCGCGGGTCCAGCGATGAGCCGGGGTCTTGGAAGACGATGCCGATGTTGCGGCGCACCGAGCGCAGCCGTCGTGTCGGCAGCCGGCTGATGTCCTGGCCGTCGAGCACGATCCGGCCCTCCGCCGGGGTCAGCAGGCGGGCCACCGCCTTGCCCACAGTGGACTTCCCGGAGCCGGATTCGCCGACCAGCGCGAGGACTTCGCCGCGTTCGACGTGCAGCGACACCCCGTCGACGGCGCGCTGGCCGGCGTAGCTCACGACCAGGTCCTCGACCCGGAGCACCGGCTCTGCGGGCTCGGCTTCGGCGCGCTCGCCGATCTCCAGCCTCGGCACTGCCTCCAGGAGCGTCTTGGTGTAGTCGTGCTCGGGCGCGCGGAACAGCTGCTCGACGGGGGCCTGCTCGACCAGGACGCCGCGGTGCATCACCACCACCCGGTCCGCGAGGTCCGCCACCACCCCCATGTCGTGGGTGATCAGCAGGATCGTCATCCCGTGGCGTTCGCGGAGGTCGCGCAGCAGGGCCAGGATGTCGGCCTGCACCGTCACGTCCAGCGCGGTGGTCGGTTCGTCGGCGATCAGCACCCTGGGCTCGCAGGCCAGCGCCATCGCGATCACCACCCGCTGCCGCTGCCCTCCGGAGAGCTGGTGCGGGTAGTGTCTCAGCCGTCGGCGCGGCTCCGGGATGCCGACGACGTCGAGCAGTTCCGCCGCGTGCTCGCGCGCCTCGCCGGCCGGCATGTCCCGGTGCAGCCGGATCGCCTCGACGAGCTGCCAGCCGATGGTGAAGACCGGGTTGAGCGACGTCATCGGCTCCTGGAAGACCATCGCGAGCTGCTTGCCCCGGATCCGCCGCAGGTCCGGGGCGCTCAGCTCGGCGCCGTCCAGCTCGATGCGCCCGGTGACCTCGGCGGTCGGCGCGAGCAGCCCGAGCGCGGACATCGCGGTGACGCTCTTGCCCGAGCCGGACTCGCCGACCACCGCGAGGATCTCGCCGGGCGCGATGCCGAAGCTGATGCCGCGGACCGCCTCCGCGACGCCGTCCTCGGTGCGGAAGCGCACCCGCAGGTCGGTGAAGGAAAGCACGTCGCTCATCGCTGCCCCTTCGGATCGAGGGCGTCGCGCAGACCGTCGCCGAGGAGGTTGAAGGCGAGCGTCGCGAGCACGACCGCCAGGCCGGGGAAGACCACCAGCCAGGGCGCCTGCGCGAGGTACGTCTGCGCGGCCGACAGCATCACGCCGAGCGATGCCTCCGGCGGCTGCACGCCCAGTCCCAGGAACGACAGCAGCGCCTCGCCGATGATCGCCAGCGGGATGGCGACCGTGACCTGGATCAGCAGCGCGTTCACCGCATTGGGCAGGATGTGCCGGAACATCGCGGTCGTGCCGCGCGCACCGGCCGCGACGCAGGCGGCCACGTAGTCCTCGCCGGCCAGCCGCAGGGTCTCCCCTCGCATGACGCGGATCAGGTTCGGCACCTGCGACAGGCCGATCGCGATGGCCGCGTTCACCATCGACGCGCCGAGCACCGCGGCCAGGCCGACGGCCAGCACCAGGAACGGGAACGCCAGCAGGGTGTCGGTGAGGCGTGAGACGACGGTGTCGGCGAAGCCGCGGTAGTAGCCGGCGATCAGACCGAGCGGCACCGCGACGACCACCGCTAGCAGGACCGACAGCACGCCGACCACGATCGACGCGCGGATGCCGTAGATGACGCGCCCGAGCTGGTCGCGGCCGAGCTCGTCGCTGCCCAGCGGCAGCGCGAGCGACGGCTGCTGGAGGACCTGGTCGAAGTTCACCGCCGCCGGGTCCGCCGGCGCGATCATCGGCGCGGCCGCCGCCACCAGCACGAACAGCGCCGACAGCACGAGCCCGACGACGCCGGTGCGGTGCCGCAGCAGGCGGCGTAGCACCCGTCGCGAACCGCTCACCCGCGGCAGATCCGCCTGGGTCATCCGGCACCTCCACGGACTCTGATTCGCGGATCCACCACCGAATACAGCAGGTCGACGAGCAGGTTCACCAGGATGTAGCCGGCCGCGGAGACCAGCACCGCGGCCTGGATCACCGGGTAGTCGCGGGTGAACACGGCATCGACCATCAATTTGCCGAAGCCCGGCAGCACGAAGATCTGCTCGGTGACCACGGCGCCGGAGATCAGCGTGCCGAGTTGCAGGCCGAGGATCGTCAGGACGGTGATCAGGCTGTTTCGCAGGCCGTGGATACCGACCACGCGCCACTCCCCGGCGCCCTTGGCGCGCGCGGTCCGCACGTAGTCCGAGCCCAACGCGTCCAACATGGTCGATCGCATCTGCCGCATCAGCACCGCGGCCAGGCCGCTGCCGAGCACGAACGCGGGCAGGATCAGCCGTTGCAGGTTGCCCAGCGGCGACTCGGTGAACGGGACGTAGCCGGAGGCGGGCAGCACGCCGAGCCAGACCGCGAACACCAGGACGCACATCAGGCCGAGCCAGAAGTTCGGGATGGACAGGCCGAACAGCGACGCGCCGTTGCCGAGCCAGTCCACCGCGGTGCCGCGGCGCACCGCGCTGAGCACTCCGGCGGTCAGGCCGATCAGCGCGGCGAACAGCAGGCTCAGCACGGCCAGTTCGAGGGTCACCGGCAACCTGGTGAGGATGATGTCGCCGATCGGCAGGCCGGTCTGGGCAGATTCGCCGAGATCGCCCTGCAGCACGCTGCCGAGCCAGGCCGCGTACTGCACGTGGATCGGCTCGTCGAGCAGGTGGGCGCGGCGGATCTCCGCGATCACCGCGTCGTCGGCCTCGATGCCGGCGATCGCGACGGCCGGGTCGCCGGGCAGCGCGCGGAGCCCCGCGAACACCACCAGCGACACCAGCACCAGGGTCACCGCGGACTGCAGGATCCGGTGGAGCGCGTAGCTGCGCATGTCATCCCCCCGCCTGGACGTGGCCCGCGGACTTCATCCGGATGATCCCGTCGGGGAAGGTCTCGACGCCGGCGAGCTGCGCGGTGTGCGCGGTGTAGTACTGCGTGCGGTAGAGGTAGACGACGTTGTTGCGCTGGTGCAGGGCGTCGACGATCTGCTCGTACAGAGCCCGGCGCCGGGGCACGTCCTGCTCGCTGCCGGCCTGCTCGATCAGCTCGTCGGTGGCGGGGCTGAAGTCGCCGCTGTAGTTCTGCGAGCCGCCTTCGGTGTGGAAGGCCGCGATGTTGCCGTCCGGGTCGGGCCGGCCGGACCAGCCGACGAAGAAGGTCTGGAAGCGACCCTGCCGCGCCTCGCTGATCGCGGTCGCCGACTCGGTCGGGCGCAGCACGACGTCGAAGCCCACCTGGGCGGCCATCGCCTGGATGACCTGGCCCGCCCGGAGCTGGGTCGGGTCGTTGGCCAGCGTCATCTCGAACCGCACCGGTGTCCGAACGCCGGTCTCGGCGATGAGCCGGCGGGCCCGCTCCGGGTCGTGCGGCGGGCATTCCTGGGTCTTCGGGGTGGCGTACTCGCTGCTGTCCGGGATGGGCCCGCAGGCGGCTTGGAACAGCCCGTTGAAGGCGATCTTGTTGAGCGTGCGCCGGTCGATGGCCAGCGACAGGGCTTCCCGCAGCCGGGAATCGTCGGCGAGCGGGCCGGTCACCTCACCGGTCTCGCCGCCGACGTTGCGCACGTTGACGGTGATGCCGTAGTACTGCAGCGTCGGCTGGTTGAGCAACACGATTCCGTTGTCCCGCAACAAGATCGGCACTTCGGGAGTGGGCACCTCCCAGATCACGTCGAACTCGCCGGAGCGCAGGTTGGCCATCCGGATGTTGTCGTCGGGGACGGTCCGGTACACCAGCCGGTCCAGGCGGACGCGATCGCGGTCGTAGTAGAACTCGCTGTGGTCCAGCACGATCCGGTCCTGCGCGACGCGTTCGGTGAACCGGAACGGCCCGACGCAGACCGGGTCGTCGGTGAAGTCCGCGCCGCGTTCGTCGAGCTTCGCCGGGGACATGATCATGCCGGCGCGGTCGGCGAGCATGCTGGTCAGCGGGGCGTACGGCCGGGACAGGGTGAGCCGCACCGTGCTCGGATCCACGACCGCCACCGATTCGACCGCGTTGAGCTCGGTCTTGCGGGCCGAACCCTTGAGCTCGCGGTGCCGGTCCAGGCTCTTCTTGACCGCGGGCGCGTCGAGCGGGGTGCCGTCGTTGAACAGCACCCCGGTGCGCAGCGGGATCGTGAGTTCCCGGCCGTCGGCGGAGATCTGTGGCAGCGCGGCGGCCAGTTGCGGCACCAGGCGGACGGATTCGTCGACGTCGTAGAGCTTCTCGCACATGCTGCTGAAGATCTGGCGGCTGGCCAGCGTCGACGCCAGCGTCGGGTCGAGCTTGTCCGGCTCCTGGTCGAGCGCGATCACCGCCTCGCCGCCGCGCACCGTCGGGGCCTGCACGGAGGAGCGCACCTCGGCGGCGGTCTGCTCGACGTCCACCAGCGGGGCGCAGCCGGTCGCCGCGATCGCGGTGGCCAGCGCCACCAGCACGCCTCGTCTGCAGCGATCCGCCACGCGCGTCTCCCGCCTGCCGCCGGGGTAAACGCGAGCACCGTATTTTGACCGGACCGCGCGTGTCCAGATCCGTGATCATTCCGGCATCTTGCGGAATTCGCTCACGGCATGGCGCCAGGGCGGGGCGAGCGCGGTTTCGCCGAACGAACCTGCCCGGTGAGCTCAGTCGACGGCGGAGGAGAACGTCGGCAGCGAAACGGCCGGCACGCGGGCGGCGTCCGACTTCGCTTCCTCGGCCGACGTCGTGTCGAAGAGCGTTTCCTCGACCGGCTCCGACTGCTCGGCGGGCTCCGGTTCGGGCTCGGCGGCCTTCTTGCTGAGGTGCTCGCGGGTGCGCTGCGCGGCACCTCGGATCTGCTCCGTCAGCTGCTTGTTGGCCTGCCGGGCCTGTTCCTCTTCGCGCTCCTGCTGGCGGGTGCTGCGCACCGGCTCCGGCTTGGGCGCCCGCGCGGCCTTGATGTAGCGATCGAGCACGGCCCGGAGTTGCTTGGTGTGCTTCTCGTTCAGGTCGATTTCGTAGGTCACACCATCCAGTGCGAAGGTGACGGTGTGGTTGGCTGGGGACCCGTCGATGTCATCGACGAGTTCGACCTGAATCCGCTCGGCCATGATCACCTGTCTCGGGAACGTGCCCCGCCTCGATCCGCGACACTTGCAGGTAAGACTACTGCGAGCCCTGACCACGTTGTAGCACGCGGCATCGCTGTTGTCTCGTACTTAACCATAGAACAACGCGGCGACCTGTCGATAACCGCCGGGCGGGTCACGCGCCACCTCACACGCCGGCGAGCGCCCGACCACCGACTGACAGTAACCGCTGCGGGGCAATCCTGGAAAGTAATCCAGCGCACATCGCAGGAAATTCCGGCCGCGGCTGGATCATTCTTGCGCCGATCGTTTATTGTTCGCTCGCTCTTCTCCGCACGAGGTTCGCGGAGAAGACGGGGAATCGAGCCGGAATGAGGGTTACCGTGGCGCAGAAAGTCACCGTTCAGCTCGTCGACGACGTCGACGGCACAGCAGCCGACAGCACCGTGGAGTTCGCCTTGGACGGGGTGAACTACGCAATTGACCTGTCCACCGAAAATGCGGCCAAACTCCGCGACTCGCTGGCGTCTTTCGTGGCCAACGCCCGGAAGACCGGTGGCCGCAAGCGCGTCGCCGTCAAGCCGGGCAAGCCCTCGGCGACGCCGACCGCGGCCGACCGCGAACGCAACCAGGCCATTCGGGAATGGGCCCGGAATCAGGGCATGCAGGTTTCCGACCGGGGCCGCATTCCGGCGGAGGTCGTCGAGGCCTACGACAACGCTCAGTGAGCACGTGCCACGGGCGGCCGGTTCGAACTCGGGACCAATCCGGCCGCCCGTGAAACTCGTACAATGACTCCTCGTAACGCGGTCTTGAACGAGCAGTAATTGTCGCGGTGAATCCCTTATGCGGACGCCAAGAAGTCGGTGATTTCCTGACGGGTCGGCATCGAGCTGCTGGCCCCGTTGCGCTGCACCGACACCGCCGCACCGGCGGAGGCCAGCCGCAGTGCCTCGGGCATCTCGGCGCCCTCGCCCAGCGCTGCGCTCAGCACGCCGACGAAGGTGTCGCCCGCGGCCGTGGTGTCCACGGCCTCGACCGGGAAGCTGGGCGCCTCCACGCGCGCTCCGTCGCGGTTGCCGTACAGCGAGCCGCGGGCACCGAGGGTGATCACCACTTCCGGAACCAGCTCCAGCAGCGCGGCGAGCGCGCGGTGCGGGTCGTCGTCGCCCGCCAGGATCGCCGCCTCGTGCTCGTTGGGCACCAGCAGGTCCACATTCGACAGGATTTCCCCGGGCAGCGGCACTGCCGGGGCCGGCGTGAGCACCACGCGCACCCCATTGCGGCGTGCCGCCGCCGCGGCCGCGGCCACGCCGGGGAACGGAATCTCCAGCTGCAGCAGCAAACTCCGCGATCCGGCGATCAGTTCCTCGTCGCCGTCGGCGAGCCCGTCGACCGTCCCGTTGGCACCCGGCACCACGACGATCGAGTTGCCGCCCGCGTCGTCCACCACGATGTGCGCCGTGCCACTGCGCCCCGGGACCGTGCGGACCCCCGTGACGTCCACAGTGGATTTCTGCAGGGTGTCGCGGATCTGGGCGCCGAATTCGTCCTCGCCGACCGCGCCGATCATGCGCACCGCCGCGCCTGCCTTCGCCGCGGCGATCGCCTGGTTGGCGCCCTTGCCGCCTGGCACCGTGTGGAACTCCCGCCCCAGCACCGTCTCACCGCGCTTCGGGGCCGTCCCGACGTAGGCCACCAGGTCCATGTTGCAGCTGCCGAATACGGCCACAGTCGTTGTCACGTGGTTCATCATGGCCGATGAGGGGCCCTCGATCGGCTGACGGGTCCCCGCCTGCCGGACGACGTAACATGCCGACCAACCGTCGAGGAGAGGGCGAGAAGCGGTGGACTATGCGGTGACAGCGGAGCTCGCGCCGCCGGCCGAGGTCGTGGAGCTCGACGCGCTGCAGCAGGAGGGGATAGCGGCCGTGCTCGACCGCCACCTCGCGCTGGTCGAGGGGGTCTCCGGTCCGGGGGATGGCGACATCGACGTCCTCGACTACCGCATCACGGTGCACCTGACCGGCGCGAGCGTGGTGCTCGCGCTCGACGCGCCGTCGCTGCTGGCGGCCGAGGAAGCGGCCGCCTCGGTGCTCGACGAGCTGATCGGCGAGTGCGAGGTGCTCACCGGCTGGTCGGTGGCGCACTCGGAGGTGCGGATCACCGAGGACGAGTTCAACCAGCGGCTCGCCGCGTCCTCGGACATCAACGAGGAGTTGGAGGCGGCGGTCGAGGAGGCGCTGGAGACCTCCGCCGAGCCCGCGATGGACGCCGAGCACTGGCGGGTCCGGCTCACCAGGCTGGCCCCGCAGCTGCGGGCGTTCGAGGCGAGCGCGTTCGGCGCCGATCCGGACACCCACGCGCTGGCCGCCGGGGCGCTGATCCACGCGGTGCGGGTGGTCACCGACGAGATCTTCTACGACGAACTGGCCCTGGCGGTGAACAACGCGACGGTGGCCGACGCGGTCGGGCTGCTGGTGCTGGAGGAATTGCCGCCCTGCTACGACCACTGCTACGACGCGTTCTTCGCCCGCGCTTTCGTGCTGTCGTCGGCGGCGGTCGCGGTGCGGCTGACGGAGCGGAACTGGACTCCGCCGCGCACGGTCGCCGAGGCGCTGTCGTTGCGGCTGGTGGTCAACGAGGCGCGCGTGGTGCTGGAGGCCGCCGAGCTGATGAGCTGGGACGACAGCGAGACGGTGTTCGCCGCCTTCGCCGGGCGGGCCTTCGGCGATACCGACCACGACGAGCTCTACGAGGTGGACCTGCCGCTGTCGGAAGATGCGGAGCCGGAGGTGGCTGAGCAGGTCTCCAAGGTCGAGGCCGAGCTGCGCGCGCGGGGCGTGGCCTTCGACCAGTGGTTCATCCCCCGCGACGGCAACCCGGGCCGCCACCCCTACTTCGGCTCGCTCTAGGCCGCAATTTCAATGAGATTTTTCCAACCTCGTTTTGCGTGGCGGTGCGGGTAGCGGAACCTCAGAGGCTCCCTGGACTGTGGGTGCCCCTCCTGATGTATGCCCAATACACGGCGGAGGGGCCGTCCTCGCCCAGGAAGCCTCTGAGAACCCGCGGCGGTGCAAGTTGCGTAGGTGGGCTATGCGCCTGCGGCGCATGCGACACCCCATCGACGTGCAGCTTTGCGCCCCGCGGCTGCGGGCCGACCAGGATCCGCAATTTCCATTGAAATTGGACCTTCGATTTCCATTGAAATTGCGGGTCGTGGAACTTGAGTTCCGCAATGCGGAATGGTGGAAGGTTTAGGTCTGGTTGCGGACGGAGTACGGCGGGACGGTGCAGCCGATGAGGCTGGCCTCGTCGATCGTCTCCGGCCGGTAGGCCGACTGGGAGAACGCCTCCAGCATCACGTTCGTCGGGTCGTCGATCGGCTCGACCCGGCCGAACAGGAACGCCCACTCGTGCTCGTCGGAGCCGAAGTAGGCGACGGTGTCGAACATCGACCGGAACCGGTTGTAGGCGCGGATCAGCGTCTCGTTGCGCCACACCGTCGGACACCCGGCCTGGAACGCGACCACGCCACCTGCCGCGAGCACCGCCTGGCAGCGCTGGATGAACTCCAGGCCGTACAGCCGGTTGTGCTGGCCGTCGGCGTCGTCGGCCCGCTCGTCGGGCAGGTCGACGACGACGATGTCGTAGCCCTCCGGCGGCGCCTGGTCGAGGAAGCCCCAGCCGTCCGCGTAGTGCAGCTTGATCGGCCCGTCACCCTGCTCGACGCGGGCGAGCTCCTCGGTGCTGTAGCCGTACGGCAGGTGCTCGGCGCAGATGCGCACGCACTGCTCGTCGATGTCGACGTGGTCGACCCGGCCGGCCCCGGCCGCGACCGCCATCTGGCTGGCCACGCCCTCGCTGGAACCGATGATCAGCACCCGCTCGACCTGCGCGGCGAGCAGGAACGCCGGCACCATCATCGCCTCGTGGTAGACCAGCTGGGAGAACTCGGTGCTCTGCCGGTCGTCGTCGCAGAACAGCGAAACGCCCTGGCCGGTGCGGCCGATGACCACATGCTGGTAGTCGGTGTCGCCCTCCCACAGCACCTCGTCGACCCGCCACAGGCGCTGCAGGTCGTCGCCCATCGGCTCCTTGATCCACCGGTGCCCGTCGAGTTCGATCAACGGTGCTCCTCCTTGATTCGGCTTGCCCGGTAAGGCATGTTTTCTAAGCGGCGGAGCCGCTTGGCCCACGCACGCACGGTGTCCACCCGCGGTTCTCAGACTGCGCCCACCCCGCCGGGGTTCTCTGGGAGAACCTGCCCCGACGCTGCGTATTGGACGTCGGGACTCCCGGACCGAGGAGGCATCTCAGGTTCCGCTACGGGGCCACCTGCGCAAAACGCGCTCCTGACTGTCCTGGCGACTTCACGAGGCAAGGCCCGCGTAGTCGCGGCCCCGCTGAATGGTCTGGACGTTCTGCGAGGCCGGTTTCAGCGCCTCGGCGAGCAGTTCGACCGCGCGCTCCGGCTGGGCCGTGTGCCCGCAGGTGAAGACGTCGATGAAGATCGAGCCGTCCTCCGGGTACGTGTGCAGCGAAGCGTGGGACTCCGACAGCAACGCCAACACGGTGACACCCTGCGGCTCGAACCGCTTGGCGATCATCTGGCACACGGTGGCGTGCGACTGGCTCAGCGCGTCGTGCAGGGTCTCGCGCAGGAACTGCTCGTCGTCGAGCAGATCCGGATCAACGCCCTCCAGCTCGGCAAGGACATGCTGGCCGGTGAACAACCCAACCGGCGGCGTCCCGGTGTCAACGGACATCTATCGACCTCCCATCATTTCGCAGCTTCCAGCGCTCAGAAGTTGAGCGGGTCGGTTTGCGTGGCGGTGTGGGTAGCGGCCCCCTGCGGGAGTTCCTGCCGCCTTCTCGACTCCGGGATCCCCGACACACGTATGACCAATACGACGCGTCGGGGCTGTCCTCGGGAGAAGACCCTTGAGAACCCGCGGCGGTGCAAGTCGCGTGCATGGCCGAAAGCGGCTCACGCCGCTTGCCTGACGGCAGGCTCGCGTTGAGCGCGCTGACTCTCCCATCCCGCACGATCTCCCAGTCGGCACTGTTCGGTGTCGGCTTCTCGAAGTTGCCGAGGCGATCACGGCTGTTCGTCGCCGTCGACGCAATACGTGGGCAGCGGGGTGAATCCGTTGAAACCCACCGATGAATAGCTCGCGGTGTACGCGCCCGCGCTGAGCAGGTCGACCCAGTCTCCTCCGCGCAGCGTTCGCGGCAGCTCGTACCGGGTGCGCTGGTAGAGCACGTCGTCGCCGTCGCAGGTCGGCCCGGCGAGCACCACCGGGCCGCGCGGGTCGCCGTCGCGGGAGGTGCGCAGCCGGTAGGTGATGGCCTCGCCTTCCGTTTCGGCGAGCCCGTTGTAGCGGCCGATGTCCAGGTAGACCCAGCTGCGGTCGCCGTCGACGGCGTCGCTGACGAGCACGACCTCGCTGCGCAGCACGCCCGCGTCGCCGACGATGAAGCGGCCCGGCTCGATGAGCAGTTCCGGCCGCTGGGCGCCGAAATTGCGGTCCAGTGACTCCTCGATGCGGCGCACGTAGTCGGCCAGCGGCGGGGCGGATTCGGTGTAGTCGGCGGGCAATCCGCCGCCGAGGTTCACCATCCGCAGCCGCACGCCGTGCTCGGCGCAGTCCTCGAACACCCGCCGGGCGGCGCTGATCCCGTGCTCCCACGCGGCGGGTTCCAGCTGCTGCGATCCAATGTGGAAGGACACGCCGTAGGCGTCCAGGCCGAGTTCCCGCGCGCGCCGCAGCAGCTGCGCGGCGGTCTCCGGCGAGCAGCCGAACTTGCGGCCGAACGGGGTGCGAGATCCCTTGTTGTCCACCAGGACCCGGCAGAACACCCGCGAACCCGGCGCAACCTCGGCGATGTTGGCCAGGTCGGCGGCGCTGTCGGTGACGAACAGGCGGACGCCCTGCTCGTAGGCGCGGGCGACGTCGCGGCGCTTCTTGATGGTGTTGCCGTAGGAGATGGACTCCGGGGCCGCGCCCTTGGCGAGGCACAGGTCGATCTCGCCGGGGCTGGCGACGTCGAAGGAGGCCCCCAGGCCGACCAGTTCACCGACCACTTCGGGGGTGGGATTGGCCTTGACCGCGTAGCAGATCCGGGCGTCCGGCAGGGCGGTTCGCAACTGCCGGTAGCGGTCGCGCACCTGCGCCAGATCCATGACCAGGCAGGGGGTTTCGGGGCGTTGCCGGTCGAGGAACTGCAGAATCGGGTCCGGCGCGGCGGATTCGGTCTGCTGCGCGGTGCCGCTCGGGCGGTCCGTCACACCGGTGGTGGCGGACAGATCGGTCAATCCCGGTACCTCCGTCTCGGCTGGTGGGGTTGGGTTTTCCCCGGGGTCCGACCCGCTGGGGCGCGCGCCCTCGGAGCGCGACTGCGACCAAGCACAGTACCCCGCTCACGCACAGATTTCGAACCGCGCCCACCCCTTCCCCCGGACAGTGGAACCGAGTGTGAGCACTCCCACGGGACCGCGCCGATGTCGTCGCTTTGCGTGGTCGGAACCCGACTTCCCGTGATCGCGTCGCAGGTGGATTTTTTGCCTGGTCACGCCCCGTGAGCACTTTGAGCCGCCATAGCAACCAAAAACATTCACGGGAGCTCACCTGGCGAAACGTCCGTCCACGGCGGAACATGCGGCGCTACTCGGCGGGCTCGCGGTCGAGTTCGAGGGCTAGGTAGAAGTCCACTCGGGACGGGAAGTCGGCGAGGTCCCGTCCGGTGATCTCCTCGATCCGCTGGATCCGGTAGCGCAGCGTGTTCACGTGCACGTGGAGTCGCTTGGCGCAGCGCGACCACGATCCCGAGCAGTCGAGGAAGGTCCGCAGGGTGCGCACGAGGTCTGAGTTGTGCGCCGAGTCATACGCGATCAGATCCGCGAGCAACCGCTGGCGGTAGGAGCGGCGCAGCTCGTCGGGCGCCGACGCCAGCAGCACCTCGTGCGATGCGAGCTCCGCCGCCGCGACGACCTCGGCGCGCCCTCGGCGCCGCTGCGCGAGCCGCCGCGCGTACCCCGCCTCCTCCAGCGCTCCGCGCAGGGCCGTCGCCGGGCTGACGTCGCTGACGCCGACCGCCAGCCGCCGCCGGCCCAGGCCGGGCTCCGTCTCGGCGGCGATGCGGCGCAGCAGCGCGTCCAGCTCCGCCAGGTGGACTTCGTCGTCGACGAACAACGCCGTCGCACCGTCGCCCAGCGGCGCCGTGACCGACGCCATGCCCGTCGCCGCGGCGATCTCGCGCAACAGCGTCGTCGACTCGGCCGGGTCGCCGACGCTGAGCGCGACCGCCCGCAGCGGCTCGTCGGTCGGCAATCCCGCGGTCTCCAGACGCGCCGCGACCTCGGCCTGCGTGGAGGTGCCGTCGAGCAGCCGCCGCAGGGCCGCTTCCACCGAGCGGCCCGCGATCCGGCGGGCCTCGTCCACCCGCGCGCGCAGCAGCGCCACGACCGTGCTCAGGTCGGTGGCGATGGCTTCCTTCTCCTCGTCCCAGTCGGCGATATCGCCGCGCGCCAGCACGAACCAGCCGGCGGCGGGCGGCTCGATGCCGGACTCCACCGGCCACAGCACGTGCGCGTCGCCCGGCCGCACGGTGCGCGGGAGGCGACCGGTCGCGAACTCGCGCAGCGCCGCGCAGCGGGTTTCCTCCGGCAGGTCGGCGGTGCCCCCGACGATCCAGCCGGCCGCGGACAGCACCCAGCAGTCGGTGCCGAGCTCGTCGGCCGCCATCCGCAGCACCTGGTCGAGGTCGGCACCTCCAGCGACCGCGGAGACCAGCTCGCGGCGCGGCGCGGAGCGACGCTGGATGCGGTCGGCGAGCGTGTTGAAGCTGACCGTCAGCGGCACCTCGAAGGCGGGCAGGCCGTGCCGCCGGCACGCTTCGACCAGGTCCGGCGGGGCGTGGCCGAGGCGCGCGGTGCCCGCGGCGAGGCCCGCCACCCCGGCGTCGACCAGCGCGGCGACGAACGCCTCCGAATCAGCCGGCTCGTTTCGCCACATCAGGCCGCTGAGCACCAGCTCGCCGCCGTGCAGGTAGCGCCGGGGATCCAGCAGGTCGGTGATGTAGACGCCGCGGACCGGGCGGGCCATCTCCTCCGCGCCGTTGAGCAGCACCAGTCCGAGTTCCGGATCGGCGAGAAGGTCGTTCAGCTGCACCTGCGCACCTCGGATCCCGCTGCCGGCGCGAGGCAGCCACCTGTTCCCGGTGCGGAGCTCCGCGATGTTTCGGCGGAATGGCCCGAACGGCGCACCGCGGCTCCGCGCGTTTGGAGAAACATACAACTCCCGTCCGCCCACCGAAAGGCTTTTTCGGGCCTTCCACCGCTAGTCACCGAGCGCTCCCCGGCTGTGTACTGACTCACACCTTTTCACCGGCCGTGACAAGGAGTACAACCGTGGAATTCCTCCGCCCCGCCTCGTGGCGGGAGGCGCTCGAAGCCAAGGCCGCGCATCCGGATGCGACGCCGATCGCCGGCGGCACCGACGTGATGGTCGAGATCAACTTCGATCACCGCCGCCCCAGCATGCTGCTCGACCTCACCGGCGTCCCGGAGCTGACCGGCTGGTCCGAGGCGGACGGGGAGCTGCGCATCGGCGCGGGCCTGCCCTACACCAACCTGATCAACGAGCTCGGCGACCGGGTGCCGGGCCTGGCCATCGCCAGCCGCACCGTCGGCTCGCCGCAGATCCGCAACCGCGGCACCCTCGGCGGCAACCTCGGCTCCGCCTCCCCCGCCGGCGACGGCCATCCGCCGCTGCTGGCCTCCGACGCTCGGATCGAGGTCGAGTCCGTGCGCGGCAAGCGGCTGATCCCAGCGACGGAGTTCTTCACCGGCGTCAAGCGCAACGCGCTGGCCGAGGACGAGCTGATCGCCGCCGTGCACATCGCCCCGGCGACCGGCGCGCAGCAGTTCTCCAAGGTCGGCACCCGCAACGCGATGGTCATCGCGGTGTGCACCTTCGCGATCGCGCTGCACCCCGACCGCAAGCAGGTCGGCACCGGGATCGGCTCGGCCGCCCCGACGCCGCTGCGCGCGCTCGCGGCCGAGGAGTTCCTGAGCGCCGAGCTCGACTGGGAGCAGCGGCGGCCATTGGAGGAGCCGGTGGCCCGCCGGTTCGGCGAGCTGGTCACGCAGGCCGCGTCGCCGATCGACGACGTGCGCGGCACCGCCGACTACCGCCGCCACGCGCTGGCCGTGATGGCCCGCCGGACCCTGTCCTGGGTCTGGGACGACCACTGTTCCAGGAGGCAGGAATGCGCCTGAAGTTCACCGTCAACGGACAACCGCACGAGGCCGACGGCGTGTGGGAGGGCGAGAGCCTGCTGTACGTGCTGCGCGAGCGGCTGGGCCTGCCGGGCTCGAAGAACGCTTGCGAGCAGGGCGAATGCGGCTCCTGCACGGTCTACCTGGACGGCGTTCCGGCCTGTTCGTGCCTGATCGCGGCCGGGCAGGCCGAGGGCCGCGAGGTGCGCACCGTGGAAGGCCTCGCCGACGGCGAGAAGCTGGACGAGGTGCAGGAGGCGTTCGTCGAAGCCGGTGCCGTGCAGTGCGGTTTCTGCACGCCGGGCCTGCTGGTGCAGACGCACGACCTGCTGAACCGGAAGCCGGACCCGTCCGACGCGGAGATCCGCGAGTCGCTGGCCGGGAACCTGTGCCGCTGCACCGGTTACGAGAAGATCATGGATGCCGTCCGGCTCGCCGCCCAGCGGAAAGCGGAGGCGCGGGCATGAGCAGCAACCCTGCGTCAACTTCACCCCCTCCCAACCGCACCTCAGGGGACCGTGACGCAACCCAGCCACAAGAAACCGCCGAACGCGAGATCAATCCCGAACGCGACCACCGCTGTGAATCGCGGAGAGGCGGGACTGTCATCATCGAGGGCGGCGCCGTGGTCACCGTCGACGACTCGGGCACCGAGTTCGCCGAGGGCCACGTCGTCGTCGAGGGTGACCGCATCGTCGCGGTCGGCCCCGGTTCCGCGCCGGCCCAGCAGGGCCCGGTGCGGCGCATCGATGCGTCCGGCTGCCTGGTCACTCCCGGCCTGATCAACACCCACCACCACCTGTACCAGTGGGCCACCCGGGGATACGCGGCGGACGCGACGCTGTTCGGCTGGCTGACCGAGCTGTACCCGGTCTGGGCGGGCATCGACGAGGAGATCACGCACGCCGCCGCGTCGGCGGGCCTGGCCCGGATGGCCCTGTCCGGCTGCACCACCGCCGCCGACCACCACTACGTCTTCCCGCGCGGCGGCGGCGACGTGTTCGGCGCCGTGGTCGCCGCGGCCGAGCGGATCGGCGTGCGGCTGCACGCGGTGCGCGGCTCGATGGACCGGGGCCGCTCGCACGGCGGCCTGCCGCCGGACTCGGTCGTCGAGGACCTCGACGCCGCGCTGGCCGGCACCCAGGAGGCGATCGACCGGTTCCACGACCCGAACCCGGGCGCGCAGGTGCGCGTCGCGGTGGGGCCGTGCTCGCCGTTCTCGGTCAGCACCGACCTGATGCGCCAGGCCGCGGAGTTGGCTCGCCGCAACGGGGTCCGGCTGCACACCCACCTCGCCGAGACCACCGACGAGGAGGAGCAGTGCCGGGCCGAGTACGGCCGCACGCCGGTCGAGTACGCCGACGACCTGGGCTGGCTCGGGCCGGACGTGTGGCTGGCGCACACGATCCACCTGTCCGAGAAGGGCATCGCCCGGCTCGGCGAGACCGGCACCGGCGCGGCGCACTGCCCCACCTCCAACGGCCGGCTCGGCGCCGGGATCGCGCCGGTGCGGCCGCTGCTGGACGCCGGTGCCCCCGTCGGGCTGGGGGTCGACGGGGTCGCATCCAACGAGGCCGGCGGTCTCGGCGAGGAGATGCACCAGGCCCTGCTGACCGCCCGCGCCCGCTACGGGCCGGAGGCGCTGTCGGTCCGCGACGCGCTGCGGCTCGCCACCCGTGGCGGCGCGCGGTGCCTCGGCCGCGACGACGAGCTGGGTTCGCTGGAGCACGGCAAGCTCGCCGACATCGCGGTCTGGCGGCTCGGCGGCCTCGACCACACGGGCATCGCCGACCCGGTGGCCGCCCTGGTGCTCGGCCGCCTGCCGAAGCTGGAACGGCTGCTGCGCGGCGGCAGCGTCGTGGTCGACGACGGCCGGCTGATGCCGGTGTCGGAGGCCGAACTCACCCACGAACTCGACCGGGCGAGCGCCCGGATCCGCACCCGGGAGGTGTCCGCATGAGCAGCAGCAATGCGCCTGCTCGCAGTCCCCAGGAGCTCAACGACGCCATCGGCGGCGGCATCGGCGAATCTCCTCTGCGCCCGGACGGCACCATCAAGGTGCGCGGTGAGTTCGCCTACTCCTCGGATCTGTGGGCCGAGGACATGCTGTGGGGCGCGACCTTGCGCAGCCCGCACCCGCACGCCCGGATCCGTTCGATCGACATCGGGCCGGCGATGGCGATGGCCGGCGTGCAGACCGTGCTCACCGCCGAGGACGTGCCCGGCGACAACTGCTTCGGCCTGAAGTACGCCGACCAGCCGGTGCTGGCCTCCGACGTGGTGCGCTACAAGGGCGAAGCGGTCGCGCTGGTCGCGGCCGACCACCCGGAGACGGCGCGGCGCGCGCTGGAGAAGATCGTCGTCGACTACGAGGTGCTGGAGCCGGTGCTCGACGCCGAGCGCGTCGCGCACGACGACACGCTGCCGAAGCTGCACCCGGACGGCAACGTGGTGCGGCACCAGAAGATCGTCAAGGGCGACCCGAAGGCGACGGCCGACGTCGTGGTCTCCGGCGTGTACACCGTCGGGATGCAGGACCAGGCGTTCCTGGGGCCCGAGTCCGGGCTGGCCATCCCGGCCGAGGACGGCGGCGTCGACCTGTACCTGGCGACCCAGGACCTGCACTCCGACCTCCGGCAGACCGCGCGGTCGCTCGGGCTGCCGCCGGAGAAGGTGCGGATGACCATGTCCGGCGTCGGCGGCGCGTTCGGCGGCCGCGAGGACCTGTCCATCCAGGTGCACGTGTGCATGCTGGCGCTGCACCTGGGCAAACCGGTCAAGATGGTCTACAACCGCGAGGAGTCGTTCTACAGCCACGTGCACCGGCACCCGGCCAAGATGTACTACGAGCACGGCGCGACCCGCGACGGCAAGCTCGTGTACGTCAAGGCGCGGCAGTACTTCGACGGCGGCGCGTACGCCTCGAAGACGCCGGTCGTGGTCGGCAACGGCACCACGCTCGGCGCCGGGCCGTACAAGGTGCCGAACGTCGACATCGAGGGTTGGGGGCTCTACACCAACAACCCGCCGTGCGGCGCGATGCGCGGACTCGGCGCGGTGCAGCCGACTTTCGCGTACGAGTCCCAAATGGACAAGCTCGCCGACGCGCTGGGCATGGACCCGGTCGACCTGCGCATCGCCAACGCCATCGAGCAGGGCGACTCGATCCCGACCGGTCAGGTGCTGGACTTCCCGGCGCCGGTGGCCGAGCTGCTGGCGCGCGTGCGGGACCTGCCGATGCCCGACGAGCGCTCCGGGCCGGTGGACATCCGGGACATGCCCGGCGGGGCGTCCAACACCACGCACGGCGAAGGCGTGGTGCGCGGCGTCGGCTACGGCGTGACGATCAAGAACATCTGCTACGCCGAAGGCGCCGACGACTTCTCGACCGCGCGGGTCCGGTTGCAGGCCATCGGCGGTGAGCCGGCGGCCATGGTGCACACCGCCGCGGCCGAGGTCGGGCAGGGCCTGGTGACGGTGCAGCAGCAGATCGCGCGCTCGGAGCTCGGCGTCGAGCGGGTGACCATCCACCCGAACGACACCAGCGTCGGCCCGGCCGGCTCCAGCTCCGCCTCGCGGCAGACGCTGGTCACCGGCAGTGCCGTCAAGGCGGCCTGCGACGCGGTGCGGGAGGCGCTGTTCGCCCGGGTCGCCGAGCGCTACGACGTCGAACCGGCGCTGCTGTCCCTGCAGGGCGGCAAGGTCGTGTCCGAGGCCCACGGCGTGCTGGCCGACCTCGTGGAGGTGCTCGGCGACGACGTCATCGAGGAAACCCGCGAGTACCACCACCGGGAGACCTTCCCGATGGACGAGAACGGCCGCAGCGATCGGGTGCACGTGCAGCACGCGTTCTCCGCGCACCGCGCGGTGGTCGACGTGGACCTGGATCTCGGCCTGGTCAAGGTCGTGCAGCTGGCCTGCTCCCAGGACGTCGGCAAGGCGATCAACCCGGACGCGGTGATCGGCCAGATCCAGGGCGGCACCGCGCAGGGCATGGGGCTGGCCGTGATGGAGGAGATCAAGGTCGTGGACGGGCACATCCGCAACCCCTCCTTCACCGACTACCTGATCCCCACGATCCTCGACACGCCGCCGATGGAGATCGACGTGATCGAACGCGCCGACCCCAACGCGGTCTACGGGCAGCGCGGGGTGGGCGAGCCGCCGACGATCTCCACCACGCCCGCCGTGGTGGCCGCCATCCGCGCCGCCACCGGCAAGGAACTCCCGCACACCCCGGTGGCCCCCGAGCACATCGTGTGACCAGACCTGCTGGGGCGGCGGTGCCGGGCCGCCGCCCCAGCAACCCAACAGAATCACCGGAAAACCCGGCGAGAAATTCAAAGTGATTTGCGTGGCGGTGCGGGTAGCGGAACCTCAGGTGCCTTCTCGCTGTGGGATCCCCGACATCATGAATGCCAATTCACCACGTCGGGGCTGTTCTCGCTGGGAGAACTCCAGAGGAGTGGGCACCGTGAACCCGCGGCGGTGCAAGCCGAGTCCCACACCGCAAGCGGCTCCCGCCGCTTACTGAAAAGATCATAGGAGGAAAGCAATGTCCGTGGACGTCGCAACGGGCGCCGAGCAGGACTGGATGGCGCAGGCCATCGACCTCGCCAAGACCAATGTGGACAGTGGTGGCGGCCCCTTCGGCGCGTTGATCGTCCGGGACGGCGAGATCATCGCGACGGGCACCAACAAGGTGACCGTCGACCTCGACCCGACCGCGCACGCCGAGGTGACCGCGATCCGCAACGCCTGCCGGACGCTGGGCACCTTCAAGCTGGACGGCTGCGTGCTGGTGACCTCGTGCGAACCGTGCCCGATGTGCCTGGCCTCGGCGCTGTGGGCGCGGGTCGACCGGGTGCTGTTCGCCGCCGACCGGGACGACGCCGCCGACGCGGGCTTCGACGACCGCGCCTTCTACGACGCGTTCGAGGATCCCGAGACGAAGTGCCCGACGCCCGTCGTCCGGGTGGAGATGGCCGACCGCAACGCCGCCTTCGACGCCTGGCGCGGCAAGACCGACCGCGTCGACTACTGAACCACGAGCCGATCCAGCAATTCCCCAGCCAGCGAGAAGATTCCGACAACGACGTCCTGAGCAGAGGCATCGGTAGCGACGACCGGGTCGCCCGAAGCCTGCGGACGGGCCACACCGACAGTTCCCCGCTGTTGCGCCGGAGCTGGGCCCGCCCGCCGTCCCGATGAACCGATCCGGGACAGCGAAAACCAATCGATCAAATGCCCCGCACCGATTTCGGCGAATTCCCGCCGGGCCCTCCCCTGCCCGGAAAACGCCGGAAACAAGTCCGGGCGGCACCGAATCCGGTTGCCGCGCGGGGGCGCCCACCGGCATGGGAGGACTCATGACCCAGCAAGTGCAACCGGAAAGATCCGCCGACACCGGCACTTCCGGATTAGACCGCTTCTTCCGCATCACCGCCCGCGGTTCCACCTTCTCCCGCGAACTGCGCGGCGGCCTGACCACGTTCGTCGCGATGGCCTACATCGTGATGCTCAATCCGCTGATCCTCGGCTCGTCCGCGGACGCGACGGGCGCCGCGCTGACGCCCGAGCAGCTGACGACGGCCACCGCGGCCACCGCCGGCGTGATGACCATCGTGATGGGCCTGGTCGGCAACGCGCCGCTGGCCCTGGCCTCCGGGCTGGGCGTCAACGCCGTCGTCGCCTTCACCATCGCGCCCGCCATGACCTGGGCGCAGGCCTTCGGGCTGGTGGTGCTCGAAGGCATCGTGATCGTCGTCCTGGCCGTCAGCGGCGTCCGGGAGAAGATCATCAACGCCATCCCGGCCGCGCTGAAGACCGCGCTCACCGTCGGCATCGGCCTCTACATCGCGCTGATCGGCCTGGTCAGCGCCGGATTCGTGACCCGGAAACCGGACGCGGCCAACACCACGGTGCCGGTCCAGATGGGCCAGGGCACCGAGGGGCACCTGCTCGGCGTGCCGATCGCGATCTTCTGCGTCAGCCTGCTGATCATGCTGGTGCTGCTGGCGCGGCGGGTGCCCGGCGCGATCCTCATCGGCATCGCGGTGAGCACGGTGCTGGCGATCGCGGCGAACTCGGCGTTCGACATCGCCCCGAAGCAGTGGGGCACGATCGTGCCCGAGCTGCCCGACCACGTCGTCGGCAGCCCCGACTTCAGCCTGTTCGGCGACGTCGATCTGTTCGGCGGGTTCGCCGCGGCCGGCGGCATCGCGGCCACCGTCTTCCTGTTCACCCTCGTGCTGTCCGGGTTCTTCGACGCGATGGGCACCATCACCAGCGTCTCCTCCGAGGCCGGGCTGGTGAAGGACGGCAAGGTCGAGGGCATGGGCCGGATCCTGGCCGTGGACGGCGTCGCCGCCGCGGCGGGCGGGCTCACCGGCTCGTCGCCGAACACGGTGTTCCTGGAGTCGGCCACCGGCGTCGCCGAAGGCGCGCGCACCGGCCTGGCCAGCGTGGTCACCGGCCTGCTGTTCTGCGCGGCGCTGCTGTTCACGCCGCTGGCCGCGGTGGTGCCGGCGCAGGCCGCCGCGCCCGCGCTGGTGATCGTCGGCGCGCTGATGATGGCCCAGGTCCGGCACATCCCCTGGGACGCCCCGGACTACGTGATCCCGGCGTTCCTGACCATCGCGGTGATCCCGTTCACCTACATGATCACCAACGGCATCGGCGCGGGCCTGGTCGCGTTCGCGGTCATCAAGATCGCCCGCGGCAAGGTGCGCGAGATCGGCTGGCTCGTCGGCGTCCTGGCGATCGTCTTCGCCTTCTACTTCGGCGTCGAGGGCATCGAGGCCCTGGTCGAGTAGCTGCCACTCGACCAGGTACCAGGTGGAGGGCGCCTTTCCCCGAGAGGCGCCCTCCACCGCCTTCTCCGGATGGGTACGGTGCGTGCGTGGGAGTCGCGGGAGTCGTGTTGGCCGCCGGTGCCGGACGCCGCTTCGGGATGCCGAAGGCGCTGGTGGAGTATCGCGGATCGCTGCTGGTCGACCGGGCCGTGCGAGTGCTGGCCGCGGGCGGCTGCGCGCCCGTCGTGGTCGTCCTCGGCGCCGCCGCGGACGAGGTCCGCGAACGGGCCGAGCTGACCGGCGCGACGGCCGTGGTCAACCCGGACTGGGCCACCGGCATGGGCTCGTCGCTGCGCACCGCGCTCGACGCGCTCGCCCCGACCGATGCCGACGCCGCCCTCGTGCTGCCGGTCGACATGCCCGGCATCAGCCCGGAAGCCGTGCGGCGCGTCGCCGCGCTCGCGAGCCGGAGCGCCCTGGCCGCCGCCGCGCACGACGGCGAGCGCACCCATCCCGTGCTGTTCGGCCGCGGCCACTGGGCCGGGGCCCGCGCGGCCGCCACCGGCGACGCCGGCGCCCGCGGCTACCTCAAGGGCCGCGAAGTCGCGCTGGTGGCCTGCGACGACGTGTCGGCGGGCTTCGACATCGACCGTCCTGAAGACCTCGCCCTGGGCAACCCGTAAAGTCGACGGCCACGCGCGACCGGCCTGCACGCGGCTGCCCAGCGCCGACAGCGATCGACGCAGCCCTCGCCGGTCCGCGACGTCACACGAACGCCCGAGCGCGCCGGAGGCGGAGGCATTCATGGCAAGCGGACACATCACGGCCGACTACGTCCCGGACGGCGACGACTGGCTGGTCACGGTCACGACCGGCGCCGATCGCCGGACGGCCCGGGCGCCGGGCCTGATCGCGGCGCGCGACCAGGCCGATCAGTTCATCGAGCAGCTCGCGCCCGGCAAGGCGGGTCGCATCGTGATCCACCTGCTCGACGGCGACGGCTTCGCCTTCACCAGCGCATACCTGCAGGCCAGGCACGGCCTGTCCGACGAGGCGACCCGCAGCGCCGTGGCCGCCGCGACGGGCCACGCGCGCGGCGCCAGGTGACCGCGCGGAACATCCCGATTGCGTGCACAGTGGACGAAGGCGGCGCGGACCTTAGGATGTCCGGTGTGAAAGCGGCGAGCAGTGCACGCGAGGAGGAACCAGCGTTGGCCAGCGTCGAAACGAACCGGCCGGCCAGCGGCCGGGGGCGCCCGCGCGATGCCACCCGCGACGCGGCGCTGCGCCAGGCCGCGATGGAGGTGCTGGCCGACGTCGGGTACCGGGCGTTGACCATGGACGCCGTCGCCGCCCACGCGCGGGCGGGCAAGGCCACCATCTACCGCCGCTGGGACTCCAAGCTCGACCTGGTCATCGACACCTGCACCCAGCTGGTGCGCCGCAGCATCCCGGAACCCGACCGGGGCACCATCGAGGCCGACCTCGGCGAGTTCCTCCGCAACTTCGCGTCGTTCCTGACCGGCCCGGTCGGCAAGGCGGCGCAGGCGCTGGTCGGCGAGCTCCCGCACGAGCCCGAACTGGCCGCGGCGTTCCGCGAGTCCTTCCTGCTGCCGCAGCGCGACATGCTGCGCCGCATCATCGAGCGCGGCGTGCAGCGCGGCGAGATCCGCGCCGACTCGCCGGTCGACACGGTCGTCGAGCTCGCCGGAGCCAGCCTGATCTACCGCCTGATGCTCACCGACGAGCCGCTCGACACCGGCTTCGTCGACCGGCTGCTGCACGAGGCCCTGCTGCCGCTGCTCCACAGCGCCGCGCCCCGGCGATGATCCCCGGTTCGCACGAGTCGGAGCACCGCGGCCACGCGCTAGGGTGAGGCCACGCGGTGAATGGAGGTCTGCGTGGCGCGGGGATCGGTGACGGAGCTCAATCGCTGGCCGGTGAAGTCGCTGCGCGGTGAGCGCGTCGAAGCGGCCCGGTTCGACGACCGCGGCATGGCAGGCGACCGCGCCTACGCGCTGCTCGACGAGCGCGCCAAGCGTTCGGGCAGGGTGCTGACGGTCCGGCAGAACGCGGTCATGCTGAGCTGGTCGGCGAGCTACGGCGACACCGCCGATCCGACCGAACCGCCGACCCTGCGCGGCCCGGACGGCGCGGACTGGTCCTGGACGGACCCGAAGCTCGCCGACGCCCTCGCCGGCTCGCTGGACATCCCGCTGAGCCTGCGCGCCGCGGACGGGCAGCAGGACCGCGGGCCGACCGTGCTCGTGACCTTCGAGGCCTCGCGGGTGGGGCTCTCCGACGAACTGGGCGCCGACGTCGATCTCCGCCGGTTCCGCCCGAACATCCACGTGACGACCGACCTGCCGGCGTTCGCCGAGGAAACCTGGGAGCACGGCACCGTGCTCACCGTGGGCGACGTGGAACTGGCGGTGACCGGGGACAACTCCGGGCCGTGCATCCGCTGCGCGGTCCCCAGCTGGGACGCCGACGGCCGCGAGCGCTGGCGGGAACTGCAGACCCACCTCATCGACCGCCACGACAACAAGTTCGGCGTGATCATGCGCGTCACCAAACCCGGCGAAGTCCGGGTCGGCGACGCAGTGTCCTGAGTCTTCTGGGCGCTCGTTTGCCTGGCGGCGCGGGTAGCGGCCCCCCTGCGGGAATTACGGTCGCCTTCTCGCTGTGGGATCCCCGACTGCCAATTCACCACGTCGGAGCTGCCCTCGCGAGAAGACGCCTGAGAACCCGCGGCGGTGCAAGCTGCGAGGGCGGGCCGAGCGGCTTCGCCGCTTCAGAACCCGCCCTGCCGCACACCGCCTCAATCCGAGAGGCCCACGGACCTCAGCGGAACAGCTTGCGCACCACCGCAACGGTGACGAGAGCACCGACGCCGATCAGCACGTAGCGCACCCTCGGATCGCTGAGCTTCTCCTGCAGGCTGGACTTGCCGTACTCGACGAACCGCTTCGGGTTCGCCTTGTCGCTCAGTTGGTCCAGCGTGCTGGCCAGCGCTTCACGCGCCTGCTCGATGTCGCGCTCGATGGCGTCTGGATCACGGGCCACGTGTCCTCCTCACCTTCACCTGGCTGCTGACACCGTAGAGCACCGCCGAACCGGCCACGCACCAGCGGTAAGCGTGTCGCGCCCGCAACCCCGGTCGGGAACGCGCCTCCCGCCAAGATCACCCCACGCGCTAGGCTGTGCCGAGCGGGGCCGTAGCCCAATTGGCAGAGGCACTAGGTTTAGGTCCTAGCCAGTGAGGGTTCGAGTCCCTCCGGCCCCACGAGACTCTGGGCGGGGTGTGTTCGCGGAAAGCGCGAACCCTTTCGTCTCGTCATTTCATCGCGGGGGCCGAGCCCCCGCGGACCCCCACGGTGCGGTGGTCGCCTTTCGTCCGCTCCCGCCGTGCCGAGCGTTCCCGGCCTGCTCATCGACCAGCACTCCGATCGGTGACCGCTATTCCCGCTTCGCCTCTGCCGACTGCGGTCGGTGGCCGCCGTTCCTGCCTTCGCCCCCACTGACTGCGGCCGGTAGCCGCCGTTCCTGCCTTCGCCCCCACTGACTGCGGCCGGTAGCCGCCGTTCCTGCCTTCGCCCCCACTGACTGCGGTCGGTGGCCGCCGTTCCTGCCTTCGCCCCCACTGACTGCGGCCGGTAGCCGCCGTTCCTGCCTTCGCCCCCACTGACTGCGGCCGGTAGCCGCCGTTCCTGCCTTCGGTCTGTTGGTCGGCGGAGCTTTTGGAGGACTTCTGGGAGCTCGTCACTTCTGCCCTCACCTCGTCACCAGCAGTTCGGTCGGCACTCTCAGTGCGGCGGACCGCTCGTAATGGACTTGGGGGTTGGCGAGGGCGTAGCCCCCGACGGACTCCAGGATTCCTGCCGCAATCGCTGTCGCGTGGTCTTGGCCGGGGCACTGGTGCGGCCCCGCTCCGAAGGGACAGCCGCCCGTCGCGAGGTCGATCTCGACGACCTCCCCGGTGGCAGATGCCTGTCGGCGGGTCATCCGCACCGGCGGATCGTGCCGCAGCGTCTCGGCGACGATCGCGTCGACCGATCGCTCCCCGTCCGCTCGCAGCATGGCCAGGGTCGCGTTCCCGACCAGGCCCGCGGTTGCGTCGCAGGTCTGCACCAGTAGTCCGATCCTGGCCGCGGTCGGTTCGTCGGGCACCCCACCGAATGCTTCGACGAGCCGGGCGACCGCCTCGTCCGCAGGTTCTTCCGCCCCGGTGCCGGGCTGGTAGGCCTTGGCCACCGCCGCGACGACATCGGCGGGAACCGGAGGCATGCCGAGGGCGGCGACGAGCACGTCGATCGGTACCACCCGAGCCAGCCGCGCCATGAGATCGAACGGGCCGCCGCCGATGACGTCCAGCGCAGCGCACGTGCGTTCCGCTGCCAGCCGGCGCAACCCGGCCGGCTCCACCTCGGCCAGCAAGCCGGTGGCCTGCCGTCGACGTCGGTCGTGCTCGGCGCCATCGGCGAAACGCGCGACACTCCTTCTCAGCCAACGAATTCCCGAGGCCGGGCCACCGTTCGGAACACGTGGCACGGTCAATGCGGGATCGGCGAGCGCCGCCGACACCGCGGCGTGGTCGGCGATTCGGGTCTGCGATGACATGCCGGTCACCGTAGGACCGCGTCGTTTCGGTGTGCGCCGAAACGACAGTGCACCGCGAACGCGAACCGGCCTGGCCCCGCCGAACCCGCCACGCATCGCGACGCGGGTCCACTGTGGGCGGCTCTTCGAAACGGCGTCAGGCGCCGCGATCCGGCTCGGCCGCCTTCTCCCGGTCGCCCCAGCCGATGATCACTTCGAGGCCGCGGAGGAACGTCTCCGTCTCGTCAGGCCCCAGCTCTCGCTCCAGGCGCTCCCGAAGCCGGGCGACCCGTTCCTGGGCCACCTCCCGCTCTTCCCTCCCCCGGTCGGTCAGGTGGACCAGTCGGCCGCGGCCGTCGGCGGGATCGGGTTCGGTGCGGACGTAGCCGGTGCGCTCGAGCCCGGCGACCTGGCGGCTGATCGCCTGCTTCGAGACGCCGGTCATGCGGGCCAGCCGGCCGACCGATCGGGGCTCCTCGCCCAGGTTCCGCAGGACGTTGACGCCTTGCGCCGGGGAGTGGTCCCGGAAGCCGTCCTCTCGCAGGCCGTCGGCGATCAGGCCGTACACGACCGCGTACGCCCGGGAGAGGGACCCGGCCAACGACAACTCGGAGGAAGACACGAGCCGAGTGTAGTCAACTCGTTGACAAAAACGGGAGCCGTCGACCAGCATGGCCAATCGTCAACCAGTTGACCACTACTGCCGGAAAGCGAGCGCGACTCCATGGAGCTCCGGGTGCTCACCATCAACGTCCAGAACGTCCAGGGCGACCCGCGACGAACCGAGCAGATCAACCGCGAGCTGCGGCGCCTCGACCCGGACCTCGTCGCCTTCCAGGAGGTCGTGCAGACACCCGAGCGCAAGCAGCTCGACGAACTCCTCGCCGGCACGGGCCTGCACGGCACCCACCAGAGCGATGTCATGTCGTACGAACCGCCGTGGATCGACCGCTACGGCGGGAGCGCCGTCGCCGCCCGCTGGCCGCACGCCGTGCGCGAGGTCCTAGACATGCGATTGGCCGGGGCAGCCGACGTGCCGTGGTGCACCTTGGCCGTCGCGGTGCCCACGCCCGCGGCGGGAGAGCTCCTCTTCATCGGCACGACCGCCGCGTGGCGCCTCGACGCCGAGCAGGTCCGCGAACAGCAGGCGATCGCCCTCACCGATCTCGACGCCCGGCACCGCCGAGCCCTACCGACGATCATCGCCGGCGACTTCAACGCCGCGCCCGAGGCCGCCAGCATCCGCTACCTCAGCGGCCTGCAGTCCCTCGGCGGGCGAAGCGTCCACTACCACGACGCCTGGGCCGTCGCCGGCGCCTCGCCCGGGCACACCTGGACGGCCGACAACCCGAACGCTCGCGACGTCATCGATCTGGCGGTGCGCCAGCCCCACCACCGCTGGCGGATCGACTACGTGTTCATCGGCTCGTGGCACCAGCATCCGGACGCCCACTGCCGCGTGCGTTCGGTCGAGCTCGCCTTCGACAAGCCCATCGATGGGATTTGGGCGAGCGATCACTACGGCGTCATCGCCGACCTGGAGATCGGCGCCGGCTGAACCCGCGCCGGGTTCAGCGGAGGTCGCGGAAGAAGGTCCGGACGTCTTCGACGAGGGCTTCCGGTTCTTCCATCGCGAGGAAGTGGCCGCCCTTCTCCAGTTCCGTCCAGCGCACGATGTTGTGGTCCCGCTCCGCCCAGCGGCGGATCGTCACGTCATGGTTCGAGACCAGCACGCCCGTCGGCACCGTGCCCTTGCCCGCCGGCTCCGCGCTCCAGTCGGCCGCCGAGATCTCCTCGTAGTAGATCTGCGCCGCCGAGGTGGCCGTTCCCGTCAGCCAGTACAGCGAGACGTCGGTGAGCATCCGGTCGCGGTCGACGCTCTCCTCGGGCAGGCCTTCCGGCGGGTCGGTGAGCTCCTTGAACTTCTCCACGATCCAGGCCAGCTGGCCTACCGGCGAGTCGTGCAGCCCGTAACCGACCGTCTGCGGTCGCTTCGAATTGCACTGCAGGTAGCCGTCGTTGAAGTTCTGCATCGCTTCCCAGCGCCGCTGCTCCACCTCGGTCAGGCCGTCCATCTCGCCGTCGATGCCGACCGGGAACGCGAGCAGGGCGTTGACGTGGACGCCGATGACGTGGTCCGGGTCGTGCTTGCCCATCGCGGGGCCGACCCACGCGCCCGCGTCGTAGCCATGCACGCCGTAGCGGTCGTACCCGAGCCGGGCCATCAGCCGCGCCAGCAGCCCGGCCATCCGCGCCACGTTCATCCCGGGCCCGGCCAGCGGCGTGGAGAACCCGAACCCGGGCAGCGACGGGATCACCAGGTGGAAGGCGTCGGCCGGATCACCGCCGTGCGAGCGAGGATCCGCCAGCGGCTCGATGACGTCGAGGAAGTCCACGACCCCGCCCGGCCAGCCGTGCAGCAGGACCAGCGGCGTGGCGCCCGGTTCCGGCGAGCGCACGTGCAGGAAGTGGATGTTCTGCCCGTCGACGGTGGTGACGAACTGGGGATGCGCGTTGAGTTCCGCCTCGTGGGCGCGCCAGTCGTACCCGGTGCGCCAGTGCTCGGCGAGGTCCTCGAGGTAGCCGACCGGGACACCGCGGCTCCACCCGACCCCGGGCAGCTCGTCCGGCCACCGGGTGCCGGCCAGCCGCGCCCGCAGGTCGTCGAGCTGCTCCTGCGGGATTTCGATGCGGAAGGGGCGTACTTCGTTCGTCATGCCCAGCACGCTATGGGCCGCTTAGGCCACCTGCGGACCTAAGAAATCGTCCAGTCGCGGGGAAAGTGCTCTCCCATCCGACGGAGGTTTCCGGTCGGGCCGGTTCGGCTTCGCTCAACCGAGCTCGCCGGAGCCTGCCGATTTGCCGATCCGGATGGCCAGGCCGTCGAGCAGCGAGCGCAGGCCCAGCTCGAACAGGTCGTCCAGGACCAGGTCGTAGCCTTCGGCGGACAGCGTGGTGAGCATCCTGGTGAATGCCGGGTAGCGCCCCGTGCCGGTGATCGCCTCCAGGCTCGGCGCCTGGTTGTCCATCCACTCGTCCTCGGACAACCCGGAGGCGCCGAGTGCCTGCTGCTCCCGTTCGAGGTGGATCGCGATGCCCTGCACGTGACTGACGAGCAGCACGTGCAGGTCGCACATCGCGGCTGCGCCGAGGTTGAGCCCGTCCAGCGCAGCGAGCGCGAATTCCGCGTGCACCGCCAGGTTGGGCAGCGGCAGCGGCCGGGTGATCGGGGTCAGTTGGGCCAGCCACGGATGCCGCCGGTACAGCGCCCACAGGGTGCGCGCGAAGAGCTCTAGGCGAGCTCGCCAATCGGCCGGCGGCTGGGCTGGGTAGCCGCATTCGCCGAACGCGGCGTCGGCCATCAGCATGACCAGCTGGTCCTTGCCGGCCACATGGCGATACGGCGACATCGGCGCGACCCCGAGCCGGGCCGCGACGCCGCGCATCGACAGCACGGCCAGTCCCTCGTTGTCGGCGATCTCGATGGCAGCTCGCACGATCCGGCCACGGGTGAGGTCCTCCGGCCGGTCGCGCGGCGCGGACCGGTGGCCGGGCTTGGTCGCCGCCTGGCGGCTGGAGCCCTCGACCACGTAGCCCGAGCGGGGCTCGGCGCGGATCAGCCCCTCCTGCCGCAAAGTGGCCAGCGCCTTGGCCGCGGTGGCCGCCGCAACGCCCCACTCCGCCGCGATCCTGCGGGTGGACGGCACCTTGGCGCCGGGGGCCGGCTCGCCTTGCGCGATCCTGCGCCGGAGTTCGGCGGCGATGGCCAGGTACCGCGTTTCCGGCGGCATGCACATCTCCCATCTGTGCTAGTACAGATGAGCAACTGTACTACGCCAGTTTTGGCTGCTATGCCGATGAAATGGCACTGTGTGCGGCGTACGCACGGACGCGTACATCGTCAAAGCAGTGGAGAATCCCACGCGGAACGTCCTGATCTCCGGAGCCGGCATCGCCGGCCCGACCCTGGCCTACTGGCTGCAGCGCAAGGGCTTCTCGGTGACCCTGGTGGAGCGAAGCCCCGGGCCGCGCAGTGGCGGTCAGGCGGTCGACATCCGCGGCGTCGCGCTCGACGTGGTGGACCGGATGGGCCTCGGTGAGCCGATGCGGGCCGCACGCACCCGGATGCGCGGTATGTCCATGTTGGACGGTGCGGGCAACGAGCTGTTCCGGTCCGAAGAGCACACGATCAGCGGCGGCCGGTTGGACAACGAGGACGTCGAGCTGCTGCGCGAGGACCTCACCGCGATGCTGCACGCGGCGACGAGGGACCAGGTCGAGTACGTCTTCGGCGACTCGATCAACGCCCTGCAGCAGGACGAGCACGGCGTCCGGGCCGAGTTCGAGCGCGGCGGCTGGGCATACATAAGTCAGGGCACCCACAGACCAGGGAGCCTCTGAGGTTCCGCTACCCGCACCGCCACGCAAAACGAGGTGGAAAAACCTCAATTGAAACTGCACGAGCACGGGCACGTTCGGGCTCAGCCGGCGTCCGAGATCGTCGCGCCGGTCAGCAGGCGTCGGCTTCCGCCGACAGGTCTCGGTCCTTCGTCTCCGGGGCCAGCCAGGCCCCGACGACGCCGATCGCCGCGTAGGCGAGCATGATCACCGCGATCGGCCACCACGCCGGAGCCGCCGCCGCCATCACCCCCGCGGTGAGGATCGGGGCCAGGCCGCCCGACAGGACGGCGCCGACCTCCTTGACCGTCGACATGAACGTGTAGCGGTGCTTGGCGCCGAACATCTCGACCAGCCAAGGGGATTCCACGCCGTAGAGGTTCGGCAGCGGCCCGCCCACGAAGACCGCGAACACGATCGCGATGATCACCGGGTTCTCCGTGTGGATCAGCGCCAGCGCCGGCACCGCGAACAGCAGCTGGAACACCGCGAACGCCAGGAAGACCGGCCGGCGGCCGTACCGGTCGCTGAGCTTGCCGAACAGCGGCACCGTCGCGAAACCGATCATCGTCCCGATCATCACGCCGGTCGTCGCGACGCTGCCCGCGAGGCCGAGCGTCGAGGCCGTGTAGCCGACCAGGAAGCCCTTGACCAGGTAGACCGCGCCGTTCTCGGAGACCCGGATGGCCAGCGACAGCAGGAACGGCTTCTTCGCCTTCGCGACGTCCCGCCACACGCCGCCGTGCTCGGTCTCGTGCTTCTGCGCCTCGCGGCGGCGGCGCAGCTCCTCGAACACCGGCGATTCCTTCACCGACGTCCGCAGGTACAGCGCGACGAACGTGGTGACCAGGCTCAGCAGGAACGGCACCCGCCAGCCCCAGCTCATGAACTGCTCCTTGGGCATCTGCGACAGCGACAACCACAGCACCGTCGCCAGGAAGATGCCGGAGTTGGTGCCCATCGCGACGACCGAGCCGAAGAATCCGCGCTTGTGCTTCGGGGCGGACTCGACCATCAGCAGCGACGCGCCGGCGAGCTCCGCGCCCGCGCCGAAGCCCTGGACCAGGCGCAGCACGGTCAGCAGCAGCGGCGCCCAGACGCCGATCTGCGCGTAGGTCGGCAGCAGGCCGATTCCAGCGGTGGCCACGCCCATCATCGCCAGCGTGGCGATGAGCACGACCTTGCGCCCGTGCCGGTCACCGACCCGGCCGAAGAACAGCCCGCCCACCGGGCGGATCAGGAAGCCAGAGCCGTAGACGCCGAAGCTCGCGATCAGCGCCACCGCCGGGGACTGCTCGGGGAAGAACAGCGGGCCGAACACCAGCGCCGCCGCCAGGGTGTACAGGGTGAAGTCCATGTACTCCAAGGCGGAACCGAGCCACGAGGACACGGCCGCGCGGCGCAGGTCGGCCGGCGGGACGACGAGCTCGTCGCCGTCCGCGCGCGACGCGGCCGGGGGAATCACGGTGCTCAAGAGATGCGCTCCTCCACGCTGAGGAAACCCCGTGCGGCGCAGGGGTTCTCCGCCCGCGGGCGGTTGAGGGCAGGTCGGCAGCCGATGTGACTGCTGCCACTGGAGGAGAAGCCTCGCAGGCGGAACTTCGTCTCGTCCAATACAAGATTTGTCGCGGACTGATACGCCGCCGGCATCAATTCCGGGCGATCACGGGGTCGGGAGCACCTCCTCGGCGATCCGCAGGACCGCCGCTGCCGCCGGGGAGAGGTGCTCCTGGCTCCACGCGATGGCCTCCTGCGTCCGGTACGGCCGGCCGGCCAGCGGCACGAAGACGACGTTGCTGATCACGTCGATCACCGAGGTGACGGTCAGCGTCACCCCGAGCCCGGCGGCGACCATCGCCATGATGGTGCTCGTCTCGGGTCCGTACTGGACGATCCGGGGCGTGAAACCGGCGTCCACGCAGGCGTGCACCATCAGGTCGCGGAGGCTGGACACGCCGCCGGGCGGGTAGGCGATGAACCGCTCCTCGGCCAGCTCGGCGAGCGCCACGGACTCGGCCCCGGCCAGCGGGTGGTCGGGCGCCACCGCGACGATCAGCTGTTCGTCGAACACCACCCGCGTCGAGACGCCCTCGCGGACCGCGGGCAGCCGGACGAAGGCGAGGTCGAGGCTGCCGTCTGCGACCAGGTCGAACCCCGCCTGCGAGTACACCTGGCCGACGACGACGAGCTCGATCCCGGGCTTCTCCGCGTTGAGCCGCTTCACCAGGCCCGGCAGGCACGCCAGCGGCCCGACGCCGCCGACGCCGATGCGCACCGTCCCGATCTCGCCGTGCGCCGCCGACGCCGCCACCGCGGCCGCTTCCTCGACGGACTTCAGGACCTTTTGACGTCCTCCCCGGCTGAAGGACTCTGTTGCTCAATTTCGCACCCTGTGTGGGCGGGTGGCGGCCGCTGGGGCAAGATCATCACCCTGCTGCTGATCTTCGTGGGTGGTGTGTGG
>NZ_JBWKKU010000090.1:0-32465 GCF_056431445.1 Saccharopolyspora sp. NPDC045941
GGCAGCCCCCACACGCCCACCGACGGGATTGCCGATCACCACCAACAACGAAGATCAACAACCCCGCTAGCAAGCACCCACCGGCGGATCCGGGCCATAGCGACGCAAAGTACGCACGGCTGTTCACGCGCCGACTCGCCGCTCCGGCGCGTTCCGCGGCGCGGCGAGGCTGCGGCGGAAGGTTTCCGGGGCGACGTACATCGAGGCGGCCGCGATGAGCGCCCCGGCGGCGACCAGCGCCGCCACGCTCCACGAAGCTCCGTCGGACCACAGGATCAGCGACGTCGCCAGCAGCGGGGTGAAGCCGCCCAGCAGCACGCTGCCCATCTGGTAGCCGATGGACACACCGCTGTACCGCACGCGTGGTTCGAACAGTTCGGTGTAGAACGCCGCGATGGGCGCGAAAACCGCTCCGTGCGGCACCGCGAGCGCGATGGCCAGGGCCAGCGCGATGAGCGCCGGGGACCTGGTGTCGACCAGCCAGAAGAACGGCCACGCGTAGGCGGCCATGAACAGCGCACCTCCGATGAACACCGGCCGGCGGCCGACGCGATCCGACAACGCACCCCACAGCGGCAGCGCCGCGATGTTCAACGCGGCCGCGAGCATCACCCCGGTCAGCCCGGCCTGGCGCGGCAGGTCGAGCTGCTGGGTGATGTAGGTGAGGATGAAAACGGTGAACACGTAGTAGTTCCCGCCTTCGGCGAAGCGGACGCCGATCGCGATCAGGATCTGCTTCGGGTGCGTGCGCAGCACCTCGACCAGCGGCCGGCGCGACGGTCCGCCGGATTCGGTGGCCGCCACGAAGGATTCGGACTCGGTGATCCGGAACCGGATGTACAGGCCGACCAGGGCCAGCACGATGCTCACCAGGAACGGGATCCGCCACCCCCAGCTGATCAGCTGCGGTTCCGGCAGCAGCGAGACGAGGCTGAACACCCCGGTGCCCAGCAGCAGCCCGGCGGACACACCGGTCTGCGGCCAAGCGCCGTAGCGGCCGCGCTTGCCGTCCGGCGCGTGTTCGACGGCCATCAGCACCGCCCCGCCCCACTCGCCGCCGACCGCGAAGCCCTGGACCAGCCGCAGCAGCACCAGCAGCGCGGGGGCCGCGATGCCGATCTGCTGGTAGGTGGGCAGCAGACCGATGAGCGTGGTGGCCAGGCCCATCAACGTCAGGGTCATCACCAGGGTCGCCTTGCGGCCGAGCCGGTCACCGTAGTGCCCGGCCACTAATCCGCCCACCGGGCGGGCGATGAAGCCCGCCGCGAAGGTCCCGAACGCGGCCAGCGTGCCCGCGGCCGGGCTGATGTTGCTGAAGAACAGCTGGTTGAAGATCAGCGCGGCAGCGGTGCCGTAGATGGTGAAGTCGTACCGGCAGCGTCATCGAGTGCCGATGGTGCTGGACGTCAACGTTCTCGACGCCGACGGGACCCCGGCACGCGTCGTTGCGTTGGAGGACATGCGCGGTGCGCCTTTCGGTGTGGCTGGTCAGGAGCGGGCGAATGCGTCGGGCGCCCAGGGCAGCTGCGCGCCGCCGTACTTGGCGGCCCGGACATCGCCGGACCGGGCGTGGCCCTCGAACAGCTCGACGCGGGCCGCGCGCCCGCACACCTCGCCGAGCTCCGCGCTGGAGGCCTGGTCGGTGATCTCCTGGTAGGTCACGGTCTTGAGGTACTTGCCGACCCAGAGCCCACCGGTGTAGCGGGCGGCGCCGCGGGTGGGCAGCACGTGGTTGGTGCCGATGACCTTGTCCCCGTAGGACACGCAGGTCCCCTCGCCCAGGAACAGCGCACCGTAGTTGCGCATCTTCGCCAGCGCCTCGCGGGGCTGCGCCGTCAGGATCTGGACGTGCTCGCTGGCGTAGGTGTCGGCGAGTTCGTAAGCCTCGTCGAGGTTTTCGACGACGTGCACCTCGCCGTGATCGCGCCAGGCGGGCGCGGCGTTGTCGCGGGTGGGCATCTCCGGCAGCAGGCCGTCGATGTGCTCGATGACCGAGCGGCCCAGCGCTTCCGAGGTGGTGATCAGCACCGCCGGCGAGTCCGGGCCGTGCTCGGCCTGGCTCAGCAGGTCCACCGCCACCACGAAGGGGTCGGCGGTCTCGTCGGCCACGATCAGGACCTCGGTGGGGCCGGCGAACAGGTCGATGCCGATCTCCCCGAACAGCTGCCGCTTGGCCTCCGCGACGAAGGCGTTGCCGGGACCGGCCAGCATGTCCACCGGCGCGATGGTCTCGGTGCCCAGCGCCATGCTCACCACCGCCTGCACACCGCCGAGCAGGTAGATCTCGTCCGCCCCGGCCAGGTGCATGGCGGCCACGGTCGCGTCCGGGACTTCGCCGCGGATCGGCGGCGTGCAGGCCACCACGCGCGGCACCCCGGCGGTTTTGGCCGTCAGGATCGTCATGTGCGCCGAGGCCAGCAGCGGGTAACGACCGCCCGGCACGTACGCACCGGCCGCGTCGACCGGAATGTGCTTCTGCCCCAGGTGGACGCCGGGCAGCGTTTCCACCTCGAACTCCTGCATCGACGCCAGCTGCCGCTCGGCGAAGGCCCGAACCTGCCGCTGGACGAACTCGATGTCCTCGATGACCTGCTGCGGAACCCGCGAAACGATCTCCTCGATCTGCGCGGGCGACAGCCGGAACGACTCGGGCTGCCAGTTGTCGAACTTCGCCGAGTACTCGCGAACCGCCTGGTCACCGCGGGCGCGGATGTCGGCGACGATCGCCTCGACCTTCTCCTGCACGTCGGGCAACGAGGTGGTGGTCGCCGCCGAACTGGTGGCCGGGGCCTTGAGCGCGAAAGCCATGGTGCCGTGATCCCTTCGCATGTTTACGTACACATCGCAATAGCGCAGTTGGCCGGCGTTTCGCAGATGACGGTGTCCCGGGTCCTGCAGGGCAGCGACAAGGTCGCGCCGGAAACCCGCGAACGCGTCCTGACCGCGATGAAGCAAGCCGGCTACCGGCCCCACGCCGCGGCGCGGACCATGCGCACCCGGCGCACCGCGACCGTCGGCGTCGTGGTCGCCGACATCACCAACCCCTTCTACCCGCAGCTACTGGAAGCGGTCGGCCAAGCGCTGGACGCGGCCGGTCAGCGGATGGTGCTGTGGAACGCACCCGACCCCGGCGGGGAAAGCGCCCTGCGAGCGCTGGACGAAGGCACCGTCGACGGCCTGATCTTCACCACCGTCACCGAAGGGTCCGAGCAGCTCGCGGACGCGCTCCGGCGGGGAGAGCCGATCGTGCTGCTGCACCGCGGGCTGGATTCGCTGGACTGCGACCAGGTCACCACCGACAACATCGCCGGCGGCCGAGCGGTCGCCGACTACCTGGTCGCCACCGGGCACACCCGGATCGGCTTCCTGCGGGGACCCGAGCTGCCGAGCACGGCCCGCCACCGGGAGCGCGGATTCCGCGACCGCCTGGCGGAACTCGGTCGGCCGCTGGCCGAAGAACTCACGGCCCAGGGCGGATTCGCCCACGACGTCGCCAGGTCGGCGATGCGCGAACTGCTCGCCCAGGAAAACCCGCCCACGGCGGTCTTCTGCGCCAACGACCTGACCGCGCTCGGCGCGGTCGACGGAGCCGTGTCCCTGAACCGGCGCGTCCCCGAAGACGTGTGGGTGATCGGGTACGACGACATCGCGCTGACGTCGTGGGATTCCTACGACATCACCACGGTCCGGCAACCGATCGCGGAAATGGCAAGAACCGCCGTGCGCCTCCTGCTGGAGCGGGTCGACGACCGCTCGTTGTCCCCCAGGAAGAAGGAGTTCCCCAGCGAACTCGTCATCCGCGGCTCCACCGCGCACACCGCACCGCGGTGACCGGCGCGCCTCATGCCCGGCGGGCGGTTCGGAAGCGCTGGGCGCCCTCGTCCAGGTCGACGATCGGCTCCGGGTAGTCCAACCGCCGCCGGATGCCGGGGTCGAGGCGCCAGGGCTGGTGCACGGCGCCGCCGTCGATGCCGCGCAGCTCCGGCACGTAGCGGCGCACGTAGTCGCCGTTCGGGTCATAGCGCTTCGCCTGCGCCAACGGGTTGAGGACGCGGTTGGGGCGGGTGTCGGTGCCGGTGCCCGCGACCCATTGCCAGTTCATCTGGTTGTTGGCGATGTCGCCATCGACCAGCAGGTCGAGGAAGTGCCGGGCACCCCGGCGCCAATCGATGTACAGCGTCTTGGCGAGGAAACTCCCGGCGATCAACCGGGCCCGGTTGTGCATCCAGCCTTCGCGGGCCAGCTGGCGCATGCCGGCGTCGACGATCGGGTAGCCCGTGCGGCCCTGCTTCCACGCCTCCAGCGCGCGCTCGTCGTGGCGCCACCGGTCTCCCCGAGACCGGTAGTCGTGTTGCGAGGCCGCTGGTCGAGCAGCCAGCACCTGGTGGTGGAAATCGCGCCAGGCGACCTGCCGCACGAACGCTTCTGCGCCGGGATCGCCGGTGCCGACCCGGTCGACCAGTTCCACCGGGGACAGACAGCCGAAGTGCAGGTAGGGCGACAGCCGCGACGTGTTGTCCGCCGCCAGATCGTCGTGGTAGTCCGCGTAGTCGCGCACCGACCGGGTCCACTCGTCGAACAAGCGCCGCGCCGCGCTTTCCCCTCCGACGGGCCGGTCGGGCGAGGTCTCACCTACGCACAGCTGTGCCGCCGAGGGAGTCCACCCCGCGCTCAGGCGGGGCATCGTCAGGCATGGGGGTGGTCCGAGCGGGCGGCGCTTCGGCGCCGTCGACCAGCGGCGGTAGTACGGGGTGAACACCGCGAAGTGGTCCTTGCCCTGGGGCGTCACCTCTCCCGCTGGAACCGCGGTGATCACGGCCTCGTGCACCACCAGGTCACGGCCCGCGGCCGATAGTGCGCGGTGCAGCTCCCGGAGGCGACGCTGGGCGTAGCCGCTGACGTCGGCGGCCACATGCACCTCGTCGGCACCGACTTCCTCCGCGACCCGGCCGACCTCCGCCACCGCGGAACCGCGGCGGACGACGAGCCGGCCTCCGCGCTCGCGAAGTCCCGCATCGAGGTCGGCCAGGCTCTCGGCGAGGAACGCCGTCCGGTTCGGGCACGGGTGGTCGCCGCCGATGATCGCTTCGTCGAGCACGAACAGCGGAACGACCCGAGCCGCCGCGGCGGCCGCGGACAGCACGGGATTGTCGTGCACCCGAAGGTCCCGGGTGAACAGAGCGATCGAAACCCCGGCGTTCCCCACCAGGTACCTCCGCATCCGACCTGACTCGCAGCGGTCAGCCCACCACAGGCCGAGCCCAGGATAAATCTGTTCAAAACCTATGAGCCGTTTTCATCCTCTATGCGGAATGCCTGTGTCTCCGGGTCTTGAGTGGTCATGGCTGCTGTGGCGACCACAGGCACTCACGACCCCAGTACCGCGCACGCATGCCGCCTGCCGGCAACATGTTCCGGCCCGGCGCACTACTCAGGCCGAATGCGGGCGTGCCATGAGTAGTTCACCTCGTACGCGGCACAGGTGTCGGGCGTCACAGTGGATAGCGCGACCGAAACAGCCATCCGCCGACGAATCGGGGTGTGTGACCATGTCCCAGCTCATCCTGCAATCCCACACCGAGTCGCTGACTTCCTGCCCCCTGGACGAACTCGATCGTCGCGTCAAGCTCGCCGAGCTCTGCATGAACCACGCGCTCGAACAGCAGTGCTGGGACCTCGTACAACGGCACCGCCGCGAAGCGCTCGTCGTCCAGGCGGAGATCAGCCGGCGCCTGGACGCCCTCGAAGACTTCCCCGGCCACATCGGAACGCGCCTCGCCGAGTGGACCGACGACACAGCCGACTCCTGGTGGGACCAGAACGACGCAGCCTGAGGCCGGGCCGACACCACGAACGAGAGCCTCGACCGGTCCGGCCCAGCGGACATATTCCCCAGCGTCAACCGCGTCGTTGCCATATTCCTTCCGACGCACTCACGCCCCCGAAGCCGGTTTTCCGTGCCCTATTCCCAGCGAGCATCGAGATCGGCGCAAGAAATCGAGAGCGTTCCTCCTATGAACACGATCTCGTGACTGCACCCATGCTTCGCAGGCAGGATCTCGTCGAGAAGAACCGGCCCCAGATCGTCGACGCTCGCCCCTGGTGCAGCCAGATGAAGGTCCGACACCTGCTCGTACCTGATCACAAGACCTGATTGGTGCTTCCACTCGTTCGGGCCGAAGCGGAAGCCCGTGTCGCCGTCACCAGCCCAGGACGCACCGATCAGCTCGAGATCCTTGATGCACCTAGGACCTCCGAAGGCGTAGTGATCAGGATCCGACGCGAAGGCGCGGGCCCCCTTCGGCAGGTCATCGACGAGCTTCGGCAACTCCGCGAGGTAGGCGCTGGGATCGATCCAGAACCCTCCCTGCCCCGGATTCCACTCGACGTTGATGAACTCCATTCAGCACCCTCCCGTGCAGCGCCGCCGCAGCCACTTGTCACCAAAGTGGATCACGGCTTCCTCGACACGGGATCAGGCCAGCAGGCGGGTGGCGGCCAGGCGGAGGACTTCTGTTCGGGTTCGGGGGCCGTGGTCTGCCGCCAGCAGGTGCTTGGCTATTGCGAGGGAGAAGGCGATCAGGCTGCGGGCTTCGACGTCGTCTTCGTCGGTGCAGAACTTCCGGAACTGTTCGCGGGCGTAGTCCATGCGGCGGTTGTCGACTCGGCGGAGGCGTTCGGCGACCGCCGGGTCGTACCGGGCCCAGTCCCGGACCGCCAGGTCGATCGGGACCAGTTCGTCGGAGAACGTGAGCATGCCCGCTCTGCGGACCTTGTCCTTCGCGTCTTCGCACTCGGTCTCGACCTGGTCGATCACCTCGTCGATGCTGCGTTGTTCCCAGGTGTTCAGCATCGCTTCGAGGAGCGCGCCGCGGTCCTTGAAGTGCCAGTAGAAGCTGCCCCTGGTGGCGCCGAGCTCCTTCGCCAGCGGCTCGATCCGGACCGCGTCCGGTCCCCCGCTCGCGAGGGCCTTCAGGCCGGCTTCGATCCACGTGCTCGGCGGGGTGCGAGTCGGTGGCGCCATCGGCCTGCTCCTGTTCGGTCTCGCGTGCTCTGTCAATTGAAGCATCGCCCCCGCTCCGGGGGTTGACGCTGCCTTCCCGGCACCACTAGCGTCATCCATACAGTACTGAATGGATGGTGGATCCGGTGGAGGTCCACCGCCGATTCGACTTCCCGTGGAGGAGAAGCCATGGTTGAGCCCACGACGCAGACTTCGGCCGCAGTGCACGAGATCGAGGTGCCACCGGGAGCGCTCGCCCTGTGCACGCTGGCCCGGATCGACTACCACAACGCCGTCATCGCCGAGTTCGACGGCGTGGCCGACCGGACCGCCGAGCAGTGGGCTCGCGCGACCCTCGAAGACCACCCGGCGGCGATGCGGGAGGCCATGACGAACGGGTTCGGCGCGCTCGGCGTGCGACTCGGCCCGATCCCGTCCGACGACCACGTGCTCGGCTGGCAGGTGCGGCAGCGCACCCCGGACCACGTGCTGCTCGGGGCGGGATCCGCGATCGGGCTGCTCCCCGAGATTGTCGTTCAGCGCGCGGATGACGCCCTGGTGTTCGCCTACTTCAACCAGCAAGAGGCGGACGAGGCGCGGACGCGCTGGGCCGCCGCCGAGCACACGCACGTGCCGGCGATGATCCAGCTTCTCCAGCACGCCGTGGACCGCTTCCACGCAGGCCGTTAATCCCGGTGCATGTAGCTGGTCAGCAACGGGCGGGTGCTGCTCGGGCACGACGCCGGCATCCGGATGTGCGGGGTTGCGGCACGAGCTCTTGCCGTTCCACCCTTTCGCGCGGAGACGACGAGCACGTTCACCGTGCTCAAGCACTTCCCGCTCCGGCGGACTTCGAGTGCCGCCCGGTGAGCGTCAGGTGGCTGGCAGCAGCACGGAGGAGTCCGGTTCGCGCCCGGTGCTGAAGCCGCCGACGATCGATCTGCTTTCCAGGTCCACGATGCTGACCTGATCGGCGCCTCCGAGCTGCGAGGCGTAAGCCAATGCCGCGCTTGGGTGGAACGACACCGCCGACGGCGTGCCCGGCAACTTCAGGGACCAGAGCCGCCGCAGGTCCGGGGTGAACGCGGTGAGGCTGTTGTCCGCGATATCGGTCACCAGCACGACACCGTCGGGGCGTGCGTACACGCGCAGCGGATCGCCTGGCACGGACACCGTCGTGCGCACTGTCATCCGTTGCGCGTCCAACGCCACCAACCTCCGACTGCGCCGGGCACCGACGTACAAAGTGCGTTCGTCGTGGCTGAGGCAGAGTCCCTCGGGGCGCTCGCCCGGCGTCATCACGACGGGTCGTGCGACCGGGTCGTACGGCCGGACCAGGCTGACCGTGTGCGAGAGCAGCCCCGTCACGTAGGCGCGTTCGCCGTCCCGGCTGATCGCGAACAGGTGCGTCTTGATGCCATCGGTCGGCACCGCCCGCGTCGGCTCCTGATCGGCGGACGGATCGTCGAAGCCCAGCAACGTCGCCTTCGCCTCGCTCAGCGCGTACAGGCGGTCCCGCGCGTCCATGCCCACACCGTGAATCCGGTTGAACGGCCGGAGATCCACCGTTCGGATCAGCTTGCGCGCGGCCAGATCCAGCACGAAGACCGCGGCACCGCCTTCCCCGGTGTCGGAGGACACCCGGACGCCGTAGTGACCGACGTAGCCCCATCGCCGCCCGGAGTCCGCCGTGAGTTCGTGCGGATACTGCGGCAGCGCGATCGAATCCTGCCGCCGCCCGGTCGAGGTGTCGTAGAAGCTCACCGCGCGGCCGCTCTTCTCGACCACGGCGAGCACATCTCCCCCGGGCGGCGCTGCTCGAATCGCGGAAGGAGCCACCGCGGCCACCGCCGCGGCGTTTCCGATTCCCTTGATCACCGCACGCCGGGTCACCATGCGCCGATCTTCACATCCGGGCGGGATTCCGGAACGGAAGCCGCCGAAAAATCACCGGGACGCCCGATGCGCGCGGGTGCGATCGGCCGAATCCGGCTTACGGATTCGGGAACTCCGGTCCGGTGTAAGTCGTTTTCACTTCCACCTCGCCATCGACGATCTGGCGGCCGAGCCGGTCCAGTTCGACGCGCACGTGGCCGGGGACGTCGGGGGCGAGGGTGAGGCGGACGGCTTCGGGGGATTCCAGGCCGATCCGGACGTTCTCGCCGCCGTGCAGTCTGCCGTGGGCGAAGTCCGCGATGGCCCGGAAGACCGCTTCGCCGGAGTCGGCGACGGCGGAGCCGGCGAAGACCGCGGGATCGTCGGCGGTGAAGTCGCGGACGCACCTTCGGAACGGCCCGCATCTCATCCGCCTCTTCTAGATCACGAACGAGCAGGACGGTATACCAACGACTTCGATTCGAGCGGGAATGAACCAGCTAGCGAGATTAATCCCGGCACGGCCGAAACTCGCGCGAAACAAATGCCGCGTTCCACCATTGGCAGCCGCATTCCCCCCGGAATGTTGGTATACCAAAATGTGCTAGAGTGGACCGATGCATGAAGCGGAGGGAAATCAGACCATCACGGCGGACGACCACGCGCATCTTCGGCGCTGCGTCGAACTCGCGCGCGAGGCACTGGAGGACGGGGACGAGCCGTTCGGTTCCGTGCTCGTCGACCCCCGGGGCGCGGTCCGCTTCGAGGACCGGAACCGGGTCAAGGACGGCGACGCCACCCGGCACCCCGAGTTCGAGATCGCGCGCTGGGCAGCCGAGCACCTCTCCCCCGCCGAGCGCCGCGAGAGCACCGTCTACACCTCGGGCGAGCACTGCCCGATGTGCAGCGCCGCCCACGCCTGGGTCGGCCTCGGGCGCATCGTCTACGCGACGAGCACCGAGCAGCTGACCGCATGGCACGGCGAGTGGGGAATCGGGGCGGGCCAGGTCGCCGCGCTGCCGATCAACGCGATCGCACCGAACGTCCCGGTGGCGGGGCCGGATCCGGAGCTGGCCGACGAGGTCCGGCACCTGCACGCACGCCTGCACGGCATCAGCTGACAGCCGACCCCAGGTAAGGGCGGACTAACCTGTGGGTTCGTGGCTCGGGTTCACCTGATCTCCGGCGCGGCCGGTTCCACCGCCTTGGACCGGACTTGCGCGGCGTACTACTCGTCGATCGCTCAGTCCGACGAGAGCCGCGATGGCACCGTCCGGCATCGGCTTCGCCCCGAGATCGGTGACGGCACGATCGAGGTGACGTCGTTGCGGAGCGGGTTCCACATCACCCGCTACGACGTCGCGTTCACCGGCGGGCACCAGGTCGGGTACGCATTCCCCGGTGACCACTTCGAGCTGGAGCACTGCGTCGACGGGCGCATGCGCGTCAGCGAAACCGACTCCGGCGTCGGCGAACTGCACACCGGCTCGGTGGCGTTGAGCCCCCGGTGCGCCACCGGGGGCGCCGTCGCACACGGCGACGGCGAGCGATACCGGGCGGTGTCGATCACCGGGACCTGGAGCGGGCTGGAGTCCTACCTCGGTGGCGCGGACGCCCTACCGGCCACGGGGCCCGAAGAGGTTGCGCGCGAACGGTATCTGGGCCGGTCCGCCGCTTTGCGCGCGGTGGCCGTCCCGCTAGAGGAGATCTTCGTGCACCGGCGCTCGTCACCGGGTCGCCTGCTGTTCCTGGAATCGCGGGTCGTGGCGGCGCTGGCCGCACTGATCGACGGGCTCGCGGTACCCCCGTCCGCAGACGCCCGGGAACTCGTCCTGGACGACCACGAGGTGGCCGCGTTGCGCCGCGTTCCGGAGCTGCTCTGGCAGCGACGCCACGCGCCGCCGACGCTGGCCGATCTGGCCCGCGCGTCGTCGATGTCGGTCCGGCGTCTGACGACCGGATTCCGCGCGCTGTACGGGACATCGGTGCTGGCGCACCACCGGCGTCGCTGCCTCGACCGGGCCGCCGCTTTGCTCGTCGAGACCGACTGGCCCGTGGCCCGGATCGGGCACGAGGTCGGCTACTCCTCGCCCACCAACTTCGGCTACGCCTTCCGGCGCGACCGGGGCACCACCCCCGCGCGGTTCAGGCAGGCGCATTCCTGACGCCCGGGGAAAGCACCGCGCTCCACATGCGCGGGCACCTCGCTCCACACCACGGCGCCGCCCCGGTTTCAACGATGTGACGCGTAGCGGCCACACCAGCCGTCACGTTTCCCCGAAGCAGACATCCTCCGATGGAGACCGATGAACGCCAGCATCGAAGCCACTTCGCCGCGCACAGGAGCGGGGCGGCTCATCATCGTCCTAGGTGGACTCTCGGCCGCATCGCCGTTCGCCACCGACATGTACGCACCCGCCTTCCCCCAGATCGTCACCTCGTTCGCGACCTCGGGAAGGGCCGTCCAGCTCTCCTTGACGGCGTGCCTCGTCGGGCTCGCCGTCGGCCAGGTCGTGCTCGGCCCGGTCAGCGACGCGACCGGGCGGCGACGCCTGCTCCTGGCCGGTTCCGGCCTGTTCACCGCGTTATCCCTGGTCTGCGCGTTCGCCCCGACCATCGCCGTGTTCGACGTCGCCCGGCTGCTGCAAGGGGCCGCAGGCAGTGCGGGGCTCGTCATCGGGCGGGCCGTCATCAGCGACCGGTTCACCGGCCCCAGCGCGGCCCGCGAGCTCTCGACGCTGAGCGTGATCGCGATGACCACGCCGGTGCTGGCACCGGTCGCCGGCGGCCTCGTCCTCGGCGTCGGCTCGTGGCGCCTGGTGTTCGTGGCGCTGGCCGCGACCGGACTGGTGCTGATGACCGCCGTCTGGGCGTGGGTTCCCGAGTCGCTACCCGCCGAGCGGCGCCGGACCGGCGGACTGCGCGCCGCGCTCACCGCCATGGGCGGACTGCTCCGGCGGCGCGAGCTCGTCGGCCACCTCCTCGTCATGGGTTGCGGACTGGCCGCCCTGTTCGCCTACATCACCGGCTCGCCGTTCGTCTTCCAAAACGTCTACGGCTTGTCCCCCACCGGTTACAGCCTCGTCTTCGCCACGAACGCCGTCGGCACCACAGTGGCCGGTGCGGTGTTCGGACGGCTGGCCGGACGCGTGCGGCTCAACTCCCTGCTCGTCATGGGGGTGGCCGTCACGGTCGCCGCCGCGATCACGCTGGTCGCGCTGCTGGCGGTCGGCATCAGCACGTTCCCGGCCACCTGGGCCTGCCTGTTCGGCCTGACCTCCGGGTTCGGCGTGGTGCTGCCCGCTTCGACGACCATCGTCCTCGCGGTCGGCGGCGATGCCCCGGAGCCGCTTCCGGCCTGCTCGGCGGCACCCAGTTCGTGCTCGCCGCCGCGGCCGCGCCCCTGCCCGGCGTGCTGGGCAGCACAACCGCCATGTCGATGGCCGTCGTGGTGCTGGGTTTCGTGCTCGTCTCCGCATCGGCGCTGATCACGCTCGCCCGGCCGCGGCAGGGCCACGGCGATTCATCCACAATGGACCAAACGTGCTCCGCCACTTGAACGTCTATTGCCTGTTCGTGACGTTCGTATAGGATGCGACATGAACCGGCGTCGGCTCCGCCCGGTCGGGCGGGGCGTGAGGAGAACCGATGGTCGATGCGACGAACACCCGTCCCATCGAGGACGAGGTGGTCAGGGATTTCCGCACCGCCATGTCCTACGGCCAGTACCTGAACCTCGACCAGCTGCTCGGTGCCCAGCAGCCCGTCAGCGAACCCGAGCACCACGACGAGCTGCTGTTCATCATCCAGCACCAGGCGGCGGAGCTGTGGCTCAAGCTCGTGCTGCACGAACTGCGGACGGCCTGCGAGCACCTGGCGGGCGACCGGTTGCAGCCCGCGCTCAAGGGGCTGGCCAGGGTCAAGCACATCCAGCGCACCCTCACCGAGCAGTGGTCGGTGCTGGCGACCCTGACCCCGACGGAGTTCGTGCAGTTCCGCGGATTCCTCGGCAGGTCATCGGGATTCCAGTCCTACCAGTACCGCGCCGTGGAGTTCGCCCTCGGCAACAAGAACGCCGAGATGCTGGAGGTGTTCCGCCACGACGAGCGCGCCCACGCCCTGCTGTCCGGGCTGCTCGGGCGCCCCAGCATCTACGACGAGTTCCTCCGGCACCTCTCCCGCTGCGGGTACCCGATCCCCGCGCCGCTGCTGGAGCGCGACGTCAGCCGCGCGCACACCTACGCACCCGAGCTCGTGCCCGTCTTCCGGCAGATCTACGAGTCGGCCGAGGAGAACTGGGAAGCCTACGAGGCATGCGAGGAACTCGTGGACCTGGAGGAGAACTTCCAGTTCTGGCGCTTCCGGCACCTCAAGACCGTGGAGCGCACGATCGGGTTCAAGAGGGGCACCGGCGGGTCCAGCGGAGTGCCCTTCCTCCGCGACGCACTGGATCTGACCTTCTTCCCTGAGCTGTACGCGGTGCGCACCGAGATCACCCGGTAGCCCGCGGTGCCCAGCGACGAGGAGGACTGGGTGATCGCCGATTCCGCCTGGCGGGGCCGTTGGTTCGACCGGTGCGCGTTGCGCCGCATGGCCGGTGGCGGACCGCTGCCGCCCTCGTCGGTGCCGCCCGGCGCACGGGTCCGGCACATCGGGGGCACCCCGCTTCCCGGGCTGCGCGACGCCCACGTGCACTCGGGGCTGGTGGACCTCCACGCCGTCCGCGCCGGTGGCATCGCGCAGGTCGACGACCTGGGCAGCGCCCCCCACCTCGATCGCCGGCCTGCTGGCCACCGACGATCCGGAGTCGCCGCAGGTCCGGGCCGCCGGAGCCGTCCCGACCCCGCCGGGCGGGTATCCCAGCGACCGGTCCTGGGCCCCGCCCGGTAGTTTCCGGGAGGTGCGTTCGGTGGTCGAGGTTCTCGACCCGTCCCCCACGTCCTGACTCGACCACCAGCAGAGGAAGAACGCCATGCACGACCGCACCGGCCTCCTGGAGAAGGCGCATGCGCTGGACGAAGCCGATCCGCTGCGCGGCTTCCGGGAGCGGTTCCTGACCCCAGACGGCGCGGACGTCGTCGCCTACCTCGACGGCAACTCCCTGGGGCGCCCCGCCCGCGCGCTCCCCGAGCGCATGGACCGGTTCATCCACCTGCAGTGGGGACAGCGCCTGATCCGGGGCTGGACCGACGAGTGGCTCGACTGGCCGGTCGCGGTCGGCGACCGCCTCGGCAGGGCCGCGCTCGGCGCCGGGGCCGGGCAGGTCGTCGTGGCCGACTCCACCACCGTCATGCTCTACAAGCTCGCCCGCGCCGCGGTCGCCGCCCGGCCCGGCCGCCGCGAAATCGTCCTCGACACCGACAACTTCCCCACCGACCGCTACGTCCTGGAAGGCATCGCCGCCGAACGCGACCTGGTCCTCAAGTGGATCGAGACCGATCCGGCGGCGGGCATCACCGACGAACAGGTCGCCGCGGCAGTGGGCCCCGACACCGCGTTGGTGGTGTTCAGCCACGTCGCGTACCGCTCCGGCTACCTGGCCGACGCCGCAGCGATCACCCGCACCGCGCACCGGGCGGGCGCACTGGTGCTGTGGGACCTCTGCCATTCGGCCGGCTCGGTACCCGTTGAGCTCGACGCGTGGGACGCCGACTTCGCCGTCGGCTGCACCTACAAGTACCTCAACGGCGGGCCCGGATCTCCCGCCTTCGGCTACGTCAACAACCGCCACAGCAGCTCCGCGCAGCAGCCGATCTGGGGCTGGATGGGACATCGCGAACCGTTCGAGATGGGCCCGGGTTACCGCCCCGCCAACGGTATCCGCAGCATGCTCAGCGGCACGCCCCCGATCCTGGCGATGCTCCCCCTGCTCGCCAGCCTGGACATGCTCGAAGAAGCGGGGATCGAGGCGGTCCGCACGAAGTCGTCGCTGCTGACCCAGTACGCCCTCGAACTGGCGGAGGCGTGGCTGTTCGAACGCGGCGTCCAGCTCGCGTCACCGCGCGAACCCGAGCGCCGCGGCAGCCACATCACCGTGCGGCGGGCCGACTTCCGGGAGGTCACCGAGCAGCTCTGGGACCGCGGTGTCATCCCGGACTTCCGCGCGCCCGACGGGATCCGCATCGGACTCGCCCCGCTGAGCACCAGCTTCACCGAAGTCCACAACGGCCTCTCCGCACTGCGCCAGATCCTCGACGAACTCCTCGGCGCCTAGTTCCCGCCTCCGCACCCGGATCCGCAATTTCCATTGAAATCGAAGGTTCGATTTCAATGGAAATTGCGGAGGACGGAGTCCGGGCGGCAGCCGCGCAGAACTAGTGCGGATAGGGCGGTCAGGCCCGGGCGCGCTCGCGGAGGACGAAGCGCTGGAGCTTGCCGTTGCTGGTGCGGGGCAGGGCTTCCAGGAACTCGATCTCCCTCGGGTACTTGTACGGCGCGATGCGCTGCTTGACGAAGTCCTGGAGTTCGGCGGCCTTGTCCGCGTCGCCCGCCAGTCCGTCGCGCAGCACCACGTAGGCCTTGACGATCGAGCCGCGCTGCTCGTCCGGCGACGCCACCACCCCGGCTTCGACCACGTCGGGGTGCGCCAGCAGCGCCTCCTCCACTTCGGGGCCCGCGATGTTGTAGCCCGCGGAGATGATCATGTCGTCGTTGCGCGCCTGGTACCAGAAGTACCCGTCGCCGTCGCGGACGTAGGTGTCGCCGGTGATGTTCCAGCCGTGCTGGACGTACTGCTGCTGCCGGGCATCGTTGAGGTAGCGGCAGCCGGTCGGCCCGCGCACCGCGAGGCGCCCCACCGAGCCATCGGGCACGGGTTCGCCGTCGTCGTCGAGCACCACCGCCTCGAACCCGGGCACCGCCTTGCCGGTGGCGCCCGGCCGGATGTCGCCGTCGGCGGCCGAGATGAAGATGTGCAGCAGCTCGGTTCCGCCGATGCCGTTGATGATCCTGATGCCGGTCCGGGCGTGGAACGCCTCCCACACCTCCTTGGGCAGGTGTTCCCCGGCCGACACGCAGCGCCGCAGCGTCGCCAGGTCCGCGCCCCGGTCGGCCGACAGCAGTGCTTTGTAGGCCGTCGGCGCGGTGAACAGCACCGTGACGCCGTGCTCGGCGATCGCCTTGGCCAGGTCGTCGGGGCCGGCCTTCTCCAGCAGCAGCGACGACGCCCCGACGCGCATCGGGAACACGACCAGGCCGCCCAGCCCGAAGGTGAAGCCCAGCGGCGGGGTTCCGGTGAACACGTCGTCGGCGTCTGGCTTGAGCACGTGCTTGGCGAAGGTGTCCGCATTGGCCAGCACGTCGCGGTGGAAGTGCATGGTGGCCTTGGGTTTTCCGGTCGTGCCGGAGGTCGGCGCGAGCAGTGCGACGTCGTCGGCGGCCGTCGGCACCGCGGTGAACTCGCCGGTCTTCGTCGCGCAGCGGCGGTCCAGGCTTCCCTCCGCGTCGAGGCCGTACGTCGCGATCACGACACCGGGGGTCGCGTCGCAGAGCTCGGTGGCGAAGCGGTGATCGCAGAGCGCCAGGGCGGGGCGGGTGATTTCGATCAGCTGGCCGATCTCTCCGGAGCGCAGCAGCGGCATCGTGGTCACCGCGACGCAACCGGCCTTGATGACGCCGAACCAGCTCGCCACCAGCCACGGGTTGTTCGGGCCGCGCAGCAGCACCCGGTTGCCCGGCTGCAGGCCGAAATCCTCTGCGAGCACTTGCGCCACCTGGTCGGCGCGGCGCTGGAGTTCTCCGTAGGTCCAGCGCTCGGTCGGCGTGACCAGGCACGGCCGGTCCGGCCCCCACTGCGCCACGGCGTCGTCCAGCAGCACTTCGGCGCAGTTGAGGCGCTCCGGGTACGCCAGCCCGGGCAGGTCGAACCGGAACTGCGGCCACTGCTCGCGCGGCGGCAGGTTGTCCCGGCAGAACGTGTCGACGTGGCCGGACACCGATAACTGCGACGAGGGCTGCATCGGCAGCGCTCCCTCCAACGACGACAGGGGCGACGCGATTCGCCCCAAGTATTCACTTGATGTGACGACAGTCAATATCTCGCCATACTCCTCGTCAAACATGTCGTATTGATGACGGCAGTCAAATTTCAGTGATACGCTCCGGGCATCCGGCACGCCCAGGGAGGACGCCCCCATGAGCCCGTTCCGCGGATCGGTCCCCATCACCGCCGAGTGGGAGCACTTCGGCTTCGAGAACGCCGACGGCGTCGCCACCGTCACCTTCGACCGGCCGGACAAGCTCAACGCGCTCACCTTCGAGGCGTACGCGGACCTGCGCGACCTCCTGACCGAGCTCCCGCAGCGCGGCGACACGCGAGCGCTCGTGCTGCGCGGCGAAGGGCGGGCGTTCTGCTCCGGCGGCGACGTCAACGAGATCATCGGCGAAACGCTGAAGATGGACGCCGACCGGCTGCTGGAGTTCACCAAGATGACCGGCGCGGTGATCAAGGCGATGCGGGAGTGCCCGATCCCGATCATCGTGGCGCTGCACGGCATGGCGGCCGGCGCGGGCTCCGTCATCGCCCTGGCGGCGGACTTCCGCATCGCGTCCCGCTCGGCGAAGTTCGCGTTCCTGTTCACCAAGGTCGGCCTCTCCGGCGCCGACATGGGCTCGGCCTACCTGCTGCCCCGCCTGGTCGGCCTCGGCCGCGCCACCCAGCTGCTGATGCTCGGCGACACGATCGACGCGGAGAAGGCGGAACGCTACGGCCTGGTGAGCGAACTCGTCGAGGACGACGAGCTGGACGAAGCGGTGGCCGCGCTGGCCCGGCGCCTGGCCACCGGCCCGTTCCAGGGCTACGCCCAGACCAAAGAACTGCTCACCCGGGAACTCGACATGAGCCTCTCCGGAGCCCTGGAACTAGAAGCGGTAACCCAAGCCTTGCTGATGAAAACGGCGGACTACGCGGAGTTCCACGCCGCCTTCAACGCCAAGCGCCCCCCGAACTGGCAGGGCCGCTGACGGCGCTAGCCGGCAGGTGCATTGCCGGCGTCCGGCCACAGCAGTGCCTGGGCGACGATCACGCGCTCGCCGTTGAAGGTCACGGCCGGGCCTTCGTGCAAGCGGTAGCCGAGCGCGAGCGCCTCGCTGACCCGGCGGCAGAACGTCACGTCATCGGGGCCGGTCAGAACTCGGTAGACCGGCAATCCTTCCGGGGGTGCGCTCATGCCGTCATCATCTCAGCCCCGGCCTTCGCCCCGCCGCCGGCAGGCTCCGAACACAGTGCACGTGAGATCGCGGGCTATGGCCGCGCCGCTCCTGGTGTTCGGCTCGAGATCGAATCGTCCAGCGCATGATCTTCGTCCGGTCGACGATGCCCGTCGCCGGGATCAGCGGTAGAGGTCTCGGGCGATGATGGTGCGTTGGACTTCCGAGGCTCCTTCGTAGATCCGGGGCGCTCGGACCTCTCGGTAGAGGTGTTCGAGCAGGTGTCCTTTGTGGAGCGCTCGGGCTCCGTGGATCTGGACCGCCGCGTCCACCACGTACTGGGCCGTCTCCGTGGCGAAGAGCTTCGCCATCGCCGAGCGCCCGGCCAGGTTCTGCTCGCCCGCGTCGTAGGCCGCTGCCGCCGAGTAGACCAGCAGGCGGGCCGCCTCGGTCCGGGTGGCCATCTCCGCCAGCGGGTGCGACACCGCTTGGAGGTCCTTGAGCGTTCCGCCGAACGCCCGGCGCGCTCCGGCGTGCTCGACCGCCGCGTCCAGGGCCGCTTGCGCCATGCCCACCGCGAAGGCGCCGACGCTGGGGCGGAACAGGTCCAGCGTGCGCATCGCCACCCGGAAGCCCCGGTCCTGCTCCCCCAGCAGCTCCGCGCGGTGCACCCGGACCCCGTCGAAGGTCAGGCGGCCGATCGGGTGCGGGCTGATCATGTCCAGGTGCTCGCCGGACAGCCCCGGGCGGTCGGCGGGCACCACGAAGGCGCTCACGCCCCTGGCCCCGGCACCGGCCGTCGTGCGGGCGAACACCGCGTAGAAGTCGGCTTCCGGCGCGTTGGAGATCCAGATCTTCTCCCCGGTCAGCCGCCAGCCGTCGCCGTCCGGCTCGGCGGCCAGTTCCAGCGCGGCGGCGTCGGACCCGGCCTCGGGCTCGGTGAGCGCGAACGCCGCGACCGCATCCCCGGCCGCGACGGCCGGGATCCAGCGCCGCACCTGCTCGTCCTGGCCGGACTGCAGCACCGGGTAGCTGCCCAGCCCCTGCAGCGCCAGCGCGGTCTCGGCCTCGGTGCACACGCGTGCCAGCGACTCGCGCAGCAGGCAGAGGTCCAGCGAGGCCGCCTCCCGCGATCCCGCGCCGCCGGGGAAGAGCTTCGCCAGCAGGCCCTGCTCCCCCATCGCCTTGATCAGGTCCCGGTTGACCGAGCCGGGCGTGCCGGACTCGGCCACGGGCCGCAGCTGTTCGGCGGCGACCCGGCCCACCTGTTCGACGAACTCGCGCTGCTGCGCGGTGAGTGCGAAGGTGCTCATTCCGTCCCTTCCTCGGCGGGGTTCCAGCGCGCGTGGGCGGTGCCACGGCCGCCGCTGCGGATCAGCTCCAGGCGGGGTTTCGGCCCGTCCGTGCGCCCGGTCTGCGGCTTTCGCCTACCGGCCCGGAACTGCTTCGGCCACGCCGCACCGGGGCCGTCGTAGTCCTGCTCGATCGCCGCATGCAGAGTCCATTGTGGATCGTAGAGGTGGGTGCGGCCCACCGCGCACAGATCGGCCCGGCCGGCCAGGATCAGCGAGTTGACGTCGTCGTAGGAGGAGATCGCGCCGACCGCGATCACCGCGATGTCGTGCTCGCGCGCGACCTCGTTGCGGATCCGGTCGGCGAACGGCGTCTGGTAGCTCCGGCCGAACGCCGGTCGCTCGGCCTTGACCACCTGGCCGGTGGAGACGTCGATGCCCGCCGCGCCGTGCTCGGCGAACGCGCGCGCGACCCGCACCGCCTCGTCGGCGTCCACCCCGCCCTCGTGCCAGTCGGTGGCCGAGATCCGCACCGTCATCGGCCGGTCGGCCGGCCACACCTTGCGGACCGCGTCGAAGACCTCCAGCGGGAACCGCAGCCTCCCTGCCAGGGATCCGCCGTACTCATCGGTGCGCTGGTTGGCCAGCGGGGAGATGAACGACGACAGCAGGTAGCCGTGGGCGCAGTGCAGTTCGAGCACGTCGAAGCCGGCCCGCGCGGCGGCTTGCGCGGCGGCGACGAACTGCTGCTTGATCTCGGCGAGCTCGGCCGCGGTGAGCTCGCGCGGCGTCTGGTTCACCGCCGAGTACGGCAGCGGCGAGGGGCCGACGACCTCCCAGTTCCCCTCGTCCAGCGGGTCGTCGATGCCGTCCCACATCAGCTTCGTCGAACCCTTGCGGCCCGAATGCCCCAGCTGGACGCCGATCTTCGCGGCGGTGTTCCCGTGCACGAAATCCACCACCCGCCGCCAGGCCGCCTCCTGCTCCGGGGTGCACAGGCAGGCGCAGCCGGGCGTGATCCGCCCCTGCTCGGACACGCACACCATCTCGGTCATCACCAGCCCGGCCCCGCCGAGGGCCTTGCTGCCGAGGTGTACCAGGTGGAAGTCGTCCGGCACCCCGTCGACCGCGCTGTACATGTCCATCGGCGAGACGACCACGCGGTTGGGCAGCTCCAGCGGTCCGAGCCGCACCGGCTGGAACATCGGCGGCCGGACCTCGCCCGCGCCGGCGAACCAGGCGTCGATGCCGGCGACGAACTCCGGATCGCGCAGCCGCAGGTTGTCGTAGGTGACGCGGCGGCTGCGGGTGAGCAGGTTGAAGGCGAACTGCTCGGGATCCTGGTGCACGTACTGGCCGATGTTCTCGAACCACTCCAGGCTGGCTTGGGCCGCGCGCTGCGTAGAGGTCACCACCGCACGCCGCTCCGCCTCGTACGCCCCCAGCGCCGCGTCGATCGAGGGCTGTTCGTGCAGGCAGGCCACCAGTGCCAGCGCGTCCTCCATGGCCAGCTTCGTGCCGGAGCCGATGGAGAAGTGCGCGGTGTGCGCGGCATCGCCGAGCAGCACGACGTTGCCGCGCCGCCACGAGTCGCAGCGCACGGTCCGGAAGTTCAGCCACTTCGAGTTGTTGGCGAAGACCTCGTGGCCTGCCAGGGTCTCGGCGAACAGCTCCCGGATCAGCTCGATGGACTTCTCGTCGCTGTCGCCGGGCCTGGTCGAGGCCGAGGCGGCGGAGTCGGCGAATCCGGCGCGCTGCCAGACGTCCTCGTGCATCTCGACGATGAAGGTGCTGGCGTCGCGGCTGTAGGGGTAGCCGTGCAGCTGCATGATGCCGTGGGGCGTGTCCTGGACGACGAACTTGAACGCGTCGAAGACCAGGTCGGTGCCCAGCCAGATGTACTTGCAGCGCCCGGTTTCCGCGCTGGGCCGGAAGGTCTCCGGATACCGGGCGCGCACCGCCGAGTTCGCGCCGTCGGCCGCGACCACCAGGTCGTAGTCGGCGGACAGCCGCTCGACGTCCGGCGCCTCGGCCTGGAAGCGCAGCGACACGCCCAGTTCGCGGCACCGCTCCTGCAGGATGCGTAACAGCCGCTTGCGGCTCATCGCGGCGAAGCCGTGGCCGCCGGAGGTGGACGAGGCGCCCCGGTGGTGCACGTCGATGTCGTCCCACCTGGCGAATTCCCGTTGCATGGCGTGGAAGATCCCGGTGTCGGCGTGCTCGATGCCGCCGAGGGTCTCGTCGGAGAACACCACGCCGAATCCGAAGGTGTCGTCCGGCGCGTTGCGCTCCCACACGGCGATTTCGTGCTCCGGGCCGAGCTGCCGCAGCAGCGCGGAGAAGTACAGACCGCCTGGACCGCCACCGATGACCGCGATGCGCACCGCGGGCTCCTTCCGTCGGTTCCGCTCCCGGCAGCGTATGCCGCATTGCGCACGACCGTCAATTTTACGTAATATCGCCTCCGTGACGACGAGAAACTGCCTGGTCACCGGAGCCGGTAGGGGCATCGGTCGCGCCATCGCCCAGCGACTTTCCGAGTCCGGCAACCGCGTCGCGCTCACCGCGCGAAGCGCCGGGGAGCTCGCCGAGGCCGCCGCGCGGCTGCCCGGGCCGGCGCTCGACCTGCCCGCCGACCTCGCCGACGCGCAGGCCCCGGACCGCGTTTTCGAAGCGGTTGAACGCGAATGGGGACCGGTCGAGGTCCTGGTGCTCAACGCGGGCACCGCCACCTCGGCACCGCTGACCGCGACGACCGACGACGACTGGGAACGCGCGCTGCAGATCAACCTGACCGCGCCGTTCCGCTTCCTGCGCCGGGCGGTTCCGGCGATGGCCGAACGCGGCTTCGGCCGGATCGTGGTGATCGCGTCGATGGCCGCCAAGCGCGGCGACCCCTACGTCAGCGCCTACACCGCCAGCAAGCACGGCGTGCTCGGGCTGGTGCGCTCGGCCGCCGCGGAGCTGGCCAGGACGGGTGTCACGGTCAACGCCGTGTGCCCCGGCTTCGTCGACACGCCGATGACCGAACGCACCATCGACAACATCACCGCCAAGACCGGGCGGAGCGCGCAACAGGCCCGCAGCGCGCTGGAGGGCCGGCAACCCATCGGCCGGCTGATCAGCCCGGACGAGGTCGCCGACGTCGTGGAGCTGTGCGTGCGCAACGCCGCGATCAACGGGCAAGGGATCACTGTGGACGGAGGAGCGGTGCAATCATGACCATCGAACGGATCAACCCCGCGGAACTGGCCCGCCCGGCGGGCTTCTCGCACGCCGTGGTGGCCTCGGACTGCCGCCTCGTGTTCCTGGCCGGGCAGACCGCGCTCGACGCGGACGGCAAGATCGTCGGTGACGGCGTCGTCGCGCAGTTCCGGCAGGCGCTGGGCAACCTGCTCACCGCGCTGCGCGCCGCCGGGGGCCGCCCCGAGCAGGTGACCGAGCTGACCGTCTACATCGTGGACGTGGACGACTACCGGGCGCACGCCCGGGAAATCGGCGCGGTGTGGCGCGAGCTCGCCGGACGGGACTACCCGGCGATGGCCGGGATCGGCGTGCAGCGCCTCTGGGACGCCGAGGCGCTGGTCGAGATCAAGGGCACCGCCGCGATCCCCGCCTAAGAGGCGATTGCAGACTGGGCGCGTGGGCCGCGACCGCCTTCACGCGGGGCGTCGATTTCGCGCGAAATCAGCGCCCCGAGGTGGCGATTTCGCGCGAAATCGCCCTTCGGATGGACGTTCCCGGAGCCTTCTCTGAGGGATCAGCGCGCGACGGCGTCGACGTGGCCGTGGGCCTGCCGCTCCAGCAGGGACTTCAGCTCGAAGAACACCTCCGCGGCCACCGTCCCGTTCCAGTCCTTCGGCAGGAGCTCGGCGGGCAGCCCGGGGTCCAGGTAGGGCAACCGGCGCCAGTCGGTGAGCACCCGCACGTAGTCGGCGAAGGCCCCCGGCCCGCGCGGCGACCGGCGGCGGCGCCACCGCCGCAGCACCGGCTGGTGCACCCCGATGAACTCGCCGTAGAGCTCCTGCAGCTGCTCCAGGTCCCACCACTGCGCCACCTTGGTCCGCAGATCGCCGAAGGCGAGGTGCTCGGCGTGGAACAGATCGGCGTAGCCGGCCAGCTCGTAGCGCTGCAGGACGCTGCTCGCCGCGTCCCGCAGGTCGGCCGGGGCGATCCACACCCCCGGCGCGGCGGTGCCGAAGCCCAGGCGCGTCAGCTGGGTGCGCAGCACGTGCCGCTTCTGCCGCTCGGATTCCGGGACCGAGAACACCGCCAGCACCCATCCGTCGGCGAGGGTGGCGCGCTCCCGGCGGAAGATCCGCTCGTCGCCTTCGCGCAGGATCTCCAGCGCGGCTCCGGAGAGCTCGTATCCCGCCGCCCCGCCGCGCCGCTCGGCCAGCAGGATGCCGCGCCGCTTCAGCCGCGAGATCGACGAGCGCACCGCAGGCTCGTCCACGCCGAGATCCGCGAGCAGCCGCACCAACGACGCCACCGACAGCCAGCCACCGGCCTCCCGCGCGTACAGGCCGTAGAGGGTGACGATCAGCTGCCTGGGCCGCATGCCTCGGCCGGTCAACTCGCCCACCACGGCATCGCCGACCGATGCGCCATCCGTCACGATGTCCGTCGTCACGCGAACACGATAACAGCGGTCGCGCGGGCCGACTCGATCCACAGTGCTGCACCCGAATTCCCTGCCGCACCGGGTGATTCCCGGCGCATTGGCAGCGCCCCGGACGCGAAGTAGGATCCCGCACGTCGTCCAGTTCCCGGAATCCGGAGGCGAAGAACGTGGCCGTCCTCGACGAACTGCTGCGGGCGCTGACGTCCGGCCGGATCAGCGTCATCGACCTGACCGCGCCCCTGACGTCCGACGTGCCCGTCCTGCGGCTACCGGAGCCGTTCTCCAACACCATCGGCTTCAGCCTGGAGGAGATCAGCCGGTTCGACGACCGCGGCCCCGCCTGGTACTGGAACAACATCCACACCGGGGAGCACACCGGCACCCACTTCGACGCGCCGGCGCACTGGATCACCGGCCGCGACGGCCTCGACGTGGCTTCGGTCCCGACCCGGCAGATGATCGGCCCTGCCGCGGTGCTGGACTGCTCCGCGCAGGTCGCCGAGGATCCGGACTTCCTGCTGGAGACCGAGCACATCCGCGAGTGGGAATCCGCGCACGGCTCCCTGCCCGAGGGCGGCTGGCTGCTGGTGCGGACCGGCTGGGACGCGCGCAGCGGCGATCAGGCGGAGTTCCTCAACGCCGACGACAGCGGCTCGCACACCCCGGGGATCTCGCCGGACTGCGCCCGCTGGCTGGCCGAGGAGAGCGCCCTGATCGGCATCGGCGTGGAGACGGTGGGCACCGACGCCGGGATGGCGCCCACCTTCGAACCGGCCTTCCCCTGCCACTCGCTGCTGCTCGGCGCCGGCAAGTACGGCCTCACCCAACTGCAGAACCTCGCGCTGCTGCCACCCACCGGAGCGGTGCTGATCGCCGCGCCGCTGCCGATCGTCAACGGCTCAGGCAGCCCGACGCGGGCCCTGGCGCTGATCGAGCAGGACTGACCCACCGGCAGGGGAGGGACGAGATGAACGTCGCCGAGGTCGTCGGCCGCACGGTGGCCGCACTGGGCGCCGACCACGTCTTCGGCGTCGTCGGCAGCGGCAACTTCCACGTCACCAACGCACTGGTCGCCGCGGGTGCGCGGTTCGTGGCCGCCCGCCACGAGGGCGGCGCGGCGACGATGGCCGACGCGTATGCGCGCACCAGTGGCCGCCTCGGGGTGCTCTCGGTGCACCAGGGTTGCGGGCTGACCAATGCGCTCACCGGCATCACCGAAGCGGCCAAGAGCCGGACCCCGCTGCTCGTGCTCGCCGCGGAAACGGCCTCCGCGGCCATCCGCTCGAACTTCCGTATCGACCAGGATGCGCTGGCCACCGCCGTCGGCGCCCGCGCGGAGCGGGTGCACAGCGCGGCCACCGCCGTCGACGACGTGGTGCGGGCGGTCCGGCTGGCGACCGAGGGCAGGCGGACCGTCGTGCTGAACCTGCCGCTGGACGTCCAGGCGGCGGAGTTCGACGGCGAACCGCACGTCCCGCAGCTCCCGGCGCTGAACCCGGTCGCGCCGTCCGCCGCGGCGGTGCGGGAACTGGCCGACCGGCTGGCCACCGCGCAACGCCCGGTCTTCATCGCCGGTCGCGGTGCCCGGCACGCCGGCGCCGAGCTGCGGGAGCTGGCCGAGGCATGCGGGGCGCTGCTGGCCACCTCGGCGGTGGCGCGGGGCCTGTTCCGCGACGACCCGTGGTCGCTGGACGTCTCCGGCGGGTTCGCCACGCCGCTGGCCGCCGAGCTGATCTCCGGCGCGGACCTCGTCGTCGGTTGGGGCACCGCCCTGAACATGTGGACCACGCGGCACGGCAACCTGATCGGCGCCGGGTCCGCGCTGGTGCAGGTCGACATCGACAGCGAGGCGATCGGCGCGCACCGCCCGGTCGACCTCGGGGTGCTCGGCGACGTCGCCGCGACCGCCGAGGCGGCCCGGGCCGAACTCGCGGACCGCGGCATCCGGCCCGCCGGTTACCGCGATCCGGAGGTGCGGGAGCGGATCGCGAGCGCTGGGTCCTGGCGCGACGTGGCATTCGACGAGGAGTCCACACCGGACGCCATCGATCCGCGCGCGCTGACCATCGCCCTGGACGCACTGCTGCCCGAAGAGCGGGTGCTGGCGGTGGATTCCGGCAACTTCATGGGCTACCCGAGCATGTTCCTGCGGATCCCCGACGAGCAGGGCTTCTGCTTCACCCAGGCCTTCCAGTCCATCGGCCTCGGCCTGGCCACCGCCATCGGCGCGGCGCTGGCCCGCCCGGACCGGCTGCCGGTCGCCGCGCTCGGCGACGGCGGCGCGCTGATGGGCATCGCCGAACTGGAAACGGCGGCCCGGCTCGGCCTGCCGATGGTGATCGTGGTCTACGACGACCACGCCTACGGCGCGGAGGTCCACCACTTCGGCCCGGACGGCCACCGGTTGGACACCGTCGAGTTCCCGGACACCGACCTCGCGGCCGCCGCGCGCGGCTTCGGCTGCACCGGACTCACGGTGCGCACCGAGGCCGACCTCGCGCCGGTGCGCGACTGGCTGAACGGACCGCGCGCCACGCCGTTGCTGATCGACGCCAAGATCGCCCCGGGCGAAGGCGCCTGGTGGCTCGTCGAAGCCTTCCGCGGCCACTGACCCTCGCGGATTCGCAACGGACCCCGGAGTCAGTGCAGGCTCCGAGGGTTCGTCGTCCCGGCGATCCTGTTCCAGCGCAGGCAATTCTGGCGCTCGGCGATCTGCGGTGCCGCGCTCTTGACTTCGCGCGCACGGGGATTCATCCTCGCTGAAATATTTCACCCACACCGAAGGCGCGAAGCCATGATCGGCCCCCACCTCCGGGAGTTGCGCCAGAAGCGCGACCTCACCCTCAAGCAGCTGGCCGAACTCACCGGCCTGTCCACCGGACTGCTCAGCCAGGTCGAGCGCAACATCCACGACCCCAGCCTGGAAACCCTGCGGCGACTGGCGAAAACGCTGGAAGTCCCGCTGTTCAGCCTCTTCGCCGAGGACGACGTGCAGCAGGTGGCCGTGGTCCGCCGCGAGCGGCGAATGAAGGTCGGCTCGCCGCACGGCGGGATCGCCTACATGCGCCTGTCCCCCGGATCGGGCCGCCTGGAGCTGCTCGAAGGCCGTCTGGAACCCGGTGCCGCGTCGTCGGAGGAACCGTGGAGCCACCCCTCCGAGGAATGCGTGCTCGCCCAGGCGGGAGAACTGCTGGTCGAGGTGGGTGACTCCCGGATCCGGCTGGAACCGGGCGACAGCTGCTACTTCGACTCGCGAGTCCCGCACCGCTTCGTCAACCCGGGTACCGACACCGCCACCTTCCTGGTGTCGGTCACCCCGCCGAGCTACTGACCCGGCCGAATCCGCACACCCGCAGAGGAATCGCACCGTGAACGCCACCCCGGCACAGCCCGCCGAGACCATCACCGACCCGGACCTGTTCCGCGCCTCCTTCCCGTCGCTGGCCGAGAACGTGCACCTGGCCAGTTGCAGCCAGGGCGCCGCCTCCTACCAGCTCGGCGACGCGCTCGCCGAGTTCCAGCGCAGCATGCACGTGCACGGAGCGCCGTGGGAGAGCTGGATGGACCAGGTCGAACAGGCGCGTCGAGGCTTCGCGAAGCTGATCGGGGCCGAGCCCGACGAGGTCGCGGTCCTGTCCAACGCCACCGAAGGCGCCTTCCAAGCGGCGTCGACCAGGTCCTACGCCGAGCGGCCGCGCATCGTCACCACCGACATGGAATTCCCCTCCATCGCGCACGTCTGGCTCGCGCAGCGCGCCCGGGGAGCCGAGGTCGTCCACGTCGGGGCCGAAGACGGGCAGGTTCGCACCGAGGACTACCTGGACGCGATCGACGAGCGGACCCGGCTGGTGTCGGTGCCGCTGGTGTCCTACCGCAACGGCCTCCGGCTGCCGGTCCGCGAGGTGATCACCCGCGCGAAGGAGCAGGGCGCGACGACGTTCGTCGACGCCTACCAGGCCGCGGGTGTGCACCGCATAGACGTCGAGGAGCTCGGCTGCGACTTCCTCGTCGCCGGCGCGCTCAAGTACGTGCTGGGCATCCCCGGCATCGCGTTCCTGTACGCGCGCCGCGGCGTGCAGGATGCGGTGGCACCGCAGCTGACCGGGTGGTTCGGCCGCGAGAACCCGTTCGCATTCGATCCGCGCTCGGTGGATCATCCGGCGCGCGCGAGCCGCTACGAAACCGGCACGCCCGGCATTCCGGCCGCCTACGGCGCGAACGCGGGATTGGACCTGGTCAACCGCCTGGACCCCATAACGGTGCACGACCACGTCGGTGGACTGACCCAGCGCCTGCAGAACGAGCTGCTGGCGGCGGGCGAGCGGCTCTGGTCGCCGACCGATCCGGCGTCGCGCGGACCGCAGGTCGCGCTCCTCGACGATGCCCCGGGCGAACTCGCCGCATGGCTCGCCGAACGCCGGATCGCGACCAGCCCGCGCGGCACCGTGCTGCGGATGTCCTTCCACTTCTACAACAACGAGTCCGATGTGGACGCCGTCGTCGCGGCCATCGCCGACTACCGCAGATCCGGGAGATGACATGGACTCCACCACAGGCAGCGCCACCGGGGTGGGCACGTCCGGCACCGGGCTGCGCCGGCAGCTGACGCGCCGCCAGGTGACCATGATCGGGCTGGGCGGCGCGATCGGCACCGGCCTGTTCCTGGGGTCCAGCCTGGCGATCTCGCAGGCCGGGCCGGCCACCGTGCTCGCCTACCTCGCTTGCGCGCTGGTCGCGCTGGTGATCGCCTGGGCGCTGGCCGAGATGGTGGTCCAGCACCCGGACGCGGGCGCGTTCGGCGCGATCGCGCACCGCTACCTGGGCCCGTGGGCCGGGTTCGTGGTGCGCTGGACGTACTGGACCATCCAGGTGATCGCGGTGGGCGGCGAGCTGATCGCGGCCGGGATCTACACGCAGTTCTGGTGGCCCCAGCTGCCGTTGTGGCTGCCCGTGGTGGCGTTCTCGGTGCTCATCCTCGCGGTGAACGCGGGCGCGGTCGGGCTGTTCGGCATCTTCGAGTACTGGTTCTCGATGATCAAGGTCACCGCGATCGTGGTGTTCATCCTGCTGGCGCTCGCGCTGGTGACGGTCGGGCTGCCGAACGCCGAGCCCACCGGTTTCGACAACCTGGTGGCGCACGGCGGGTTCCTGCCCAACGGGTGGACCGGCCTGTACCTGGCGATGGTGTTCGCGCTGTTCAGCTTCATCGGCACCGAGGTCGTCTCGGTGACCGCGGCCGAGTCGGAGAACCCGGAACGCGACATCCCGCGCGCGGCCCGGCAGATGGTGCTGCGGTTGTCCCTGTTCTACCTGCTGGCCATCGCCCTGGTCCTGACCGTGGTGCCCTGGACGACGGTCGCGCAGAGCAGCGGGGTGTCCGAGAGCCCTTTCGTGACGGTCTTCGGCGCGGCCGGAATCCCGTTCGCCGCGCTGGTGATGAACTTCGTGGTGCTGACCGCCGCGCTCTCCAGCGCGAACACGAACCTCTACCTGTGCACCCGGATGCTGCACTCCCTCGCCGGGCACGGTTACGCGCCGCGCTGGACCGCCCGGTTGAGCAAGGGCGGGGTGCCGCGCAACGCGCTGCTGCTCAGCGCGGCCGGACTGCTCGTCGCCACCGTGCTGTCGGCCGCGCAGGGCAACGCCGCGTACCTGGTGCTGTTCGGGTTGTCCATCTTCGGCGCCCTGGCGGTGTGGATCCTCATCCTCGTCACGCACCTGGCGTTCCGGCGGACCCGCGCGGCGGCGGGCCTCCCGCTGCCGAAGGTGCGCCTGCGCGGCGCGCCGGTCACCGGAATCGCAGCGATCCTCTTCCTGGCGGCGATCCTGGTGTCCACGGCGTTCATCGACGACCTGGCGGTCGCCTGGTGGGCGGGCGTGCCGTTCTTCATCGTGCTGAGCGCGATCTACTTCGCCATCGGCCGGAAGCCGCGCAGGAGGTCTTCCGCACGCCCGGAGCGCAGATGAGTCCCGCGCGCCGACTGCCTCTACACTGCAGGTGCAGGCAGGTTCTTCTCGTGAGGAGCGGTCATCACAACCGACGGTTCCACCACGCGAGCAGCCCTGGTGGTCAATGCACGGGCCCGCACCGGCGCCAAGGCATACGCGCGGGCGATCGACAAGCTGCGCAGCCTGGGCGTGCCGCTGGACTCGACCTTTCCGCTGCACGATCCGGCCCGGCTCCCGGAAACCGTGAACTCGGCCGTGGACGCGGGCCACGACCTGATCATCCTCGGCGGCGGTGACGGCAGCGTCAGCTCGGTGGTCGACGTCCTCGCGCACCGCGGCGTCCCGTTGGGCCTGCTGCCGCTGGGCACCGCCAACGACTTCGCACGAACCCTGCACATCCCCACCGACCTCGACCAGGCGTGCCGCACCATCGCGCACGGCAAAGTGGTCGACATCGACCTCGGCCTCTGCGGGAACAACTACTACGTCAACCGCGCATCGGTCGGTCTCGGCGCGGGCGTGGCCGAGGCGATGTCGCCGACGCTGAAGAGGTGGACCGGGGCACTGGCATACCCGGTGGCGACCGTCAAGGCATTGCTGAGACACCGACCGTTCTCGGCGCACCTGACGTTCCCCGATGGCGACCACGAGCCGCAGGAGCACCACGGATTGCTGCAGCTGTCGATCGCCAACGGCCGCTACTTCGGCGGCGGGCAGCTCGCGGCGCACGACGCCGGGATCGACGATGCGACGCTGGACATCTCCGTCATGCGGCACGGCAGCCTCCACGACCTGATCGCCGCCGCCCGCGATCTCAAACGCGGTGCGCTCGACAGCGAGCACGTCCGCCATTTCCGCACCAAACGGGTCGACGTGGCGACCGGCCCCGACCTTCCGATCAACGTCGACGGCGAACTCGTCGACGGCACCCCGCAACGCTTCTCGGTCGCGCGCGACGCTCTCCACGTCGTCGTGCCCCGAACCTGGAAGGACGCCAGCAGCCCGGACTTCTAGGACGCGGCGGAAATCCTTGCTGGACGAATCGGCGAGTTGTCCACAACGGACGGATCTCCTGGCAAGCCCGGCCGATCAACGGGATTCGCATCGGCAGAGCGTCAACGACGGTCTGGCCGCAGCGCCGACTCGCGCAGCAGCTCGGTGAGCCGGTCGTGCGGCAGGGCCGGGGAACGGTGCCCGTCGCGGCCGGTCATGTCCGCGTTGGCGGTCAGCGCGTTGAGCACCGCCTCCTCGACGGCCTGCGCGGTGGCCTCGTAGAACGGGTCCATCCGTCCCCACGGCACGAACCGCAGGTGCTCGTAGGCCGCCCCGCCGGAGCCCGCCGAGCTGTCCAGCGCTTTCCCCATCACCGGCGGCGAGTACGCGTTCGTCGCCCGGACCGTCGGCAAGCCCACCGGGTTCGCGCTGTACCTGCTGACGATCGTGTCCGGCATCCTGATCCTGGGCGTGATCGCGAGCGGGACCGGCGAGTACCTCGGCGTGGTGTGGTCCGCGCTGGACGGCCGCTGGGTGGGCATCGCGGTCATCGTGGTCACCGGGCTCTTCGCAGTGCTGGGCATCCGCACCAACGCGTGGGTCACCGGCATCTTCCTGGTGCTCGAACTGCTGGCGCTGGCGGTGCTGGCCGTCCTCAGCTTCGTGCACGTCACCCAGCCGGTCTCCGCGCTGTGGACCGCCCAGGGAGCCGGTCCGGACGGCGCCCTGGGCGCCGCGTCCGCGGGCCTGGTGGTCTCCTACACCGCGATCGCGATCTTCGCCTACAACGGTTACGGCACCGCCGTCTACTACGCCGAGGAGACCCGTCAGGCCACCCGGACGATCGGGCGGGCGATCCTCTGGTCGCTGGCGATCACCGTGGTGGCCGAGTTCGTCCCGCTGGTCGCCGTGCTGCTGGGCACGCCGAGCATGCCGGAGCTGGTCAACGCGGATTCGCCGATGAACTACTTCCTGCTCGCCCGCGGCGGACCGGTGGTGAACACGATCGTCAGCCTGGGCATCGCGATCGCGGTGATCAACGCCGTGATCGCGATCATGCTCCAGCTCGGCCGCAGCCTGTACTCCGCGGCCCGCGACCGCTCCTGGCCGGACGCCATCAGCGGGCCGCTGACCTGGGTGCACCCGCGGTTGCGCACGCCGGTGGTGGCGACCCTGACGGTGGCGGCGCTGGGCACGCTGGCCTATTGGCTGCTGCCGTTCCAGGTGCTGCTGCTCGGATCCGGGGCCAGCCTGGTGATCACCTACGTGCTGGTCGGACTGGCGGCGCTGGTCGGCCGGATCCGCGGCCGCACCCGGCGAGCGGCCTACCGCATGCCCGGCTGGCCGCTGCCCCCGCTGCTGCTCCTGGCGACCATGGTGGTGGTCGTCTACGAAAACCTGTTGACGTCCTCCCCACGGCTAAAGCCGGGGGATTCCAACCAGCGCTAACGCCGGTCGAGGTTCCTGCTTCACGGACCGCCTAACGGCGAGGTCTCCACAGGCTGTCACCGCCCGTCCGGCGGCGAGAATGTTCTTCGCCGCGTTCACGTCAGCGTGCGCGGTGTGGCCGCACTGGGTACAC
>NZ_JBWKKU010000091.1:0-32277 GCF_056431445.1 Saccharopolyspora sp. NPDC045941
GCGGATAACGCATGCCCTGAACACGACAGCAAGATCAACAACAGCCAATCAACCAACCAAGATCACCATCAGCAACCATCGGTGGATTGAGGCTACTGAAATAATCCCTACCCTTCTGGCCACAGATCCCGGCACGTTTGAGCCGAAATGGCACTGACACGCAGACTTGCACGTAGCGAGCAGATAACCGCACCTTCATGCCGCGCTACAGCAGCATGCCGACCACGGAAAAGAATTCTAGGGATTCCTCTCACCGACAGGGGTTCAAGTCCCCTCGGCCCCCTCCCACACGAACACAATCAGTTTCCGCACAACAAGACGGCGCTGTGCGTACACCGTCTTGTCATGCTTTGCAGCTGCCTCCGAGTGATCGGGGTGGTGGCCGTGAACCCTTCTTTGAAAGGTAGGACAGCCTTCAGCGGGGAACCGGCCCGGGCCGGCCTCCCGCCGGCGGCCCAGCCGTGCTTCAAGCACGATCCGGCACAAAGATCAACGCGCCGCAGCGTCAGATCAAGCCGTGGCGCAGCGCATAGGCGACCGCGTGCGCTCTGTTACGGAGCCCGAGCCTGCTCATCATTCCGTGCAACACGCTCTTAACCGTACGCTCGGAATACACGAGCTTCTCCGCGATCTCGCCGGTGCCCAACCCATCCGCGAGCAGCCGGAAGATCTCGATCTCCCGTGAGGAGAGACCGCTCAGCGTCAGGTCACGCGGCCCCAAAGTGCTTTCCTGCAACTGCTTCAACCCCTGCAGCACCGCACCCAACTGCTGGGCGGGCAGGTCACCACGGCCCTCACACGCATCCGAGATGGCTTGCAGCAGGCGTGATTTCGTCGTCACCTCCCCGCGCGGCACCAGCACGATCAAGCCGTGCTCGATGGCAGCCAGCAACTCGGCATGCCGCAGATCGTCCGCGATGAGCACCAGACGAGAGACCGTGATGTTACTCAGGAGCTCGCACAGGCCGGAACTATCAGCGACCGCGACGGTGACTTCGGCCTCCTCACAATCGGCGACGAGATCGATACCGAAAGCCGGATGGAGCATTGCGTGCAGACCTGAGACTACGAGCGGATCGACGGCACGTACGGCGACCCGAATACTCGTACGGCCCGCCTGCGCGGTGCTAACGGCGCGGGGGGCGCTTGGCCAGGCAGTGTGCGAAGTCATGTTCACAGAAAACCTCGTCAGTATCTCGGCTACCACTCTTTCAGAGAGGCAGCTCCCTGCACACTGAAAGCTGCCAGCTGAACGCCAATCGAGCCGCCCGAAAGCAACACATGCATCCGGCCGCAACCCTTTCAGCCAGTCGTACAAAACGGTGTGTCAGCAGCACTACTCGCAAACGAGAAACACGACACGCGCAGCGGATGAGCCCGACCCTCGTACGCGTCGCCATCACACCCGAAACCCGAAACGAAGCACCGCACAGAAAACACGACCGGCACATCGACGTAGTCTGCGGATCGGCGAAGATCTACGGCCCCGCCTCCGTGGCGGCTGCTCGGCCAGGTGACGTGTGAGGTAATGCCCACTCCCGATCGTGTCCCGCTCTCCTCCAACGGCGACTGGTCGTCAGCAGAGGTGCTACGCGCGGGTGCCGGACTGCGCGCCACGCATGCCCATCTCGTTCGCCTCCTTACTCGGTCGGACCTAATTCTCGTCCGTCCGGCTCCGCGGCGACACCGTGCAAGTACCTGGCGACTACGTGAATTGCGGACGCTCCCCATCTATGTCGGTCACCGAGTCAAGGTTTAGTGTGGTCACGTGGTGACGCGGAGTGAGAAGGGCAGCCTCCCGGCGGAGGTGACCAGCTTCGTCGGTCGTCGCCGTGAGATGTCCGAGGTCAAGAAGGTCCTTCCGGCGGTGCGGATGCTGACCTTGACCGGTCCAGGCGGAGTGGGCAAGACCCGGCTGGCGCTGCGGGTGGCCATGCAGACCCGCAGAGCGTTCCCGGACGGGGTGTTCCTGGTCGAACTGGCCGCGCTGCAGGATCACGCGCTGCTGGAGCAGACCGTCGCCGACGCGATAGGGCTGCGCGACCAGTCTCGGGAGGTCCTGGTGGACCACCTGCGGGGCAAACAGCTCCTGCTGGTCCTCGACAACTGTGAGCACCTGGGGGCCGCGTGCAGGGTGCTCGCCGGTGAGCTACTCGCGGCAGCGCCGCGGTTGCGGATCCTGGCCACCAGCAGGCAAGCGCTCCGCACACCCGGAGAGCACATCCGGCCGGTGCCGCCCCTGCCGCTGCCCGATCTGGACGTGACCCCGGGCGATGACTCGGCCGCCGGGGACGCGATCCAGCTGTTCAGCGAGCGAGCCGCGGCCGTGGTGCCCGATTTCGTGGTCACCCCGGCAAACCAGGCCACCGTCGCGCGGATATGTCAGCAGCTGGACGGCCTGCCGCTCGCGATCGAACTCGCCGCCGCGCGGGTGCAAATCCTCTCGCCGGAGCAGATCCTCCAGCGGTTGGACGACCGGTTTCGGCTGCTCACCGCAGGCAGTCCCGCCGTGCTGCCTCGACATCGGACGCTGCAGGAGGTGATGAACTGGAGCTACGCGCTGTGCTCCCCGGCCGAGCAGAGGTTGTGGGCACGGATGTCGGTGTTCGTCAGGGGGTGTGACCTGGACGCGGCCGAGGCGGTGTGCGCCGGGGACGGCATCCCCCCGGAGGAGGTCATCGACGCGGTGGCCGGATTGGTGGACAAGTCGGTCCTGGTCAGGGAGGAGGACGGCGACAGCGCCAGTGTCCGGTACCTGATGCTGGACACAATCCGCCACTACGGCAGGGAGAAACTACGGGCCGCTGACGAAGAGGCGGCCCTGCGGAGACGGCACCGGGACTACTTCTTGAAGCTGACCGAGCGGCACGCGGCCGAGTGGTTCGGTCCCGCCCAGGAGGAGATCGCTGTAAGGAGCCGGCGCGAGTTCGCCAATCTCCGGCTGGCGCTGAAGTACTGCCTGAACACCCCCGGGGAGTCCCAGACTGGGCTGCGGATGGCCGCGGCACTGCACTTCTACTGGTACGGTTGCGGCCCCCTTGCCGAGGGACGGCACTGGCTGGACCGGATGCTGACGCTGGACGTCACACCGAGCAGAGCGCGGGCCGCAGCGTTGTGGACCAACTCCCACCTCGCCGTCGCGCAGGGCGACCGCGCCGCGGCCGCCGACATGGCTGAGGAATGCTTCCAGTGGGCCAGGTCGGCCGGTGACAAGAACATGCTGGCCCACGGTCTGTTCGCGTTGGGAACAGTGGAGTGGGCCAACGGCGGTGACCTGCCGCGGACGCTGGTCCTGATAGAGGACTGCCTGGCGCTGTTCGAGGCACTGGGCGTGATGACGGCCGTCACGGCCATCGCCTACGTCACGATGAGCGCGACGCTCACCCAGCTAAACGATTTGGACCGCGCGATGGCGGTGTCGCAGCAGGCAGGCGCCCTCTGCGACCAGCACGGCGATCGATGGGCCCGAACGTACGTGCTGTACATCAGATCCCTGACGGAGTGGATGCGGGGCGAGGTGGCTCGGGCACGCGCGTGTGCCGAGGAAGCCCTGCGGGAGCAGCAGATCTTCAAGGACGCACTGGGCACTGTCTTCGTCATCGAGTCACTGGCCTGGTACGCAGGGAGCAGCGGGGAACACGAACGCGCCGCCGTGCTGCTGGGAGCGGCGCACCGGCTTTACCCGATGGAGGGCAGCAAACCACTGGCCGACCTGCCGCGCTATCACCTAGTGCACGACGAGTGCGAACGGCAGACGCGCCATGCCCTCGGCGACCGCGGGTTCCAGACCGCGTTCGACCGGGGCGTCAGTTTCGAGAGCGCCCAGGCAGTGGCCTACGCCCTGGGTGAGGATGCCGACGGCACCACGTCGGCTCCGGCCGCTGCCGATGATCCGTTGGCCCAGTTGACCCGGCGAGAGCGGCAGGTCGCCGAGCTGATCGCCAAGGGACTGTCCAACAAGGACATCGCCGCTCGGCTGGTGATCTCCACGCGCACCGCGGAGGGACACGTACAAAACGTACTGACCAAGCTCGGGTTCACCAATCGCGTCCAGCTCGCGGCGTCGTTCGGCGAGTACCAGCAGGTCCGGAATTTGTGATCATCGTCCGTGCTCCGGTGTTGTGTTCGTCGTCGCTCGGTGGTCACGGCGGCGCGAGTGCGAACTGCTTGTCCAGCCAGTCGGCGGTCTCGGCTGCGGCGACGTGGTTGCCGCTGGGTTCGCCGTCGATGGCGGGGCGCCCGAAATGCAGACCGCGGACCTCGGCGGTGGCGAAGTCCGCAGTACCGAGCGCGGCGATCATGCCTACACAGCGATCACATCGCGTACCCAATTACATTAGCGGACTCAGTCATCGCGGGGTTCCCGGCCAAGTCCCTTCAGCCATCCCAAACGGCGAAACCATGACAGCCATAACCGAAACCCCTGAGTTCACCGATCTCAGGAGTGACCGGTTCGAACCCTCTTTGAAAGGTGGGACAGCCTTCAGCGGGGAACCGATCCGGGCCGGCCCCACCGGCGGCCCGGCCGGGTTTCAAGCACGATCCGGCACAAAGATCAACGCGCCGCAGCGTCAGATCAGGCCGTGGCGCAGCGCATAGGCGACCGCGTGCGCTCTGTTGCGGAGCCCGAGCCTGCTCATCATTCCGTGCAACACGCTCTTAACCGTGCGCTCGGAATACACGAGCTTCTCCGCGATCTCGCCGGTGCCCAACCCATCCGCGAGCAGCCGGAAGATCTCGATCTCCCGTGAGGAGAGACCATTGAGCTTCAGGTCGCGCGGCCCCAAAGTGCTTTCCTGCAACTGCTTCATCCCCTGCAGCACCGCACCCAACTGCTGGGCGGGCAGGTCACCACGGCCCTCACACGCATCCGAGATGGCTTGCAGCAGGCGTGATTTCGTCGTCACCTCCCTACGCGGCAGCAGCACGATCAAGCCGTGCTCGATGGCAGTCAGCAACTCGGCATGCCGCAGATCGTCCGCGATGAGCACCAGACGAGAGACCGTGATGTTACTCAGGAGCTCGCACAGGCCGGAACTATCGGCGACCGCGACGGTGACTTCGGCCTCCTCACAATCGGCGACGAGATCGATACCGAAAGCCGGATGGAGCATTGCGTGCAGACCTGAGACTACGAGCGGATCGACGGCACGTACGGCGACCCGAATACTCGTACGGCCCGCCTGCGCGGTGCTAACGGCGCGGGGGGCGCTTGGCCAGGCAGTGTGCGTAGTCATGTTCACAGAAAACCTCGTCAGTATCTCGGCTACCACTCTTTCAGAGAGGCAGCTCCCTGCACACTGAAAGCTGCCAGCTGAACGCCAATCGAGCCGCCCGAAAGCAACACATGCATCCGGCCGCAACCCTTTCAGCCAGTCATTCAAAACGAAACCCCAGCAGCATAACTTGCCGTGATCTTGCCCCCGCCGACGACTTCAAGGTTTTCGCCGCCGATCGTCATCTAGACGATTCTGTCCTACGAACCAGGCCCCCCACCATTCGCGGGAGGGTGCGGCGGCACGTTTCCCGAGGTAATCGACACCGGGGTGCCCAGCTCAGAGAAGTTCGGTATCGCTTCGGCGATGCGCGAAGAACGCAATCCCCGTCCAGCGCGCTGAACACTTCTCCGAGTTCGCAACCGCAGCATAGGTCGCTGCCTCTCGCTCACGGATCAGTAGCGGAGGATCTCGGATGCTGCAATGTGAGCGGGAGGGGACGTCGAGGAACAGGTAATCGGCGTAGTCACTGGATCGTACGCTGGCGATGGATCCATCGTTACCTTCCTAAAATTAGCATTTCAGGGTTCCATGATTCGCGCCTCATTCGTCCACATCGGGCGATCGAGTAGGCGTTCCTGCTCGCCAACAGTTCCTAACCGGACGAGCCCCGCGCGAGCAGTCGGCCGAGGGCGGCCGTGGTGTCCGCGTGGTCCGCTGGCACGACCGCCGAGTACAGGGCAGTCCAGCAGGACGGGCAGCAGTACTGCCGGAACACGACCGGCACATCGACGTAGTCGGCGGGGTCAGCGAAAATCTGCGGCCCCGCCTCCGTCGACGGTCCTTCATAGCGGGCGAGTGACAACTGGTCGCCTGCGGCGGTGCCGCCGAGGATTTCGGCGCAGTGGCGGCACGCCACGAGGGTCTCGCCGTCACCGGCAACCTCGACCAGGTTGTCGTCGATCCGTTTGACCGCGGTCATCTCTGCCGTGCCCCGCGTCGCGCCCAGGACCAGCGACCGATCCTTGCGCCGGGCTCGATGGCGGTCGCGTTCGAAGGCAGTGGCGGCGGCGTCTACGGCCCCCTTTTGGATGAGGACGCCGTAGACATCGAGGGCGCTCGCCGCGGTGATCTTGTGTTCTCGAAGGTCGTGAGCGACTGCTTCGGGATCGCGTTTCAACGGGTCGCCGTAGCCTCCGCCGCCCTGCCAGGTCATCGCGAACACCTCACCGGGTGCGAGATAGCTCGAAGCGTAGTTCTGCCCTGGTTCGAGCGTGTCGCTGACCTCCTCCAACTCGGCCGGAATCCGTCCGGAAGCGAGAACGTCGGCGACACGACTCTGCCTCGCGACCACGTCGAGTCCGCTATTGCCGGGGTACCCGCCGCAGAGTCCGCCGTTCTGAGCCACGGCCTTGCCCGCGGACGCCAGGACGAGCCCCATCGGAAGGCTGGTTCCGTGCGGGGTGATCGCGATCGACGCACCAAGGCCACCCCGGTGCCTGCCGGGCCCGCCGGAGTCCGGAACCTCGCGCCGCCACAGCGTCAGGACGGGGTAAAGGAACTCGGTCATCTCGACGTCAGGTACGCGCCCCATGGGGATGCAGAACAGCCCGCCTGTGTCGATGCCGTCGGCGTGCGGTTTGGCGCCGTATCCGCCGGCCATCGGCTCCATGATGATGTTGAGGAACGGCACGGGCTGCTCGCCGCGCTCGTCGAGGCCGGCGATGACGGCCGTGTCCCAGGTGCCACAACAGGTGGCCTGCACGTTCTTACCGAGCTCGAGATCACGATCGAGCATCTGCGACAGGCACTCAGCGACGAGGCTGCCGGTGAGCCAGGCGGGGCCGATCGGGCCGCGGCCCACGGCCGCCGGGAACGTCGCGTTGTTGAGGGTGCCCTCCTCGGTGACCAGGTCGAAGCAGCGCATCAGCCCGCCCGCGGACCACGGGATGTCGTTGGCGAGGATCGGCAGCAGCGCGAGCATGACACCGCCGCGCATTCCGGCGTAGGTACAGTTGATGACGCCGGCCTGTGGGTCGGTGCCGCTGAAGTCGAACGTCAGATGGTCGCCGGTCTTGGTGGTGGTGACCGTGATCTTGTGCAGGTTTCGGTCGCCCTCGTGCGACTGGTCCTGATAGCCCGTGGCCGACCAACTGCCGTCCGGCAGCGCGGTGAGCTTGTCGCGCAGCCTCGTCTCGGCGTCGGACATCATGCGCTTCATGACAGCCTTGACCGTGTCAGGGCCGTACTGGTCGATCAGAGCGTGCAGGCGCTCGGCGCCGACATTGTTGGCGCCGATCTTGGCGCGCAGGTCGAGACCGACCAGCATCGGCACGCGAGACCGGCGTGTCCACATGTCCGCGATGTCGCGCTGAAGTCGACCTTCGCGAACAACCTTGACCGGCGGGGTGGGCAGGGACTCGGAAAACACGTCCTGCGCTGCCGGGGAGAACGAGCCGAGGCCGACACCGCCCAGGTCGGGCTGGTGCGCGATGGCACTGGTCCAAGCGAAAAGCTTCCCGTCGTGGAAGACCGGCTGGTACACGATCACGTCGTTCTGGTGCAGCCCGCCGCCGACCCAGGGGTCGTTGCACAGGAACATGTCGCCCTCGGCGATGCCGGGGTTGACCGACCGGTGGCGCAGCGTCCAGTAGATCGCCAGGTCGACCGCACCGACGAGCATGGTGTTGTAGAGACCGACCTGGACCTCCTGGCCGAGCTCGTCGGAGATGGCGAAGTCGAAGTCGTTGGCGTCGGTGACGATCGGCGAGCCGGACATGCGCTTGAGCGCCTCGCCCATCTCGTCGGTAACCGACCACAGCCGGTGCCGGATCACCTCGTAGGTCAACGGGTCGAGCGCGTCGACCTGGCCCTGGGCAACCGTGTGCACATCCAAAGTGGACGGTAGTGAGCGCTGCAGCTCGGCGGGGTCGACTGGGCGGCTGGAGTAGACCTCCGAGCCGGGCACCGGCATGGTCACGACGCGCTCCCTGCGGTAACGGCGGTGCGAGCGGGTTGGATGGCGCGGGCAGCGTTGGTGCGGATGATCAAGTTGCCCAGGTGGTCAACGGTAGCGGTGGTGTCGTCGGGAACGACGACGGTCGTGGTGGGCACCTCGACGATCGCGGGACCGGTCAGCATGTGCCCGGCGCGCAACTCGCGGTAGTCGTAGATCGGGGTTTCGACATATCCGCCGCGGATGTCGAGGCAAACCGGGCGCGTGGCGATCCACGCGCCCGACGGATCGGCGGAGTCCGCCGCGGGCACCCCGGGCAGCTCTGGACTGAACGGCAGCACGCCGGTGCCGCGCACACGGAAGGTGATGGCCTGGATGCCTGCCTCGCGGAATCCGGTGTCTTTGCCGTACAACGCCGCATAGCGCTCCTCGAACGCCGCAGCGGCCTCCTCGACCGCGGCCATGTCGAGCGGTCCGTTCGCGACCGGGGCCGTGACCTCAGCGAGCTGCATCGTGTAGCGCATATCGATCTCGCGGTGCAGCTCGATGGTCTCGAACCGGACGCCTTGGCGGCCGAGGCCGTCGAGAACCCGCTTCTCCAGCTCGGCGAAGTCGCGCTCGGCGCGCGTGGGATCGAACGGCACGACCGTCGGGTCGGATAGTTCCGCGGCGAGCACGATGTCGGACGAGGCGAGCCCGAAGGCGGAGAAGGCCGACGCGACCGGCCCGAGCGGAACGACGACTTCGCTGACCCCGATCTCGGCTGCGTAGCTCGCACAGTGAGCGGGACCCGCACCACCGAACGCGTAGAGCACAAAGTCACGCGGATCGTGCCCGGCCCCGACCACGGTCTTGCGCAGCAGATCGCCGGTCTGGGCATTCTGCACCGTGTAGATCGCGGCCGCAGCCTCCTCTACGGTGAGCCCCAGCGGCTTGGCGATCCGGGTCTCGATCGCTCGACAGGCCAGCTCGGTCGACAGCGGTTTGCGGCCGCCGAGCAGACCCCGCTCGGGCAGGATGCCGAGCACGAGGTTGGCGTCGGTGTTGGTCGGCTCGGTGCCGCCGTTTCCGTAGCACGCGGGGCCGGGAACCGCCTGCGCGCTGCGCGGCCCGATGCGCAGGTTGCCGCCGGCGTCGAGCCACGCGATCGCGCCGCCGCCGGACCCGATCGCGTCGACCCGCAGGGTAGGCACGTTGATCGGGTGGTGGTTGATCACGGTCGTGGTGTCGCGGACCGGTTCGCCATCCACGACGAGACCGGCGAGGAAAGTAGTCCCACCGACGTCGGTGGAGATGATGTTGCGGTGACCGAGCTGGCAGCCCAGCGCGACCGAGCCCACCACGCCGCCGGTGAGCACGGAGCCGACAGTGCTGATCGCGGTGGCCGGGGCCTCCTGCGCAGCCACCGCGCCTCCGTTGCTCTGCATGACCAGCAACGGCCCGGCGAGCCGGTTCTCGCGCAGCGCGGCCTCGAGCGCGGTCAGGTAGTCACGCAGGCCCGGCCCGATCTGGGTGCTCATGATCGTGGTGGCATTGCGGGAAAACTCGCGGATGCGGGGGCTCACCTCGCAGGACAACGCGACGAAGACGTCGGGGTCGGCCTCGGCGACCAGCTCCCGCAGGCGCCGTTCGTGCACGGGGTTGCGGAACGACCACAGCAGGGACACTGCGATCGCGCGTACGCCGTCATCAAGGAGAGCGCGGATGGCAGCGCGTGCCCCGTCCTCGTCCAGACCCACCACGACGTTGCCGTCCCGGTCGATGCGCTCGGTGACCTCGATGGCATGCCGTTTCGGCAGCAGCGCGTGGTCTTTGGCCTGCCCGAGGACGTTCTGCAGCTCGTGCGGCGAACGGCCGAGGTAGCGACCCTCGACGTTCATGATGTAGATCGAGTCCCGGTGCCCCTTCGTGGTCAGGAGACCGACCGGCGGCACGTTCCCCGTCACCAGCGCGTTCAGCGATGACGTCGTGCCGTGCGCGATGTGGTGCGTCTGGGCGAGCATCTCCGGCATCGACATCCCGAGTTGTTCGGCCAGTAGCCCGAGCACGTCCAGAACGCCTCGCGAGTAATCCGGCGGAGTGGACGGAGACTTGGCGGCGAGCACGGTCCCAGCGTCGTCGAGAACGGCGTCGGTGAACGTTCCCCCGACGTCCACGCCGATGACAAAGGTCATGACACACGCTCCTTGCGACGACGAGCACCTCTACCAACGGATACGTAGACTATTAAACACTTCGTTCGAGACAAAGCCATGACGTGACCAACCACCCAATTGGAGCCAAGGCCTTGACGCCGCGACTTCTGATACGTCAAATAGTCGACTCAACTGTCAAGGCACTGGAGGTCCGGATGCAACTACGTCGGGCCGCTGTACTGGGCGGGGGTCCTGGCGGGCTCTACGCCGCGCGTCTGCTCAAACTTGCGTACCCCTCGTGCGACGTCAGCGTGCACGAGCAGGGAACGCCGGACGCGACGTTCGGCTTCGGCATCGGTCTGGCCGCGGGAACGCAGCGCAACCTCAAGGAAACGGACCCAGACACGCTGCGCGACATCGTCGCGGTGGGCTGCCGCCACGACATGACGATGCAGGTCGGCGGACGCGTCGCACGCGTGGACAACAATCGCCTCATCGGCATCGCTCGTACGGAGCTTCTCTCGGTGCTGCAATCGCACGCGGAGAAGGTCGGCGTACGGCTGGAATTCGGCACGCGGCGCACCGCAGACGAGCTCGACGCGGACATCGTGATCGCCGCCGACGGGATCAACAGCACGACCCGGGAGTCCGGGCCGTTCGGCACGCGGATCGACACGGGGCGCGGCCTATATCTGTGGTGTGGCACCGACTTCGCCCTCACGGACGCCGTCTTCGCTCCGGTCCGCACCGAGCACGGCATCTTCGTCACGCACGCGTATCCCTATTCGGACGACCGCAGCACGTTTTTGATCGAGACCGACGAGGCGACCTGGCGCCGCGCCGGTTTCGACACCTCTACCGCGGAGGCGCCTTCTGACGCCTCTGACGAGAAATCGTTGCGCTACCTGCAAAAGGCGTTCGCCGAACAACTGCGGGGCTATCCACTGATCGGCAACCGCACCCGTTGGCTGCGGTTCCGGACCGTACGTTGTGCACGCTGGTCCGCTGGCCGCACCGTGCTGCTCGGCGACGCCGCGCATACGGCGCATTTCTCGATCGGATCCGGCACGAAACTGGCGATGGAGGACGCGATCGGCCTGGTCGAGGCTCTGCGCGACGAACCAGACCAGGCCTCGGCATTCGCGCGCTACGAAGCCATCCGCCGTCCTGCCGTCGAGCGCCTGCAAGAGCTCGCGCGCCGCAGCCAGCTGTGGTGGGACTCGTTCCCCTCCCGCCTGCATCTGCCGGTTGAGCAGCTGATGGTCGCCTACATGACCCGCGCGGGCAACGTGCCGCTCGACCGGTTCGCCGCCACGAGTCCCGACGTCGTCGCCGCCGCACTCGAGCAGTACGCGGGCAGCGCCGGCCCTGCTGACCCGGCCGGGGTCACGGCGTGGGTACTGGACCGGCCGATGATCCGCGACGGCGAACGCTTCCCGCGTCGCCGGATCGATCACTCCACCAGGAATCTCGTCACCGTCAGCGTCGTGCTCACCGATCCGTGGGGCGATACCGGAGATGCCGTGGTGGCACGAGCGCGCCGCGCTCTCGAAGACGGGGCCGAGGGTTTCCGGGTCACCGGACCCCCGGACCGGCCCGCCTTGCTGACTAGGCTGGACCTCGCCGAGCGGATCCGCGCGGAGACCGGAGGTCTCGTCGTGGTGGAAGGGCCTGCTGAGCTGCGCGACGACTTCGCCGCTGGCCTGGTGAGCGCGCGCACCGACCTGGTTGCGTTCACCGTTGAGCCGACCGAAGAGGAGAGTGCATGAACACCGCGCACTGGGGCGGCAAGGTCGTCGACTACCCGCCGGACGCGGTGCGGGCCTACCGCGATGCCGGGCTGTGGGGCACCCGCACGCTCGCCGACGAGCTGCACCAAGTCGCGCTCGCCCACCCGGACCGCGAGGCGGTGGCGGCGCTGGACGGGCGGCTGAGCTACCGCGAACTCGACGAGCGCAGCGATCTGCTCGCCGCCGGGCTGAACAGGATCGGCCTGGGGCCCCGCGACCCGGTGCTGTTCCAGGTCACCAACCGGCTGGACACGGTGGTCGCTTGGTACGGGGTGCTCAAGGCCGGCCTGGTGCCGGTGTGCACACTCGCCGCGCACGGCGGCCATGAAGTCGGTGCGATCAGCCGCCAAGTCGGCGCCACGGCGCACCTCGTCGAGGCAGGCACCCGCGGGACCGACCTGGTCGACTTCGCCGTCGAGCAGCAACGCGGACACCCGACATTGCGGCAAGTCCTGATACTCGGCGGCCGGGACGGCGACCCCCGCGGTGCCGCGATCGAAAGACTCGGCCGTGATCTCGACGCGCAGACGGCCCGCAAGACCGTCGAGGAGATCCAGTCCAGTGCCGCCCCGGACGACGTCGCGGTGTTCCAGCTCTCCGGCGGGACCAGCGGCGTGCCGAAGATCATCCCGCGGCTGCACGCGGAGTACTGGTACAACGCGGTGGCCTACGCCCGCTCATGGGGCTGGGACACCACGACGCGCGTAGCTCACCTGATCCCGATCATCCACAACGCGGGAATCACCTGTGCCGTGCACGGCCCGCACAGCGTCGGAGCGTGCCTGGTCCTGGGCACTCCTGACCTCGACGAATCCCTGCCCCTGATGGCCCGCGAGGGCGTGACGCACGTGCTGCTCGGTCACGGGCACTTCAACGCTGTCGCCCACCCGGAGTTCACGGCCGCGACGAGGGCGGTGACCCAGGTCGTGCTGTCGGGCACCAAGGTGCCCCCCGCCCTATTCGACGACCTCGAACGCCGCGGCCTGTGGTCCGGGCAGCTGTTCGGCATGGGAGAAGGCATGTTCCTCACCACCCGGCCTGGTGCTCCCCGCGACGCCCGTGCGACCACCGTCGGCACGCCACTGTCCGAAATGGATGCGGTTCGGATCCTCAAGCCTGGCACCGAGACCGAGGCGCCCGACGGCGAGACCGGCGAGTTGTGCTGCCGCGGCCCGTACACCTTGCGCGGCTACTTCGACGCCGCGGACCACAACACGAAGACGTTCACCTCCGACGGCTTCTACCGTACCGGCGATCTCGCCTCGATCCGCCTGGTCGAGGGCGAGCGCTACGTGTCCATCGAGGGCCGGATCAAGGACCTCGTCAACCGGGGCGGCGAGAAGATCAGCGCTGCTGAGGTCGAGCTGTTGCTCCTGCGGCATCCTCGCGTCACCGCGGCCGCCGTCGTGGCCATGCCCGATCCCCGCCTCGGCGAGCGGACGTGCGCGTACCTGGTGGCCGAAGGCCAACCACTCGATCTATCCCAAGTGCAGCAACACTTCGCAGACCTGGAGGTGGCGAAGTTCAAATGGCCCGAACGCATTGAGCACCTCGCCGAGATCCCGCGCACGCTCATCGGGAAGGTCGACAAGAACCGGCTGCGGGCCGACATCGCAGCGAAGATCACCGCCGAACGTGAAGACTCGAGGAGGACCTCATGACCAGGTACCGGATCAGACTCGTCGTCCCCGGCTCGAACGTCACCCCCTCCCTCGACCTGGTCGCACCGGTCGAGCAGGAATCCGTGCTGCCGGCGGTGGCCGCAGCCGGCGCGTACAGCCTGCTGGGGAACCTGCGGCTGGCGCCGGAGCTTCCCGGCGCGGGCAGCCTTCTCGCGGCGGCAACACCTCTACCATCACAGCTATGAGCGGCGGTACACCCCGGGCAAACGCCCGCAAGAAAGCTGGAGAGGCGTCGTCCCAGCGCGGAAGCGGCGGCGGCGAGCCCAGTGCGCGGGTGAGCACGGCGCGACGCGAACTGGTGGAGAACGAGCTCTACGAGCACGCAACCCGGTTGTTCGCCGAACGCGGGTTCGCAGGCACGAGCCTTCAGGACATTGCCGACGCACTGGGCATCACGCGGCCCGCGCTCTACTACTACGTCAAGAGCAAAGACGAGCTGCTGGCCAAGCTCGTCACCGAGGTCACCAACGGGCCGCTGGACGAGCTCAGCGAGCTGGCCGCACGGCCGGAGCTCGACCCGGTCGCGAAACTGCGCGGCGTCGTCGAGGTCATAGTGGCGCGGCGCGCGACGCAACCCGCCCGGTTCCGGCTGCTGATCCGCTCCGAGGCCGAACTGCCCGAAGAGCTCACCGCCGCCTACGCCGACAGCCGCCGAGCCGTCCTGAAGACGATCGCCGGCGTCATCGAGGCAGGCGTGCGCGCCGGACAGTTCCGACCCGTGGACTCGCGCATCGCCGCGCTCGGCGTGCTCGGCATGTGCAACTGGGTCGCCTGGTGGTTCCACCCCGGTGGCCGCGACACCACTGAGACCGTCATCGAGCAGCTCTCCGACATGGCCGTCGGCGCACTGCGCCGCGCCGATCACCATGTCCTGGACGGCGCAGGTCCCACGGCCGCGTTGAAGATGCTGCGCGAAGACCTCGACTACCTGGAGCGCATCCTCGACCTCTAGCATTCGGCACCTACGTCAAACCGCTAGCCCTATCGTTAAGCCGCGTCCCCGCCAGCTGCGCGAACATCTTCATCTCGCCGCTGTACTGCCCAAGCACATGGTGCCCACCATCGTCACGGTGATTCGCGGCCTGCCGATGCCGTCGCAGGGCAAGCTCGACCGCGTCGGCCAGTGCCCCCACCACGCCCCAAGCGGGAACAGGCGCCAAGGTCGACCCACGCCACAAGGAGAAACGCGGGATTGCAGGTGAGGTTTGAACAGATCATCGAACCTGCGACGAGAATCATTCCAGGACCATCGGTGCCGTTCGGTATGGATCTCTCGTGCCCATCGTTCGGCCCATGACAGGGCCATCTCTAGTTCGTCCGTATTCAGCTCTTCACAGTTGAGGGTGTAGCGCGGGCTATTGGGCCGGTGGCGGTGTAGAGGTCGAGGTCCCCTGCTGAAGGAGGTCTCACGCCATCCATCCAGAAGACCTCGACTTGTCTGACGCTACCTTCGCCTACCCTGACCTGAGCAAGTTCTGCCGACTCGACGAGCTCGGCCTAGTCGTGACCGGCCAATGACTCGAGCCCGGTCGTGCCGTGCTCGCCTACCGGCTCCTCGAGCCTGACCAGTGGTGCCGCCGCTGCGGCTGCGAAGGCGTTGCCCGTCGGGTCGCGGAGTTGCAGCCGCTGGTCTCCTCGGACAAGCAACATACACAGGACCTCGGCGGGATCCCAGCGCTGCGATCGCGCGGTCGCCAGGGCGTCGGGGTGGCCTTGCGCAGGTAAGGAATCCGCATCCGCCGCAGGATGCGGTCCAGTTCCTCGGGCAGCTCGGGTGCCTTGGAGCCGCTCATGATCCGAACCCTTCCCAGCCGGAGGTGACTGGTTGGGCTGAATGGTTCTCGTCGACGGCCACGACTTCTCCGACCGGGGCGGCGGTGGCCAGGTGGTCCAGGATCGAGGCCAGGTCGTCCTCACCGAACCGGCCGGCGATCATCGCCAGCCCCGACGCCTTGTCGACTTCGGCCGCGCCGATGACCGCGGCGAGTTCGATCGCGCGGGTCATCTTCGCCCCGGATCATGTCACACCGGTCGCGCCGGCCTCCACCAGCCAGCGGCGAGAACCCTCACCCAGGCCGAAGAACGCGATCTCCCCTGAGAGTCCTCGACCATCTCCTCGCTCTTGCCCAAGGGCGGGTCGAACAGCCGGGCTCGTCGGGACCGCTGAAACGGGGCCCAACCACTGTCACGGAGGGTGACATATCGGTGACGGTCTTCTCGTCTACCCCGGCCAGTTGTGCTGCGGAGTGAGCGCAATGTGTTGGGTCGAATACTTCCAAGAGCTCCATGATTTCCCTGTCAGACTTACTCAAGGGACCCCTCCGGGACGGCCAGGCACTGTAATCGACATCCAGAGCCAACTCCGACCGGGAGGATCCCGCTTGTTTATGACTGTTCAGGTAACCCTCCGGAGATCTGCTGTCTGCCGACCCGGAGACTTGACGTCCACTTACCCGGACTGAACTGCCCGCCTACCCGGATTTTTCGTGTCCGCTGGCACTGTCCAACCGATACCTACATACAAGTCGGAACCTCCGCCCCGCAACTCGTTAACCGCCCCTGACAGGTGGGCCCAGACTCAGGGCCCGCCTGGTCGCGAGTGAGGCTGGGGCCACGCCGTCCAGACATCCTGATCGCTCATGAAGCCTTTCCAGATCCCAAAGGCGGCGGCGGTGCCGTCGAGCGGCTGACCGTCCGGGCCGAAGAGGCCCTGGGCCTTGTTCTCGTCGTCGGAGGCGCTGAGGGCAACGGAAGTGGCGAGCTGCGGCGTGTAGCCGTTCGCCCAGGCGGTCATCGAGTAGTAGCGTCCGGTATCGACCACGGGCGGCTTCGTTCCGCTCGGAGCCGGTCGTGCTGTCTCTGGCCAGAGAGTACTGGTGAAGGTGCGCGCCAAGCTTTCCGATTTCTCGGGGTCGGCGGCAAAGGCCGGTTGCGGTTCCGATTCGAAAGAGGCGACCTCGCGGCCGTCCTTGTCGACAATGGCGCCGAGAAACCGCGGGCGACGTTCTTGGCCGTCAGCGGCGAGCGTCGCGTAGGCGTGTGCCATATCCGTTGCGCTAACCGGGTATTCGCCCGCGAGCATGCGATTGAGCGAGTCACTGGACGGTTCAGCGAAGTCGGGTCCCCCCGCGATCCGGCTAGAAAAACCCAGTCGCAGAGCGGTGTCCCGGATGGAAGCGAGAACCTTGCCGGAGCTTTGTTCGCCGAGGCCCGTTGCGGTCCTGCACTCCGGCTCCGTGCACGACTGGAGGGCGCCAGCTGCATCCCGGATCGTTGCGAGCCGGACGACGGGCTGGAACGCCGAGCCGGGATACTGCGGCGCGTCCGCCCAGTCGTAGCCACCGACGGCCGCAGCACCGCTGTGGTACGCGCGCACCGCCCCCGTGCTCGGTTCGACCGCGACCAGTGCTGCGTGCAGATTCGGGAAGCCGCTATGGGTCGCTGCCGAGAAGGCGGCCTCGGCCGCCTGCTGGGCGGCGGGGTCGATGGTGGTGATGACCGTGTACCCGTTGCGCTGGAGCACGTCCTCGGTGAAACCTGCGCGCTCGGCTTCCTCCAACACCTGTTGCCTGACGTGGTAGACGGATCCGGTGAGTTCCTCGCCCTTCCAGGCGAAGCGATTCCTGGTTTCCGGCAGCCGCATCCGTGCGCTTTCTTCCGCACTGACCAAGCCATGCTCACGCATCTGGCCTGCGACGTAGTCCCACCGCGCTCGCCCCTGCTCCGGGTCGTAGGCGGGATCGTTCATGGTCGGCCGCTGAACCATCCCTGCCAGCAGCGCCGATTCGCTGGCATCGAGGTCCCGGGGGAGCTTGCCGAAATACGCCTCGGCTGCAGCATGGATACCGTACGCGCCGCGCCCATAGTATGCGGTGTTCAGGTATGCCTTGAGGATTTCGTCCTTGGGCAGCTCGTTGGTCACCTTGAACGCGAGCACTATCTCCTTGAACTTCCGGAAGTAGCTGTGTTCGTCGGCTCCGGTGGCGAGCTTGATGTACTGCTGCGTGAGCGTCGACCCGCCGCCCACACCTCCGGTGACCTGCGCCCAAGCCGCCCGCAGAATCCCGGTCAAGTCGAAGCCGCGGTTCTGGTAAAAGGAGATGTCCTCTGCCGCGAGAGTGGCATCGCGCATCTCCTGCGACACCTCACCACGCAGGTCGCCGACCAAGATCCGATTACCGGAAGACGGCACGATCCGAGTCATCTCGGTGCGGTCGGAAAACGTGATCGAGACGGACTGATCCGTCTTGCGCGCGATCTCTCGCGGATCTGGGAGGGGCCACATCCAGTAACCGATTCCGAAGGCAGCGGCTCCGCCCAACACCACTAGGAAGGTGGCGACGATTGCGCCCACGCGAACCACGCGCCACGCCCTACTCGGTTTCCCGCGTCTGCCAGATCTCCCCCGCGACCGCTTGGAACTAGCTCGCCCTTCCACCTCGTCGCGCACGCGACCCTCCTATTGCCAACTACCTTTGCCTGGCCGCGCCACAGCGCTCCCGATGTACGTGCCCCCTGGGATGCCCAGCAGCCGCGCCGTTCTAGCCGCAACCCATCATGGCCGAGGGTCGTCGCGAAAGCGCCATTCGCGACACGAAACTGCCCCTTCCGTTCTCCCGCTCTGCCTCTCCGCACTCACGAGTGCGCAAGATCTTCTTTCCTCACGCAGGATCTTGTTCTCACGGCGCAGTTGGACCAACTCCCCCGGCGGCCACCCGGCACGCACCTGTTCCGCCATCTGACGGCGGAACTCATACGGATAGTTCAGCACTGCGCTAACTCCTTCCCAGGGACCGAGCGTCCGAACAGATCAGGTGTCCACCAACCCGGGCAAAAACCTCACCTCACTTGATGGGAGATCATCGGGGTGTTGAGTCCATGATGGTCTACCCGCAATGCCCGCAGGCTGCGGTAGCGGCTGCCGTTGCCGCTGGCCCTGGCGGTCTGGCGGTGGCCGTCGGGGGCAAGACGTTCTTCGAGGTCGTCGAGTACGCCGCGGATCTGCCGGTCTGTCTCGTGGTCGAGCTCGGGGTGTGTCCGTGGTCGGGCTCCCCGTCGGGCTGGACCTTCGCGCGGGTGCTGGCCGGGGTCGACCATGGCGAGCTCGATCAGGCGTTGTCCGGCTGGATGCTGCAGGACAGCGAGCCGGCTGAGGCGGTCGCCGTCGATGGCGAGACGATGCGGGCCGCGGTCACCGGGCGGGAAGAGATGCCGCAAACGCAGGTGGTGGTCGCGATGACATTCCGCAGCGAGGTTGTTGGCCAGGCTGCCGGGCAAAGGCGACCGCCCTGGGTACGCATCAGCGGCTAAAAACCCTGCTCTGGAACAACGCGCGTCTGGATACCCGTGATCGCACCCGCGGGCACGGCCGGGCCGAGATCAACAGCCTGAAATTCCTTACCCTGGAAGACAATCTGCGATCAGAGCTACTCCGGTCCCGGCAGGCCGTCCGGATCCGCCGCTGGCGCCGACCGAAAGGCAAACCCGCCAGCATCGAAACGGTGCGCTACCTGACCAACCTGCCACCGTCCGACACCACCCGGATGACCTGGCCAGGCTGGTCCAGGGGCACTAGTAGGGCATCGAGGCGCGACTCCACCTGGTCCGTGACGTCGCCTTCAACGAAGACCATCACCGCGCACGCATCGGCAACGCACCGCAGAACCTCGCCGTCTTACGCAACACCGCGATCACCCTGCACCGCCAGAACGGAGTGACCGGCATCCAGCCCGCCCTGCACGCCGGCAACCGCAGACCCGAACGACTTCTGAACCTACTACCCGAAAAGCCCTAAACCAGACGGGTCAACTTTGCACAAACCCTGGCAGGCCGAGGGAGCAACGACGCCCCGGTTAGGACTGATCATTGCTAGATCACGGTCCTACATGGGAGTTGCTCTGTGTCTGTTCATCCTCGGGCTAGCCTGCGCCGTCCGGTGGCTTGCCGACTCGACGTTGGGGATCTTGACGACGTTTGTACCGCCCGGACTGCTCGATGACGTGCGGGCAGGCACGGGTCGGGGCGAGCGGCGGCGGGCGTTTCGTGCTCGTGCGTTGCCTGCCACGGTTTCAGCGTTAACGTCGAACCATTGACTCAATCGTTGAATCGCGCGTAAGGTCCAGGATGCCCGCACGCGCGACGTCGAGGAGGCGGCCAATGGCAGAGCCGGACCACCGGGTGCGGGGGGTCGACCATGTCGCTTTCCCGACGTTCGACCCGGCAGCCACAGTGCGCTTCTATCGCGAGGTGCTCGGCTTCCCGGTCGTGCACTCGATCTGCGCGGCGGGGTGGGGGCCGGAAGACCACCCCGACTTCATCCACTTCTTCTTCGACATCGGCAACAACGACCGAATCGCGTTTTTCTACTACTTCGGCACCGGCGCGGAGATCGGCGGCACCGCCGGAGCGAAGGGCGACGTGTACGCCCGCTTCGGCGAAGAGGTCCCGGAATTCTTCGTGCGCTCGCGGCACCTGGCTATCCACGTCGAGAACGAGGAAGACCTGCTGGAGTACCGACGCCGGCTCGACGCGAGCGACTGGCCTGTGGAAATGCAGATCCAGCACGAGACCATCGAGTCGATCTACACCCACGACCCGAACGGCTACATGTTCGAGATCACCAGGGCGCTGCGGCCGGTGACGCCACAGGAGGACCTCGACGCGAACCTCACCATCGACGCACTGCTCGACGTCGTCGGCGACCCGGAGCCGACGTTCGGCAAACTGCTGCTCCGCAAGGCGGAGCTGATCGTCGAACGCGCGGCGAACTGGAAGCAAGCACGCTACCGGCAAGAGGCCGGGCGATGACGGCGCTCTACGTCCTCGACGTGCCGGAGAACACCGCACTGGCCGAGGTCGCCGCCGAGGATCCCGAGGTGACCATCGGGCGGATCGGCCCGTACTTCGAGATATACGCGACTGGCCCGATCGTGATCGACCGGCGCGCCACCGGCTGCCGGCACGCGGTCTGGTACTCCGCCATCGGGGGTGTGGCCCGCAACAGCCGCATCACCCAGCACGACAAGAACGCGTTGCGAGTGGAGCCAGCGTGAGCGACGGCGCGCCGCCGACGCGGCTCGGCGCCGACCGCTACATCACCACGGAGGAACGGCCGGCAGCCACGGTCACCTCCGTGCACGCGCTGACCACCGCCGACAGAGCCACAGTGCATGGCGTGCTGGCCACGGTGCCCGGTGCACGCACGGTCGTATGCCTGATGCACCCGCGCCAGGACGTCACGCACCACCCGCTGGTGCCGCTGCTGCTGCGCGCCGGAGCAGCCGTCTGGACCCAGCAGACCCGGTCGGTCAACAACGACCTCAACCTCCTGCACGAGCAGGCGCTGCTCGACGTCGCGGCCGGACAGGTGTTCCTGCGCGAGCGAGGTTTCGAGTCCATCGTCACGCTCGGCCACTCCGGCGGCGGCACACTGTTCGCGTTCTACCTCGAACAGGCCGCGCACTCCCCCGGCGCGCGTATCGCGACCACTCCCGGCGGCCGGCCGGTCGAGCTTGCCGAAACCACGATGCCTCTCGTGGACGGAGCGATATTTCTCGCTCCGCACCCCGGCCAGGGGCAGCTCATGCTCGCGTGCATCGACCCTTCCGTCGCCGACGAGTGCGACCCACTATCCGTAGTCCCCGAGCTCGACCCGTTCCACCCGGCGAACGGGTTCGCCGAGCCGCCGACGAGCTCCGGGTACAGCGAGGAATTCCTCCGCCGGTACCGCGCCGCCCAACACGCTCGCGTCGCCCGTATCGACGCCGTCGCCCGCGAACACCTCGCCCGCACAGCGGAAGCCCGCTCGGCCTTCAAGACCAGCGGACGCGCCGTGGACCGGCGCCGCTCACTGGCGCCCCGCATCATCACCGTGTTCCGCACCGACGCCGATCCGCGCACCGTGGACCTCTCGCTCGACCCGAACGAGCGCCCGTACGGCTCGCTGTTCGGCAGGCGACCCGACCTGATCAACTACGGGCAGGTCGGGTTCGGCCGCCTCACCACCCCTGAGGCGTGGCTGTCGACCTGGTCCGGACTGAGCTCGAACGCCGAATTCGTCCGCTGCGCACCCCAGATCACCGTCCCCACCCTGTTCATCGAACTCACGGGTGATCAAGCAGCCTTCCCCAGCGACTCCCGCCACATGATCGACTCGCTCGGCACCGACGACCTCACCACAGCCACAGTGCGCGGCCTGCACTTCGGCCGCCCCATCCACCCTGGTGAGCCCACGGGCACCGAACTCGCCGCAGCCGAGATCACCACATGGCTGGACCAGCGCTTCCCGCTCGCACCGCCGCGCTAACCCGGAAGCACTTCACACTCCTGATCAGAATCACGGCATGCTGGGCAAGCTCACCTTGAAGAGCCGCCTGGCAAGCAACCTCTAAACCGCGCCCGGCGGCAGTTCTCGAGTCTCAGCGTTCCGCAGGCACCCGAGGCCGGAGATTCACCGGCAGCGACTGGAAGCCACAGCCGATGAACGAGGTGTGAGGGATCAGCTCGTCCGGCGGACCAGCAAGTTCAAGGTCGGGAAAACAGGTGAACAAGCGCTCGAGCGCGATGGCTCCCTCGAGCCGGGCCAACGGCGCTCCGACGCAGTAGTGCACGCCGTACCCGAAGGCCAGATGGTCCTTCTCGCTGCGCGTCAAATCGAACTCGTGCGCGTCGACGTGCCAGCTCGGGTCTCGTCCTGGTGCGCCGAAGGCCAAGAGGATCGCTTCCCCCTGCTTGATCGTCACGCCTTCCAGGTCGAAGTCCTCAACAGCGAACCGCAACGGCAAATGCATGACAGGACCGTCCCTGCGCAAGGACTCCTCGACCACGTCATCCCACCCGACCTCGCCACTAACAGCGAGCCGACGTTGAACCGGATCCACCGCCAGCGCGCGTGCGGCGTTGGCGATGTGGTTGGAGGTGGTGTCGATGCCCGCACCGAGCATCGTGATAAGGGTGTGGATGAGGACTTCGTCGGTCATCGACGGATCGGACGCCTGCCCCTCCACCAGATCGGTAGCCAGATCCTCTCCGGGAAAAGCCCGCTTGGCGGTGAGAAGTTCCGTCGCGCACGAGACCATCTCGGTGAACGCCGCACCGGCTTCGTCAGGCGTGGCCGCGGTGTTGGTGAACCTGGGCAAGCCCGACGAGAACCTGGCGCGCAACGAGTCCGGCACACCGAACAGATCCCACATCACCTCAGCGGGCACCTGTGCAGCGAAGCGCTCGCGAAGGCAGATCGGTGTTCCCGCGTCAGCGTCCATGTCGTCGATCAACCGGTCCACGATCTCCTCGATGCGCGGGCGGAGCAGTTCGAGCCGCCGCCGGCCGAAGGTACCGCTGAGCGGCTTACGGAGTCGTCGATGATCCCCGCCATAAGCGGTAATCAGCGACTTCAGCTGCACAAACGCGTTCAACGGCCAGTCAGCCGGAACCGTCGCCATCGCCGACCAGTGCCGTCGCGGGTCTCGCGACACCCGTGGGTCACCAGCGAGCCTCTTGATCAGCTCGGGGCGCGTGACCGACCACGCCCGGACCTCACCGGGCAGAAGAACCAACGCCGCCGGACCACTCTTACGCAGCCGGGCGACTTCCCCGTGCACATTACGACCGGTGGGATCGAGTTCCACCATAGATACTTCAGCCACAGCGGGCCTCCTTGTGACGACAGCCGGTAACGAAAGCAGAAGTGATTCTCGCCTTCAGATGTGGCATGTCTCGAAAGATAGAAACCATCAGGCGCAAGGCCAACGCCATGACGCTCCGCCTGCACCAACGTGCCGATCATCCTGCGCGGCCCGTCATTCACGGTAACGCGAGCTCGGGGACCTCCGAAATTCCGGATAACAGAACCACTGCGACGGCATGACGATCCCCGACTCCCCGGCTCCTCGGGAACTCGGCGACCAAATGTCGAATGCGGGCAGCGGCGGCGTGGTGAACGACATGCGAAGAACGAGTTCGCGGATCGTCAGGAACGCTCACGTCGAGGTGCGCGGCGGCGACCAACAGCGGCTAGGTATCCGCGTTTCCTACGTCAGGCGGTCAGTCCAGCTCGTCGGGTACGGCCGCCCCAGCCAGGTCACGCATGTCGGGCACAAAGGGTTGTTGCGCCAGCATGCCGTTGTCCGCTCGGACGTGTTCGCCGTTGATGGCACAGGCGTCATCCGAGGCGAGAAAGCAATAGAGTTTGGCCAACTGTTCTGGACCGTTGAGCTCAGGCGCAACGATGTGCCTGCGGTAGATGCCCATCATCACCGCGGGCAGTCGCAACGCAGGAGGCGTAATGGTGACGCCAGGGCACACCGCGTTGCACCGGACGCCCTCCTGGCCATATTGCGTGGCGGTGTAGGCGGTCAACGCCAAGATGGCCGCCTTGGTCGCGCCGTACGCGGTAAGGCCGCTGTCACCGGCAAACGCGTGCGTGGAAGCGGTGTTAACGATCGCTCCACCGACCTCGCGCAGGTGCGGAAGCGCATATTTCGTGGCCAGCATCGTGCCGCGCAAGTTCACCGCCATCACGTCGTCCCACACATCGACCGACATGGACGCGAGATCGCCGTCACCGACCGGGAAGATCCCCGCCACGTTGATCAGCACATGCAACCCACCGAACGCACTGACCGCAGTGGCCACCAACTGCTCGACCTGGTTCTCGGAGCGGACGTCGGTAGCGACGGCGAGCGCGGTGCCAGGGCCGTGCTTCTTGTTCAACATGGCCGCGAGCCTTTCCACGTTCTCAATGGTGCGGCTCGCGACCACGACCCGCGCGCCACACGACGCCAACTCGGCCGCCGCGGCACCTCCGATGTTCACTCCGCCCGGTTCCACACTAGCCGCCCCGGTGATGATGGCCACCTTGCCGCCGAACGAACCCACGCCGACCTCCGAAGGAACTCCGTGCCTGCGATCAGGGACACTACACGGACGCCAGGCGCACCACATGAACGCTTATCGACGCTGCTCGCACGACTTCACAATGCTGCCCGTTCGCCTCCTCAATCCGACGACACATCACCGGATAACCGTTTAACCGTGCAATGGAGTACGGCCCACTCGGAGAACTCGTCCGGACACCCGCATAGTCCATAGTAGACACGGATACCCCCAATAGATCGTCAAGTCGTGCGAGAGCGGACAACGACGCGGCAGCTTCTGTAGCCTCTGGTCACCGCGCAGAAGTGCGTGGTAAACCTGGCGCGCTCCAACCTGCGCTACGCCTCCCGGACGCACTGGAGTGCGTTCACCAAGGCACTGGCGACGGTCTACACCGCGCCCACGGGTTAGAAAGCTGACATCAGCGGATCCTCGCGGACCATGCGCGCCGTGTCAATGTTGATCGCTAGACCGCGCCGTACGAGCGCAACCCCTTCTTGCGAGCCGCATAACGGATGTCCTCCTAGCGAGGCAACCCTTCCGTTGTGCGACTTAATGTTCTGCACCAGCGAGAGGCTGCTCCGACAGCAGCGCATTGCGAGCGGCTTTGCCGGAACGGTGCCGCAGCACGCGTAGCACGATCGACGGGCGACCCAGCGTCGTGGGCGGATCCACCATGTGAAGAACCCGGAGGAACTGCTGATACACAACATCGTCGTGCGGCATCACGCGCATGAGCCTGCGAAGATAGCTGAGCCCTGCTCGGATCGGCAGCGGTGCGCGATGTCGTTGCCAGCCCCAGTCGGATGAGGTCGCTAGCAGCCATGGCCACCGCGTCCGGCGGGCCAGTACGCGCTGGAACCGTCTGGTAGCACCGGTCGGGATTCCACGCGGAGGGCATTCCCGCAGGAACTCACGCAAGTCAGTCGCCTCGAAGGCGCTCACTGTCAAACCCTGCCCGTAAACCGGGTTGAACATACATACGGCGTCTCCGACCGCGATCAACCCATCGGGCCAGCGACGCAACCGATGACAAGCCAATCTGCGGTTCTCGGTGCGCGAGTATCGCCGGATCGATGATGCCGGGCTCATCCGCGCGACCAGGTCGGCCACAGGCACGCGCAACTTTCTGAGGTACTCCGCAAACGCCTCCTCGTCGTGGGGGGGTTTACCGTCCTCGATGCCTTGAAGGGTGAGGAGCATCCGACCTCCTTCCACCCTGGACACGAAGCCTCCCCGTCGCACGTCCGGAGCCTGGAGGAACTCGGCGAGCCCAGTCCACTCCGGCCATACATCGGACGGGTTGTCGTAGAGCCTTGACGCGTATCCCACTCCCACATTGAGTACGGCCTCCCTGGGTCGGCCGAATCCCGCCTGCTCCAACCACTCCGCAAGATGCGAAGACCGGCCGCTCGCGTCCACAACGAGACCTGCAGGCAACGTCTTTTCGCCATCGGCGTCGCGGTAGACGACGCCGGTGACGGCACGTTCGTCGGCTCTCAGACCAAGCACGGCGCATCCATCCGCGAGCTCGACACCCGGCAGCGCGAGCACCCTTTCCCGCAGCGACGACTCGAACAGCGACCGGGTGAACGACTGGACGATCAGGCCAGTCTGCGGTCTTGCCGCCCAACCGTCGGCAAACCTGACGGCGACTTGCGCACCAAAGTCGAAGGTCGGTGCTCCCGCGTCACTCAGCTCGTCGCGGAATCCTGGGAATAACTCCTCCACCAGCTCGCCACCCCGAGCGCTGAGGGCGTGCAGGTGATGGGACTGCGGTATGCCGGCACGGTGATCCTTGCCTGTCAGGCGATCTCGCTCAAGCAGGAGCACGGAGGAGAACCTCTCGCTCAACACCCGCGCTGCCAGTAGTCCAGACACGCCAGCACCAATCACCACCGCTTGACTGAAGTCCCTCATAACATTGGCCTTTCCTCCAAGTCGAGATTCGCTGCTCCAGACTCAGGTCCGGTCCGGTACCGCGCGCTCTCCCGGCACCAGTCAAGCTCGCCGCGCACGATATGTTCCAGTGCTCGGACATGCCGGGATACCGCGATCCGCTCGCCCTGCGACAACGACATCCTTTCCAGTCGCGTGCGGAGCTCGACGAAACGAACGACATCGTTGCGGAAGAGATCGACCGCCTTGGCGAACGCCTCGGAAAGCTCGTTGCCGTACTTCCGCTGGAGTACGAAGACGATGTTGTGGGTTTCGCCGGCGGCGATCTCCTTGTTCAACGAGTACAAGTCGTTGATGAGGAACATCATCCTGCCCGTGGTGCGGATTAGATCGGCATAGGTGTCTGTGTTACGTACGCATTGCGGCACCGGAATGCCTTCGGCAACCTCGATCAGGTCTACAAGAACCAGCCAAGCGAAGGTCTCCAGCCTCAGGTCGATGTAGGCGTCCAGTAGCGGCACTTTCTGGTCCACCCGCATCGACACCTCTAACGCGACTCCTCTGGCGAAAACGAGGAGATGGTCGGCAAGACGTTCCCTGAGCAGGGGGTCGACCTCGCGAAAGCCCTGGTGCCACAGCTCGTCCAGCGCGTGCCACAGTGGTTCATGTGAGCCCGGCGAACCGCTGCTGCGGAGAACTCGAGCGAGCTGGTCAGCAGCCTGGTGCGCCCGGTCGGGTGCCAGGCCAAGTCGATGAGGGTCGAAGTGGTCGTCGTAGACGAACATCCAGACGATGAGGCGTCCGATGAGATTGAGCTCTGAACACCCAGCCTGGGGATACACGGAAGCGATCAGGTCGCTGAAGCAAGCTGCTCGCACGCGCCGCGCGACAGCCCCGTCGCCGACGACACTCGTTTCGTTCAGCCAGGCGGTGAGGTTGGCGTCGAGTACTGCCGCGTGCGGACTGCGCGCCGGCGAAAATGGAACGCCTATGCGTTGCGCTGTCAGATCGAAAGTTGGCATGGCTACCTCACTCTCGCCGGAATCGGGGTGCTGAGTACGCGCCCGATTCGTTGCGCGGCGAGCATCCCGGAGGCGGCACTGTGATTGGTCGTCGAGTGCGCGAGGAAGTCGCCGCCAGCGAGCTGGACTCTGCTTTCTGCCGGACGTGCCGCGCTGAGCCCCTTCAACGCTCGGTAGTCACCGGGACGACGGACCACGATACCCTGAGGAACGCGGCAGACGCGGAGCAGTTCGGCGTGACTCTCAAGCTCAGGGAGCACCCGCAGGTGTCGCGCTCCGGCCAGGGCTGCGGCCGCCAGAAACTCATCGTCCGAGTCGAGGTGTGACGCCGACCAGTTGCCGCGGAAGTGGGCCATGGCGAGGCCACGTCCCGCGGCCACGCGTCCTTCCGCCATGTTGTGCGGCAACACGAATCCGCACATGTCCGGATGCTCCTTGCGTGGGAAGTCGAGAACGACCTCTTTGGCCGAAGTAGGCCGGTCCAGCCCGAATGCGATGTGGATACTCGCGGCGTACCGCAGCGATTCGAACGCCGTTCTCTCGATTTCTTGAAGCTGGGGGTAGATCCCATGGACGAGCGGCGGCGGCACCGCGATCACACATGCTTCCGCTCGGACGGTTGTCGTCGCGTTGTCACGACACCAGGTCACCTCGACCTCTCCCGCACGCTCCTCTACAGCCAGAACAGTCGCCTCGTGCTCGACCACCACGTGCTCGGCGAGCGCCTGGGGAAGAAAGCCGACCCCGGCCGTCGAGGTGAAGAACCCCCCTCCCCCGAGCAGACTGCGCAGGATCATGAAGGGCCCGATACTCGACGTTACTTCGGCGTCCTCCAAGGAGGCGAGGATGCACAGCAGATCGAGCGCGTAGTCCACGGTCGCGTTGCTGATGCCCCGCCGGGCCGCGTACTCGGAGACCGAATGGTGATCATGCGTGGACATCGACGACATGTCCTCCCAGCTGAGCGAGGGCCGCAGTCGGGCGTAGTCGATCAGGAGGCGAACCGCGTCGGTCGGTGGCACCAGCTTTAGCAGGCCTGCTGCCATACGCGGCAAGGACTTGACGTTGATACGTTGGACGCGTCCCTCTTTCACTACACCGACCAGGCTCGACGACCGGAGCGGCCGAGCGTTCACCGCTGCCGCGAGTCGGAGGAGATGCTGATACCGATAGGACAGCAGGGAAGCGGCGAGGTCGACGGGAAAGCCGCCGTGGTCCACGTTCGCCATGCGTCCCCCGACCTCGTCTCTAGTCGAGCTCTCCAGTACCGTGACGCGATATCCTTCGCGCTGCAGGAGAAACGCCGCGGTGAGGCCGGCGATGCCAGCGCCCACCACCACGACGTTGTAGTCCGAGCATGCGGAGGTTTCCCGCATCAGATCACCTTTCCCGCGAGACCCAGTTGACCGAGGAGACTCATGGAGTCGTAGTACTCGAACTCGCGGTAGATCAGACCTGAACGCACTTCGATGACGTTGGCCATCAGGAGTGAGATCGTCCGGCCGGTCGCGGGCATCCCATACAGTGGGCCGGTGTTGGTGCCATGCACGACGACCTCGGCGAGCGAGCGTCCGTCACCGGCATCGTTGATGTGCCGGATGTCGAAACTCATGTCGGGAAATGCCTCTGTGTACGTGCGCGCCACCTCAACCCCTGCTTCAGCACCGTGCCGCTCAGCGCTGCTGGCGTTGTGGTAGACGTAGTCGTCATGGTAGAGCGCACGAAGCTCATCGAAGTCGTGCTTGGCCACCACGTCGAGCAACTTCCGGTGCAGCTCTGTACTCGTGATCATCCCAACCCCGCGGGCACGCGGCACAAAGGCGGACGTCGTTGCGGAGAACTCGGGCAAAATTGTTTCTGACATGCTGCCGCTCCGATCACCTGAAGAGGCGGTCTGCTGGAAGTCGGATCGCCGCAAGGATAAGCACGGTTGTGATTGCAACGATCCGGATCGTTCCACGCTGCGGAACACCAGTTACGTGACGTTGTGGACGTAGATGTGGCGGCTCAAGACGTAGCGGCGAAACCTTGGCGGAGACTGCCGCAGGCGGACGGTCTCACGTGGACGATCGTGCTGTGTTCACCGCGACGGTGTTCGTCCTGACCAGTGGGTCCGTGTGGCGACACCTGCCGCCCAGCTTCGGGGTGAAGGTCTCTACCACGGTTCGCCGCTTCACCGAGTGGACGAAAGCCAGATTATGGCGCAGGTCGCATCGCGCGGTACTCGATGAACTCGACAGCCGGGGAATGATCGACTGGTCCCGACCAAGAAATAGGGGTCTTTGACCGGTCTCAGCTCCGTGCACCGCGGGAAACCCGGGTCGAAGGATCCATGCACTGTCCGACCGGGTGAGACTGGCGCCGGATGTCGCGGCCTCGGCCGTCAATACCAACGACGCTCACGCCCTCAAGCCTCTGGCTTGGCGAACCCCGCCGTGAAGTCCCGGCGCGGGCCCCGCCGGTGCCTGTCCGTGTGACCCGATCAGGGCGATCAAAAGTGCACATATTTCTATCTAGGTCTGTTGCTGCTCCTGCACCTAGGCAAGCCTGCAGTTCCCCAGTCCTACAAACGAGGAGCGTGTGACGATGAGAGAGCAGCCATGCCATGCCTCGGATCGCGCAGAGACGCAAGGAGGCTTCACGCGCAGCGTTGATCGAGCGTTGTCGCTTCTGGAGGCGTTGGCAGCGCACGGTTCGCCGTCCAGCCTATCCGGCCTTGCCCGTGCTACTAGTCTCTCCAAGGCAACCGTGCACCGGATCTTGAACACGCTCGTTGCGCGAGGGTTTGCAGAAAGAGCAGGTGATGGTTACACACTTGGCAACCAAATGCTTCAGCCGGGACCGGAAGCAATTCGGACTGCTGCACTGCAGCGTAAGCTGATGCCTTTCCTACTGTCGCTATATGAGCGGACGCATTCTGCGGTGAGCGTTGGAGTGTTGCACCGGGGCCACGTCTTCTACTCGGATCGGCTGCATCATCACTGGCACAACGACAGATTCCGGCAGCCGGTGCCGGCTCACTGCAGCGCAGTGGGCAAACTGTTCCTCTCATATGAGCATGACGTCATCGCCGGGCTCGCCGAGCGGGGGCTGAAGCGGTTCACAGCAATGACGATTACAAGGGTTGGCGATCTCAGCTGCGAGCTGACGATTGTTCGCCGGAAATCCGTGGCGTACTCACATGGCGAATATCTTTCTGACGAAGCTGAGGTTGCGGTTCCGATCTTCGGTGCGGATAAGCGGATTGTGGCCGGGATTTCCGTCGCGGGCCCGGTTAATTCGATGAATTTGGATGCGGTCCGGATGGAGGCCAGTAAGTCTGCTCAAAAGGCATCCCACTATCTTTCGCAGCCGACCGCACTGGGACTCTCGCAACGCTGCGACTCGCCATACGACGGAGCGATGCTTGAAACCTGTGGGCAACTGGGAGGGGGCGTACCTTCTCAGAGGGCCAGTTCCGGTGCTGCTGCGATGCGTGCGCGGAGTAACTAATCGTTGGCGGGAGGGTACGTGCTTCGAAGGTGATCGCAAAGGCGACGACGAAGTGGTCAAGTCCTGGCCGGTCGAACTCTGCAGGCTGGCGACCTCCCGGCACTTCAGCGGCTGTCGTCGCAGCAACATCCTCGATATCATCGTCCACTTCGGATTAGCGCCCTTCAGTGACCGGGCCTGGAGAGCCACATCCAGGCAATCTGAGCTCGCCGGACCTCATACTTGGGGCTGGGTTTGTTAGCGATGGCCGCAACCGCAGTGCTAATGGCGGTGCAACCGAAGAAGAAACGGCGCGGATCGTGGGACAGCAACAACGGCGACGATGGAGGCGACAGCGATCAGGAGAACTGGATGCAGCCGTCGATCATCATCGACCGACCGGTCATGTAGTCGGAGTCCGGTGAGGCCAGGTAGGACACGAAGCTCGCGACGTCCAGGCCGTCAGCGGGCAGACGCAGCGCAATACCCTTGCCGATGCCTCACGCGGCACCCGTGACCAGTGCGACGCGTGACGATTTCCCGTGTGCGAACATTGCTTCCTCCAACCGAAAGTGGAATTGCGGGTGTTCAGGACTCGCTTAGCACGGACATCTTTCCGAGCCAGGACCAGTCGCTGTCAGCGACGACGCTGTGGCCGGCTCCGATGGACACGGCGAGCTTCACGGCGTCCGAATTGCGGTCCACGACGACGAGTTCGGCCGAGGTCAGCGCCTTCAGCACCTGGATCCCGATGTGCCCGAGCCCGCCCACGCCGATCACCACGCAGTGGTCTCCAGGCCGCAGGGTTCTGGCGGCCTTCGCGGCGGCCTGGTAGGCGGTCAGGCCCGCGTCGGCCAGCGCCGCTACGTCGGCGGGTTCGAGGAATTCGTCGATGCGCACGACGCTGCGAGCCGAGGGCGACATAGCCACCGGCGCTGTCAATGCCGGGGAACAGCGACTGCTCGCACGATGGCCGTGATCACGGCTCGGTCATCCACCGGTGCCGTCCCCACCCCCCTGCGGTCGCGGTTCGAGCCGCGGGATGAGCGGCTCCGCCAACGCCCACAGCTCATTGGGCACCAAACGCAGGGAGAGATCATCAACCACAAGAAGCGATCACGACAGACTTGATCAACTCACATTGAGGTGATCTCAGTGGGATGGGGGCTGAGGTCTTGAGGTGGTGTGTGCCCGGGGGTTTGAAGAGAGTGGGCGTGGGGTCCTGGTAGAAGAG